>JBKDZN010000024.1:0-6979 GCA_047971245.1 Acidimicrobiales bacterium
GCGGCGGCCGCGGCCGCGCTGGTGGCCACGACGGGGGTGACGGTCGGTCGGGCGGTCGCCGTCGCGCTGGTGCTGCACGGGGTGAAGACCGGGTACAGCCTGGCCGCTGGGGCCGCGGCCCTGGTCGTCCCGGCGCCGGGCCTACCGGGCCGCTGCCGCCTGCCCCGCCGGTTGCCCACCGCTCCCCCACCCCGGCCGGCACCGGGCCCGGTCGTCCTGTTCCTGCCGGCCCGGAACGAGGCGCCTCGGGTCGGCTCCGTGGTGGCCGCTGCGCCGGCCACGGTGGCCGGGCGGCCGGTCGAGGTGATCGTCGTCGACGACGGCAGCCGGGACGACACCGCGGCCGTGGCCGCGGCGGCCGGGGCGACCGTGATCGCCAACCCGGGTCCTCACGGGCTGGGAGCGGCGGTCCGCTGCGGCTTGGCCGCGGCCACCGAGCGGGGGGCGGCCGCGGTGGCCTTCTGTGATGCCGACGGGGAGTACGACGCCGCCCAGCTGGCCGACCTGGTGGAACCGATCCTGCGCGGCGAGGCCCACTATGTGGTGGGGACACGGTTCGGGGGCGACATCGGCCGGATGCTCCCCCACCGCCGGTTCGGCAACCTGACCCTGACCCGGTGGGTGCGGTGGCTCACCCGGCGGCCGGTCACCGACGGCCAGTCCGGGTACCGGGCCTTCTCGGCCGAGGCGGCCGCCGCGGCCGTGGTGGCCCATGACTACAACTACGCCCAGGTGCTCACCATCGATCTGCTGGCCCGCGGTTTCGGCTACCACGAGGTCCCCATCCGGTACACCTTCCGGGAGTCGGGTCGGTCGTTCATCCGGCTGGGTACCTACCTGCGCCATGTGGTGCCCACGGTGTGGACCCAGCTCCAGCACCTGCCGGTGGTCGGTGCGAACGGGAGCCGGTCCGGCCGCTAGCTTGGCCCGCATGGCCCAATCCTCCGACGTCACCGCGGGCATCGTGCCCGCGCCTCCCGCTCACCCGTTCGACAAGATCACCGTCGACGAGCTCACCGCCACCGGTGGGATGAAATGGACCAGGTACGGTCCCGGGGTCATCGGGGCGTTCGTGGCCGAGATGGACTTCGGTACCGACCCGGCCATCACCGACGCCCTGCACGCCGACATCGACACCGGGACCCTGGGCTACCTGCCGACGGCCCTGCGGGACGATCTGGCCCGGGCCACGGCCGATTTCATGGCCGCACGCCACCAGTGGCCAGTTCCGGCGGAGTGGGTCCACCCCATCCCCGACGTCATCCGGGGGTTCCAGGTCGCCATCGAGCACTTCTCGGCACCGGGCAGCGCCATCGTGTTGCCCACGCCGGCGTACATGCCGTTCCTGTCGGTCCCACCCCAGATGGGCCGGGACATCATCCGGGTGCCGATGCCGGTGGTGGACGGTCGCTACGTGATGGACCTGGAGGGGATCGACCGGGCACTGGCCGGTGACGGCGACCTGGTCGTGCTGTGCAACCCCCAGAACCCGACCGGTCGGGTCTTCGAACCCGGCGAACTCGAGGCGTTGGCCTCGGTGGTGGATGACCGCGGCGGGCGGGTCTTCGCCGACGAGATCCACGCTCCTCTGGTGTACGGGGAACGCCGGCATGTCCCCTACGCCTCGGTGTCGGCGGCCGCGGCCCGTCATTCGGTGACCGCCACCTCGGCGTCCAAGGCGTGGAATCTGCCCGGCCTCAAGGCGGCCCAGCTCCTGCTCACCAACGAGGTCGATGCCGAGCGGTGGACCGACATCGGGTTCCTCGCCGGTCACGGGGCCAGCAACCTCGGCGTGATCGCCAACACGGTCGCCTACCGCGACGGTGGCCCTTGGTTGGCCGAGGTGCTCGACTACCTCGACACCAGCCGCCGGTACCTGGCCGATCTGGTCGCCGCCCATCTACCCGGGGCCGGTATGCATCTCCCCGAGGGCACCTATCTGGCCTGGATCGACGTGTCCGGCCTCGAGCTGGGCGATCGACCCGCCGACACCCTGCTCGACCGGGCCGGGGTCGCCCTGATCGACGGCCGTCGCTGCGGGACACCGGGTTTCGTCCGGATCAACTTCGCCACCCCGCGGCCCATCCTCGCCGACGCCGTCGAACGTCTGGGGGCGGCGGTCAACGATCGTTGATCCCACCGCCTGACCGCTCGGGTCGGTAGTGGCCGGCCAGTTCGGCGACCAGCTCGGTCTGCGATCCGGCCTCGGGGCCGGCGCCCGGCCGATGACGGGCCACCGACGCCAGGGCATCGTCCGGCGGGACGCCGCCGGCCAGCAGGATGGCTACGGCCATCGTGCCGGCCCGGCCGATCCCGGCCCCGCAGTGCACGACGAGGCCGCGGCCCCGGTCGAGGCGGGCGACGAGGTCGTCCACGAGGGTGGTGGTGTCGGCCAGCGGCCTGACGCTCAGATCCGGGGTGGGAAACCAGACCGCCCGGTGATCGGCTTCGGCGGCCAGCCAGGCCGCGTACACCGGGTACCGGTGGTCGATCTCGTGGGGCTGGCACAGGCAGACGATGGCGTCGGCGCCCACCCGGGCCAGCAGGGCCTCGGGATCGGGACCCACGGCGTGCTTGCCGCACAACCACAACCGGCCCTGTCGCCCGGGGATCGGGATCTCGTCGATCCCGCCGTCGCGGGCGCGTCCTCGGGGCCATCCGGTCACGGCGGCAGGGTAGCGACCTATGCGCCCTGGAACGCGGCGGGGCGTCCCTCGGCCCGCGCCGCGAGACCTTCGGTCAGATCGTGGCTCTTCCAGCACGCCTCGAACGCGTCGGTCACGGCGGCCCGGTCGAGTTCGGGGGTGGCGGCGTTGGCCGCCTGCTTGATGTAGCGGAGGGTCAGCGGGGCCATGGTGGCCAGGTCGGCGGCCAGGGCGGTGGCGTCGTCGACGGTGCCGGACTCATCGACCAGGCCGATCCGGGCCGCGGTAGCGCCGTCGATGGTCCGGCAGGACATCAGCAGGTGCCGCGCCGGCCCGTTGCCGGTCAGGCCGATGAGACGGCCGATGGTCCACGGGTCGACGGCCAGGCCGAGCCGGGCGGTGGGTACGGCGAAGCGGGCATCGGGACCGCCGACCCGGAGGTCGCAGGCGATGGCCAGCTGGACGCCCGCCCCGATGGCGTGCCCGTTGACGGCGGCGACGATCGGGATCGGGGCCTCGACGATCGTGCGCAGCATGGTGTGGAGGGCGGCCCCGAACCCGTCGCCGGTGACGCCGCCGAAGTCCGCCCCGGCGCAGAACGACGAGCCCGACCCGGTGATCACCAGGGCCCGGTCCCCGGCCTCGACGCCGGCCGTCACCGCCTCGGCCAGGCCGAGGCAGTGATCGATGTCGAGGGCGTTGCGACGTTCGGCCCGGTCCAGGGTGATGACGCTGGCGGTGGGTCCGTCGGTGCGGATGGGATCGACCTGAATCATCCGACCATCGAATCACGGTCGCCGGGCCCGGGCGACTCGCCGACCGGCCCGGGCCGTTCGGCGCAACCCGACCAGATCGCTCAAGCTGGGGACTTCGGTCGTCGATGCCAGAGCCATGGCAGGTGAGCGGGGTGCCGCGCTGGTGGAGACGGCTCTGGTCGCCCCGCTACTGCTGCTCCTGACGTTGGGGGTGGTCGAGGTGGGCGTAGCGTGGCAGAAGCAGACCACGGTGCAGTACGCCTCGAGGGCGGCGGCCGTGGCCGGCTTCGCCGCCGGGAACTCGATCGATCACGACGGTCAGGTGATCCAGGCCCTGATGCGCGATCTGCGGGGCCGCGGGGTCGATCAGGTCGACTGGGTGGTCATCTTCGACGGTGATCGGTACCAGGAGGTGCCGGACCGGTGCATCTCGACGGGGGCGATGAACGCCGGCGGGGTCAGTGGCATCTGCGCCACCTACCCGACCTCGGTGGTGAACCAGGTGGCCGACGGTGCGATGACCTTCGACGGTCGGTGTGCCGTGCGGCCGGATCGGCGGTGGTGCGCCACGACCCGGCTCAAACCGGGGGGATGGAAGGTGGGGGTCGGGTTCAGTGCCACCCAGCGCAGCCTGACCGGCGGGGTGCCCGGCTTCGACCGGTACACCGTCGCCGACACCATCATCATCAGGGAACAGGCCCGCCATGACTGACCGGCCCCAGGAATACGGCCAGGTGGTGCCGATGACGGCCCTGCTGCTGATCCCGTTGCTGATCGTCGCCGCGTTCGGGGTCGATGCGGCGTTCTGGTTCGTGCGGGCATCGGAGTTGCAGAAGGCGGCCGACCTGGCGTCGCTGGTCGGTGCCGAGACCCGGGGCCGGGGAGGATCCGCCACCGAAGTGGAGGCGTCGATCGACGAGTTCCTGGCCATCAACGATCTGGACGGGGCGGCCATTGGCCGGACGATCGACCTGTCGCAGCCGAGGGACGTCCGGGTGCGGGTGACCGATGGCCGTGTCACCCAGTTCATCTCGCAGCTGTTCACCGACAACATCTCGATCACCCGGTCGGCCACCGCCACCTACGACCCGTGCGTGGCCACCTGCAGCCAACCGGTGTCGCTGCCACCACCGGTGCTCAGCTTCCCGAACGCCGGCTCCGGTGATGGCTTCGTGCCGGCGGTGATCGCCGATGGTGACCGGTTCCTGACCCTCAACCATCACACCGATGCCCGGCGGGGCATCCTGATCTGTATCGACATCCCGAGCCAGGGTCCGTGTCCCCGGTATCCGGCCGATGTGGATTCGACCACGTCGGGGATGTCGCAGCTGGCCACCTTCGAGGAGCGGGACGAGGTGTGGTGGGAGCTGATCCGCTACGACAGCGCCCCGTTGGCCACCCGGATCGGGTGGGGGTGCACCACGATTTCGACGGGGCAGCCGTGCGGCGAGTACATCTACCGGACCCTGCCCGGGGTGACCCGATCCGACAAGCTGCCCTTCCAGCAGTGGACGACCCCGGTCACCCGCTACGGGGATCAGCTGGTGTTCATTGCCTACGACATGAGCATCGGTTGCCTGGACGTCCCCACCCGCCGTCCGTGCCCGGGGTATCCGACAACCGTGCCGACGTGGAGGTCGGTGGTGCCAAGGGCGAACTTCGCCCCGTCGCCCGACCCGCGTTGGGTCGACACCATCCTGGACGGGGATCGGCTCGTCACCTTCTGGCCGCTCCGCACGGGTCGTTCGGCGCTGTGCTGGGACCTGGCGCTGAACGCGGCGTGCTCGGGGTTCAAGCAGCCGGTTCCGGTCTCGTCGGCTCAGGGCCGCACGGTGCAGCCGTTCCGTGACGTCGACGCCGATGCCCGGACCGTCGGCTACTGCCTGGCCACCGTGTCGATACCGTGCGTCTCGACCTCCGGCCGGGTGTACAACCGACCGGAGCTGGAGCGCAATGTGGCCATCGACGGCGGTACGGGGGTCACTTACAACCTCGAGACGCGCCTGTACAGCACGGCCTGGCGACGGGACGAGATCCGTTGTGTGGATCTGGTCACGGCGACCTCGTGTGGCTACAGCAACAACCAGGGTTGGAAGCCGTACGGGGTCCGGCTGATGCCGAACACGGGTTGCCTGGTCGGCTACGGGGATTCCGCCCGCATCTTCGTGGTGAGTCTCGATCTGGGGGTGTGCGACACCACGAAGGGGCAGGTGGTCGTGCCGCCGTGCGCGTGCGCCTCGGGTTCGAGCTTCTACGGCGAGCTCACCTTCGACCCCGGCCTGTTCGAGGAGTTCGCCGCCTTCGTGGTCACGGTCAAGGATCGGGCCGGCCGGATCGTGGCCGGCCCGATCGACATCAGGTCGACCCAGGGCCGGCTCGACCTGTCGGGGATCGATCCCGCCGATGGCCCGCTCACGGTGACCTACGATGTCGACATCGGCGACGGGGCGAGGTGGACCCGACCGGTGGCGGGGTCGCTCACCATGATCGCCCGGCCGGTGCTGAAGGAATGACGGGTCTCGTCACCCGTCGGGCTCAACGGGCCGAGCGGGGGGCGAGCCTGATCGAGTTCGCCCTCGTCGGGCCGCTCTTCCTCCTGCTCATCTTCGGGTTGATCGACCTGACGGTCGGGGTGTTCAGCCTGAACGCGTCCGAGGCGGCGGCCGCCAATGCGGTTCGGGTCGGAGCGATCGCCCGGGACGAGCCCGATGCCGACGCCCGGATCGTGGCCGCGTTCACGGCCACCGGCTCGTTCGGGATCGGGGTCACCCTCGACCGGCTGGTGGTGTACCGGCCCGAGACCGACCGGGACGGACCGAGCGCAGCCTGCCGGGCGGGCATCAACGAGGCCGGCTGCGACGTCTACGACGGCGCCGGCCTCGTTGATCCCGCGGCATTGTGCGGCCACGGCCGGGGTGGCTGGTGCCCCTCAGAACGGTCCGGGGGGGACCTCATCGGGGTCTGGTTCGACGTTGAGTACCAGGGGCTCAGCGGCATCCTGCCGGTGCGATGGCACCGGCAGGGCTACGCCGTGGCCCGGATCGAACCGGATTACGGCCGGAGCTGAGGCGGGCGCCGGTTCACCGGGGGGTGCCGAACACCTGGGTCCAGTAGGTGCCGTAGGAGCCGCCTTCGGCCAGGCCGACCCCGAGCTCGGTCAGCGAGCAGTTGAGGATGTTGGCCCGGTGACCAGGGGAGTCCATCCAGGCCTGGACCACCGAGGTGGCGGTCGGCTGGCCGGCAGCGATGTTCTCGGCCGCCCGCGAATAGGCGTAGCCGCTGTCGGTGATCCGCTGGAACGGTGACCGTCCGTCCGCGCCGGTGTGGCTGAAGTAGTTCCGGTCACGCATGTCGACACTGTGGGCGGTGGCCACCTGGGACAGGGTGGCGTTCCAGGTCAGATCACCACAGCCGGCCTTGCGCCGTTCCGCGTTGGTGAGCTCCAGCACCGCCCGGACCCCGGTCGGCTCGCCGGTGGTGACCGGGGGCTTGGTGGTCGGAGGCTTGGTGGTCGGCGCGGCCGTGGTGGGCGCTGCGGTGACCGGAGGCTTGGTGGTCGGGGCGGCCGTGGTGGGCGCT
>JBKDZN010000025.1:0-35835 GCA_047971245.1 Acidimicrobiales bacterium
GGCCGAGACCGTCGACGGCCTCGCTCCCGGCGCGTCGTGCACCGTCTCGGAAACGGCGGAGGGCTACACCACCGAGATCAGCGGCTCTCCCGCCACCATCGAACCCGGCGCCACGGCTGCCGTGACGGTGACCAACACCCGGGAACTGACCTCGCTCACGATCAACAAGACGGCCACCGGTGGTGATGGCACCTTCACCTTCGACCTGGCCTGTGATAGCCCCGCCGGTGAGACGTTCTCCGCCACCGGCATCGAGGTGACCACCGCGGACGGCACCGGCTCGGCCACGGTGGACAACATCCCCACCGGTCTGACCTGCACCGTCACCGAGACCGACATCCCCACCGGCTACACCGTCGACAACGCCGAGGTGACCGCCGAGGCCGGCGGTGCCGTCGAGTTCACCAACACCGGCACGGGCAGTCTGACCATCATCAAACAGGCCAGTGACGACACCCCGGCCGACCTCCAGTTCAATATCGGCTACAGCTGCGGCGCCGGCACCGCCGGCACCGTCACGCTGACCGCCGGATCCAGCGAGACGATCGACGGGATCCCCGGTGGCGTCACCTGCGAGGTCACCGAGACCGCCGACGGCTTCTCGACCTCCATCGAACCGGCCGATCCCGTCACCATCGGGGTGGGCCAGACGGCCACCGTCACGGTGACCAACACCCGGCTCCACCCCCAGCTCACCATCGACAAGACCACCAACGGCGCCGACGACGGCGGCATGATCCCGGTCGGGTCCGAGGTGACCTGGACCTATGTGGTGACCAACACCGGTGACGTCACCGCCTCGGACGTGACCGTCTCCGACAACCAGCTCGACCCCGGCGCCATCAGCTGTGTCGACGCCGACGGGTCCGCCTTCGACGGCACCCTCGCCCCGGGCGAGTCGATCACCTGCACCGCTACCGGCATCGCCACCGCGGGCGCCTACACCAACACCGGCACCGTCACGGGCACCGACCCGTTGGGCGACGCGGTCGGCCCCGTCACCGATGACTCCGGCTACTTCGGCTCGGAGCCGTCGATCGACCTGGTCAAGACGGCAGGGGTCAACACCGGTGACGACGACTACGCAGATGCGGGCGAGACCATCACCTACACCTTCACCGTCACCAACACCGGCAATGTCGACCTGAGCGGCGTCTCGGTGACCGATCCCCTGTTCGGCACCGATCCGGCGTGCACGATCGGTGACCTGGCGGCCGGCGCCACCGATACCTGCACCGCCGACTACACCCTGACCCAGGCCGACGTGGACGCCGGATCGGTCCACAACGCCGCCCTGGCCACCGGCACACCGCCGGTCGGCCCGGACGTCACCGACCCCGGTGAGGTCACCACCCCGCTGCCGACCAACCCCGCGCTGGGGCTGGACAAGCGAGGGAACCTCGACCTCGGTGACGATGGTGTCGCCACCCCGGGCGATGTGATCACCTACACCTTCACGGTCACCAACACCGGCAACGTCACCCTCACCAATGTGGTGGTGACCGACCCGAAGCTGGGCGACGACTACGCCTGCCCGGTCGGCGATCTGGCCGTGGGCGCGGCCAACGACACCTGCACCGGGACCTACACCCTGACCCAGGTCGACATCGACGCCGGCCAGGTCGACAACCAGGCGTGGGCCGACTCGAGCGAGACCGACGAGACGCCGGGTACCGAGACCGTCGAGGTGCCGTGGAGCCCGCAGCTGTCGATCGACAAGGTGACCAACGGTTCCGACGGGCCGACCCTGCTGGCCGGTACCCCGATCACCTGGACCTACACGGTGACCAACACTGGCAACGTCACCATCACCGGCGTGTCGGTCACCGACGACCAGGGGGTCACCGTCAGCTGTGACACCGACACCCTGGCCCCCGGCGCCTCCACCACCTGTGAAGGCACCGGCAGCGCCACCGCGGGCGCCTACACCAACATCGGTTCCGTGTCGGGCACCGACCCGGCCGGTCAGCCGGTCACCCCGGCCACCGACGACTCGAGCTACTTCGGGGCCGAACCGGGGGTGAGCATCGACAAGACCACCACCATCGGAACCGGAACCCCCGGCGACGGGGTCATGGCGGTCGAGGGTGACCCGGTCACGTGGACCTACACCGTCACCAACACCGGCAACGTCGATCTGACCGGGGTCCAGGTGACCGACTCGGTGGAGGGCGCGATCTGCACCGTCGACCTGGCCGCCGGGGCGTCGATCACCTGCACCGCTGAAGGCATCGCCACGGTGGGTGACTACGCCAACACCGGTACCGCCACCGCTCACTACACCGACTCGGGTGGCACCACGGTCGACCTGACCGACAGCGACGAGTCCAGCTACACCGGCGTCGTCCACAACCAGCCGTCGATCTCCCAGTCCACGCCTACGGTGACCAGGACCGGTGACGGTTCCTTCGACGGCACCATCACCATCAGCAACGCCAGCGACAATGGGGAGCCGGCGACGGTGTACGTCACCTCGATGGACGTCACCGTGACCCAGAAGGTGAGGGGCAAGGACACCCCGGTGGCCGCCACCTGCACGGTCAACGGCCAACCCGAGGGCACGCTCGGTGAACCGATCGCGGTGACCGTGCCCGACAGCACGGAGGTCGGCTTCTCCTGCACCCTCGACAACGGGGAGGCACTGTCCGGCCAGTACACGGTGACGGTGGACACCCGGATCCTGAACCGGGACCGGACGTTCAGCGAGCGGACCGTGGTCCGCTTCTAGCCACACCACTTGCGCTGCCCGGCCAGGTCCGGGCAGCGCCAGACCACCCTGCCAAGACGCCGGAGGGCCCGGCCCCGTACCGACGGGGTCGGGCCCTCCGGTGTTGTGCCCGTCCCTACCCGGGGCAGCCGCCGGAGGCGGGTGGGTCGAGATGCTCGGCGTGGTAGAGGGCGTCCTCGACGACCTCGCCGATGTGGTTGTCGGCGAGGGTGTAGTGGATGAAGTTGCCGTCGCGGCGGGAGCGGACGACGGCGGCGAGGCGCAGCTTGCCGAGGTGTTGGGACACGGTGGCCGGGGACTTCTCGACCCGGGCGGCGATCTCGTTGACACTGAGCTCGGTGTTGCGGAGGTGCCAGACGATCTTGAGGCGGGTCGGGTCGGCGAGCAGGGCGAAGGTCCGGACCGCAAGGTCGAGCCGTCGACCGTCCGGTGGGGCCATCGTCGAGCTGTCGGGCCGCCTCGGTAGGGCGGCGGCGGGTTCGTGTCCGATCCTGTGAGCCTACGAGGTCGACCCGGATCGGGCGACCGCAGGGCCCGGGTCGGCGGGGAGGAGGTTGATGGGCCGGCGGGGATGGGAGGGCGGCCTCCAGCGCAGCAGGCGGAGCCCGTTGAGGGCCACGATGGCGCTGGAGCCTTCGTGGCCGATGACGCCGAGGACCAGGGGCAACCGTCCGGCCAGATCGACGGTCACCAGAGTGACGATGACCACAAGCGCGAAGGCCAGGTTGGTCCGAACGATCCGCCGGGTCCGTTTGGCCAGGGCGATCACGTCGGGGAGGCGGTGCAGGTCGTCGTCCATGATGATGAGGTCGGCGGCGTCGAGGGCCAGGGCGGCGCCCCCCTGACCGAGGCTCACGCCGACCCCGGCGGTGGCGAGCGCGGCGGCGTCGTTGACCCCGTCGCCCACGTAGACGAGCCGGCGTCCGGACGGATCGAGCCGGCGGATGGCGGCCACCTTGTCGTCGGGAAGCAGGTCGTGCCCGTGGCGAGCCACCCCGGCCTGGGCGGCCACGCTGGCGGCGGCGAGGGCGTGATCGCCGGTGAGCATCCACGTCTCGTGGACCCCACCGTCGGCCAGGCAGGCGATCGTGCACGCCGCCTCGGCACGGACCTGGTCGGACAACTCGATGTAACCAGCGATGCGCCCGCCGATCTCCACGCCCACGACGCTGCCGTCGGCTCGGGCCTCGAAGTCCCCGAGCAGGGCGTGGCCGCCCACCCGGACCCGGGCCCGGTCGACGGTGGCGACCACACCACGGGAGGGGACCAGCTCGACCTCGTCGGCGGTGGGCACGGTGAGGTGCCGCTCACCGGCGGCGGTGACGATGGCCCGGCCGATGGGGTGCTCGCTCCAGCGTTCCGCCGCCGCCGCCACGGCCAGGAGGCGGTCCTCGTCGAGCCCGGACGGCTCGTCGTCGACGACGGTGACCGCCACCACCCGGGGTGTCCCGACCGTGAGGGTACCGGTCTTGTCGAACGCAGCCAGGTCGACCACGGCGAGCTGTTCGAGCACCGTGCCACCCCGGAGCAGGACCCGATGCCGGGCGGCGGCCGCCAAGGCCGACAGGGTGGCCGGCATGGTGGCCAGGACCACGGCGCACGGTGAGGCCACGACCAGGAACGTCATCGTGCGCAGCACCGTCTCGTCGACCGTCCAGCCCCACCACCACGGCCCGATCGCCACGAGCAGCAGGGCGGCGACGACGACACCGATCGAGTAGCGCTGTTCGAACCGCTCGATGAACAACTGGGTCGGGGGCTGCTGCTCGACCGCCTCGTCCACCGCCGCGCTGAGCCGAGCCAGGGTGCTGTCGGCGGCGATCGTCGTCACCTCGACCGCCAGGGCGCCCTCCGACACCGTCGAGCCGGCCATCACTGGCCGACCGGGGACCTTGCGGCGCGGCATGGACTCGCCGGTCAGCGACGACTCGTCGACGGCGGCCTCACCGTCGACAACCGTCCCGTCGGTGGGGACCCTCCCGCCGGGACGGACCAGCACCCGGTCACCGACGGTCAGTTGGTCGACCGGGACCACCACGGGTTGGGCGCCCGCCACGATCCGCTCGGCCGACTCGGGTGAGTCGACCAGCAGGGCCCGCACCCCGGCCGCGGTGCGCTCGGTGGCGGCATCCTCCAACGCCCCGGTGGTGGCGAAGATCAGGATCAGGAGCGACCCGTCCCGCCATTGTCCCAACAGGGCGGCGGCGATGGCGGCGACCACCATCAACAGGTCGACGTCGAGGCGTCGCTCGCCCAACGCCCTGATCCCGTCCCGTCCCGGACCCCACCCGCCGATCACGATGCCCGCGCCGTAGGCGATCGCGGCTGGGACGGGGGCGCCGATCGCGTCCAGCGTCAGGCCGGCCACGAAGCCGGCGGCGGCCGCGGCCACCGCCCCGAAGCCGGTCGTGGACCGCGCCCACGCCCGGGCGATGCCCTGTCGGTCCCGCGGTGCCATGGCCGGAGCCTAGCGAATATTTCGGTGATGGCGCAGATAGCAAAGTCTGTCGACCGGACGTCGGCCCCGATCGATCATGGGCTTGGGGGCAAGCGGGGTCAGCGAAGCCGTTTGAGGAGCTGGGATGCCGCCACCAGAACCGGATCCCAGACAGGGGAGAAGGGCGGGGCGTAGCCGAGGTCGAGGTCCGCCACGTCGGCCACCGCCAGTCCGGTGTGGAGGGCGGTGGCGATCACGTTGGTGCGCCCGGCCACCCCGTCGCGCCCGGCCACCTGTCCGCCCAGCAGGCGGCCGGTGGCCCGGTCGGCCACCAGCTTGACCACCAGGTCGTTGCGGCCGGGGTAGTAGTGGGCCCGGTCCGACCCGGTGATCGTCGCCGCGGCCGGCTCGAACCCGGCGTCGGCGGCCTCGGCCTCGGTCAGTCCGGCCCGGCCGACGTGCAGATCGAAGGCCTTGACCAGTGATGTCCCGACCAGGCCGGGTGACGTCTCCGCCCCGCCGATCAGGTTCTGGCCGGCGATCCGACCCTGCCGGTTGGCGCTCAGGGCGAGTGGCACCCACACCGCCCGACCAGTGACCCGGTTCACCGTGGTGGCGCAGTCGCCGGCCGCCCACACCTTGGGGTGGCTGGTCCGCATCTGGTCGTCGACGACGATGGCCCCCCTGGCGTCGACCTCGATCCCGGCCGCCGAGGCCAGCTCGCCATTGGGGGCCACGCCGGCCCCCAGCACCACGACGTCGGTGTCCCAGGCGAGGGGGACGCCGACGGGGTCGGTGGCCTCGATCCCGGCCACCAGCCCGCCGGTCAGCCGGAAGCTCGTCACCTTCGAACCCAGATGGAGGGTGACCCCGCGCTCGGTCAGTTCGTCGGCCAGGTGGCCGGCGATGTCGGCATCGAGGGCGCCGGGCATCAGGGCGGGAGCCATCTCCACCAGGGTCACGGTCAGGCCCCGGTCGGTGAGCACCTCGGCCAGCTCGATGCCGATGAACCCGCCCCCGACCACGGTGGCGGTGGCCGGTTGGTGCTCATCGAGGAATCCGGTGAGCCGACCGAGGTCGCCGAACCGCCGGAACACGTGGACATTGGCCGCATCCACCCCGTCGATCGGGGGGCAGAGGGCCCGGGCCCCGGTGGCGATGAGGAGCCGGTCGAACCGGTCGGTGAAGGTCTCGCCGGTGTTGACGTCGCGCCCGGTGATCGTGCCGGCGTCGGGGTCGACGGTGGTGATGTCGGCCTCCAGCCGGAGGTCGACCCCGCCGGCGCGGAACTCGTCGGGGCTGCGGATGAGCAGGTCGGTCGCGTCGGGGATCCGGCCGTCGAGGTGATACGGCATACCGCAGGCGGCGTAGGACACCACGGGCTCGCGGTCGTACACCATCACCTCCCAGCGGGGATGGCGGGCGACCCGGGTGGCGGCGCTCATCCCGGCGGCGTCGCCCCCGATCACGATGACCCGGGAGGGGGCGTCCGCGGTGTTGGCGGACGATGGATCGGTGCCGGCAGGCGTGACCATGGTGACCTCCGGGGCCAGGGGGTTGGGGGTTGGGCCGGGCGACGCCGGCGTCCATCCATCGGTCTACCAGGTCCTCCCGATAATCACGAACATCCGTACAATTTCTAGCACTGGGATGATCAACGTCACACCGTCGGTCGTGCCGCCCGGTCGACCCCGCCGGCCGGGCCACGCCGCGTCGGCCGGGCGGTGACCGGAGCGGCTACCGTGGCCGGCCATGCCCACCCGAACCGCTCCCGTCGTCGCCGCCGGTCTGGTCGGCGGCTACCTGACCGCCCGCCTGTCCGGGGTGCGCCCCCTTGGCGGTGTGGTCCTGGCCGCCGCCGGCGCCGTCGCCGCCCGGACCTGGAACGACACCGCCGGCCCCCTGACCACGGCCGGCCTCGTCACCCTGTACCTGGGAGGATTCGGGGCGTCCCATCCCCTGGCCAAGCGGATCGGGGCGTGGCCCGCCGTGCTCTCCGCCGCCGGTGCCAGCGCCGGAGCCGCCTACTGGCTCGTTGACCGGACCTCCGCCGAGTGACGTCACCGGGCCCGGGCGCAGGCGGGCCGATCCCGACGTGACCGTCGACGCCGAGGACGGCCCCCCGGTGTGGAGGGTCCTCTCGGTCAACCGTCGCCGGCGGGCGGTCATGGACGCGGTCGCCGCCCTCGCCGGCCCCCCGGGCTGAGCACAATCGAGGTGGCCGGGGCCGGCCGTCCACCGGTCTCGGGGGTGGGGGTGGCCCCACCCCCCAGAGGCCGGGCGGCTCCATGGGGCGGGGCAAGCGGGTGGCGTAGCGTGGGGTCGATGACGACGACGGCAACCACGGTCGGCCCGGAGGTCGGCGCCGGCGCCGGGCCAACGGGCCGGGCCGCGTGGGCCGGCCGGTTGCTGGCCCCGTGGCGGGGTCTCCTGTGTCTCCGGGCCGCGGCCCACATGTCGCTCGACCTGCTGATCGGCACGGTCGGGTTCACGTTCGTGGCGATCACGGTGGCCGTCGGGTTGTCGACCGTGGCGCTGGCCGGCGTCGGGATCCTGATCCTGTGGCTGGTGACCGTGGCCGTGCCCGCCCTGTCGGCGATCGAGCGGAGCCGGTTCGACGCCCTGCTCGGGGCTGACATCGGCCGCCGCCGGCCCGACCCGCCGGCGTCGAGCATCATCCGGCGGGAATGGCGACGCCTGCTCAGCCCGGGACGGTGGCTGGAGGCGGCCTACTTCGTGCTCCTGCTCCCCATCGGGTTGGTGAGCCTGATCCCGCTCGTCCTGTGGAGCGTGGGCCTGGCCCTCGCCGCCCTCCCCGTGGCCCGGTGGTCGATCGGGCCGAGGCCGCTGTCGGTGGCGGGAACGCCGGTCGACTCGCCGGTGGAACTGGCCGCGGTGGCGGTCCTGGGGCTGGTGGTCCCTGGCCGTGGTCGCCCCGTGGGTGTCGGTCGGGATGGTCCGCATCGAGATCGGGATCGCCCGGGCCATGATCGGGGGTCGGGCCAACGCCGAAGCCGAGGCCCGGGTGGCGGCCGCCAACCAGCAGCGTCTGGCCGCCCTGGACTCGGTGGCGGCCGAGCGCCGCCGGATCGAACGCGACCTGCACGACGGGGTCCAGGTCCGCCTGGTCGCCCTGGCCGTCGAGCTGGGGATGGCCCGCAACCGGCTGGCCACCGACCCGGCGGCCGGGGTGGAAGTGGCCACCGCCGCCCATGACGAGGTGCGGTCCATCATCGCGGAGCTCCGCAACGTGGTTCGGGGCATCCACCCGTCGATCCTCGACGACCGGGGCCTCGACCCGGCCCTGTCAGCGGCCTTCGAACTTCGGGGGCCGCTTCTCCATGAACGATGCGATGCCCTCGCGGAAGTCGTTGGAGTTGAACAACTGCATGACCTGCAGCAGCACATGATGGCTGTGGCTCTCGAAGTCCTGGGTCCAGGAGCTGCGGTAGAGCCGCTTCATGGCCTGGACGGCCAGGGGGGCGTTGCCGGCGATCTCGGTCGCCCATTCGACCGCGGCAGCCAGCGCCTGCCCGTCGTCGACCGACCGGTTCACCAGGCCGATCTCGGCCGCCTCTTCGCCGGTCAGATCCCGCCCCAGGAACCCGATCTCCGACGCCTTGGCCACGCCGAGCAGGCGGGGCAGATACCAGGTGCCCCCACTTTCGGGTACCACCCCGCGCTTGGCGAACCCCGGAACGATCCGGGCCGACCGGTCCGCGATGCGGATGTCGCAGCCGAGGGCGAGATCGAGCCCGTACCCGGCGGTGCCGCCGTTCAAGGCGGCGATGATCGGCGTGTCGAGCTGGAACAGGATCGTGGTGGGCAATGTGCGGGTGGTGATGTGGCGCACCCCGGCTCGTTGCGCCGCCTCGCTGCCGATCCCGGACCCCTCGGTGGCATCCACAAGATCCAACCCGGAGCAGAACCCCTTTCCGGCCCCGGTGAGCACGATGCAGCGCACATCGGGATCGTTGTCGGCCGCGTCGAGATACTCGCCCAACAGGTCCAGCATCGGCATGGAGATGGCGTTGCGACGGTGGGGACGGTTCAGGGTGAGCACGGCCACATGGTCGTTCACCTCCATCAGCACCTCGGGCCCGGTGTCGCCGCCGGCGCTCTGGCCGTTGGATCCGCTGCTCTGGCTGGCTGGTTCGGTCGACGATTCGGTCATCGTCCGATTGTGGCCGCCCTCACCCGGCGTCCACCAGCTCGACCCAGTTGCCGTCGGGATCGGCGAAGATGGCGATCGAGACACCCTCCCTGATCTCGGTCGGCTCCACCTTGATCGGCACCGACGCGGCCCGGGCCGCCTCGGCCATGGCCGGGATGTTGGAACAGTGGATGGTGAAGTACCGCATCCCGCTGGCCCCACCGATCCCTCCGGGTGGGGCGGTGGCATCCGGATTGTCGTCGAACTTGACCAGCTTGATCAGGCTGTCGCCGCACCACAGCCGATGCATGGTGCCCGAGCCGATCGGCATCGGGATGTCGCCTTCGTGGCGGAAGCCGAGCAGATCCCGGTAGAAGGCCAGTGACCGGTCGCTGTCGGTGATCACGATGCCGAGGTCGATGGCGGACTTGGTCAGCTGAAGCGTCATGCCCGAACCGTAGGCGACGCGGGTCACACCCTACGAGGTGGACCCCGGGTCGACCATCGGTTTCCGGGCCACGAGATCGATCAGCGCGGACGGTCCGAGATGGCCGGAGCCCTCCTCGAGATCGGTGATGTAGCTGGCCAGCTCGTCGATCTCGAGGGTGCCGAACGCGGACCGCAACAGGGACTCGGTGTAGAGATGATCCGGAACCGGTGGGCCACCGGTGCCCAGCTCGATCTGCTCCGGGCGGTACCCGTGGAGCAGGAGGCGACCACCGGGCCGCAGGGTCTTCACCATGCCCTCGAACACCGAGGCCCGCTGATCGGGGTTCAGGAACTGGATGAAGACCGCAGCCACCACGTCGAAGGCCTCGGGCTGCCAGTCCCAGTCGAGCACGTCGGCGACCCGCAGGTCGACCGTCACCCCCCGGGTCTCGGCCAGGGCCCGGGCCTTGTCGACCCCCACCGGGGAGATGTCCATCGCCGTCACCCGCAGGCCCTGCTCGGCCAGGAAGACCGAGTTCCGGCCCTCGCCGTCGGCCACCGCCAGTGCGGCCTGGCCTGCGGTGAGGAGACCGGTGCGGCCGGTGAGGAACTGGGACGGTCGGGTACCGAACTGGTACCCGTCCTGGGCGTATCGATCGTTCCACATGCGGGCCTGATCCATGGACACCGTCGTGCTCCCGTCGTGTTCAGCGGGCGGCCGTCATCGTGGCCGTCATCCGGGCCACGATGGCGTCGACGCCCACCCGGGTCGTCTCGCCCGAGGCCCGGTCGGTCAGTTCCACCTCGCCCTCGGCCAGGGCGCGGGGTCCGATGGTGATCCGGTAGGGGATGCCGATCAGTTCGGCGTCGGCGAACTTCACCCCGGCCCGGACGTCACGGTCGTCGAGCAGCACGTCGACCCCGGCCCCGGCCAGGTCTGCGTGGATTCCGTTGGCGGCCGCCATGGAGGCGTCGTCCATCTTCACCACCGTGATCACCACCTCGTAGGGAGCGACCGACACCGGCCACACCAGGCCCCGGTCGTCGTGGTGGGTCTCGGCCACCGTGGCCATGTTGCGGCCGATGCCGATGCCGTAGCTGCCCATGACCACCGGTACGGCGGTTCCGGCCGAATCCGTGACCGACACCCCGAAGATCTCGGCGTAGAGCGTGCCCAACTTGAAGATGTGGCCCGCCTCGACACACCGGACGATCTCCAGCGGTGTCCCACAGACGGGGCAGGGCTCACCGGCCTCGACCCGGCGCAGGTCGGCCCACTGGTCGACCAGGACGTCCCGTTCGACGTCGACACCGCGGATGTGCCAGTCATCGGTGTTGGCCCCGGTGGTCATGGCTCGACGGCCCCGCAGGGCGTCGTCGACCACGACCCGGATCTTCTCCCCGTTCACGTCGCCCACGCCGACCGGGCCCAGCGACCCGGGGTGGGCGCCCAGCCAGGCCAGGGTCTCCTCCGGTTCGGCCGGTCGGACCTCGATGGCGCCGGTGGCATCCAGGAACTTCTGCATCTCGAGCTGGTGATCGCCCCGGAGCACGGCCAGTGTCGGCGATCCGTCGGCCACCAGGACCAGGGTCTTCAGCTGGCGGGAGGCCTCGGCCCCACCGTCGAAGGTCTCCAGGTCGGCGATGGTTCTCACCCCGGGGGTGGGGAACCGCTCGATCTGGTCGGGTTCGGCCGGGTCGTCGATGGTGGCCAGTCGGGACGCGGCCTTCTCGATGTTGGCCGCGTAGTCACCGGTCGGGCACCGGACCACATCGTCCTCGCCGGCGTCGCAGGGGACCATGAACTCCGTGGACGTGCTGCCGCCCATCGCCCCGGAACTGGCTTCCACCGGAAAGGCGTCGAGACCGAGACGGTCGAAGATCCGGATGTAGGCGTCTCGATGGAGCTCGAAGGCGGCGTCGAGTCCGGCCTGGTCGATGTCGAAGCTGTAGGAGTCCTTCATGGCGAACTCCCGCACCCGCAGCAGGCCCGACTTCGGCCGGGCCTCGTCACGGAACTTGGTCTGGATGTGGTACCAGATCTGCGGGAGCTCCCGGTAGGAACTCAGTTCGGCGGCGACGGTGGCGAAGATCTCCTCGTGGGTGATGCCCAACGCCAGCTCATTGCCCCGCCGGTCGGTGAGGCGGAACATGATCTCGCCCATCGTGTCCCAGCGGCCCGACTGCTGCCAGATCCCCGCGGGGTGCATGGTGGGCAGGAGGAATTCCTGGCCACCGATGGCGTCCATCTCCTGCCGGACGATGTTCTCCACCTTCTGGTGCACCCGCCAACCCAGCGGGAGGAGGCTGTAGTGACCGGCGTGGAGTTGGCGCATGAACCCACCCCTGACCAACAGGGCGTGGCTCGCGGCCTCGGCGTCGGCGGGAGCGTCTCGTAGCGTCGGGATGAACAGGCGCGACCATCGCATCGAGGTCAAGGTAACGTGCGGGCGGCCCGGTCAGGTGCCGAACGCCGCCCTCGTCGACAGATCCGGCCGGTAGTCTGCGCTGAGGCCGACCCCGAGCCCCCGGAGACCGCATGGGAACCGACACCACCACCCCCGACGCCGAGCCGGCCGGCGGGTCCGGCGCCGAGGTGCCGGCCGAGCTGCTGGCCATTCTGGCCTGCCCGGTCGACAAGGGCCCGTTGCTGTACTTCCCGCAACGATCCCTGCTGTACAACCCCCGTCTCCGTTCCGCCTACCGGGTCGACGACGGGATCCCCGTCATGCTGGTCGACGAGGCCACCGAGGTCGACGCGGCCGAACACGCCCGCCTCCTGGCCGAAGCCGAATCGGAGGGCATCACGCCAACCTTCACCGCGGGGTCGTCGGGCTGACCGTGACTCCCGGTTCTGACCGTGGAACCTCCAGGTTCTCGGAGCGTTCACGGTCGGAAGGGAGTCTCAGCCGGCCGGTGTCACCAGGTACTTCGAGCCGGTGGCCTGGGCCGCGTACTGGCGCGCCAGGTCCGGTTCGAGCATCTCGTCGAGACCGATGGTTGCGGTGTAGTGGCTGGCGAAGGTGGTGGTGAGTTCGTCGATCACCCGCCGGCGGAGGGCGGCGCCCGTCTCGGGTCCGACCCGGTTCAGGAAGTTGGTGAGCAGCCAACCGCCGATACCCCAGGCCATGCCGAAACCCCGGTTCAGCTCGGTCGGGCCGCGATCGAGCCCGCCGTAGATGTACACCTGCTTGTGGGTGGCCGAGCCGTAGCGGGCGAACCCGGAGGCCCCGGACCGGGCGGTGATCGCCGCCTCCATGGCCGACAGGAGCCGGCCGGCGAGGCGGCCGCCGCCGATCGCGTCGAAGGCGACCGTGGCCCCGGTCTCGGTGAGGGCGGCTACGAGGTCGTCCCACCAGGCGTCGGTCGAGGTGTCGATCACATACCGGGCCCCGAGGCCGGCCAACAGCTCGGCTTGGGCCGGCCGTCGGACCACATTGACCAGGGGGATGTCGTCGGCCAGGCAGATCCTGACCAACATCTGGCCCAGGTTCGAGGCCGCGGCGGTGTGGATCAACGCCTGGTGGCCGTCGAGGCGCATCGTCTCCACCATCCCCAGGGCGGTCAGGGGGTTCACGAAGCACGACGCCCCGTCGCGGGCGGGGGTACCGTCGGGGAGGGGCATGGTCTCGGCGGCGGTCAGCCGCCGATGCTCCGCGTACATCGACCCACCGAGCATGGCGACGGTCCGCCCCAAGAGATGTTCCGCTCCCGGGCCGGCGGCGATCACCGTACCGGCCCCCTCGTTGCCCACCGGGAGGGGTTCGCCGAGCCGGGACCGGGATCCGGCCCTGACCCCGGCCGGGATGTCGGCCACCAGCGCCGGTCCGCCGGCGCCGGTCTCGGAGCGCAGGCTCGTCAGGTCGGCCATGGCCAGCAGGGTGCCCAGGTCGGACGGGTTGATGGGGGTCGCCTCCACCCGGACGACCACCTCGCCAGCCGCGGGCCGGCCCAACTCGACATCGTCCAGGGTGACCCGGACGGTTCCCTCGGGGGTCACCGTGGAACGGATCTGGCGGGTGGTGTCAGGCGGGTTGGTGCTGGTGTCGCT
Source organism: Acidimicrobiales bacterium (assembly GCA_047971245.1). Taxonomy (GTDB): domain Bacteria; phylum Actinomycetota; class Acidimicrobiia; order Acidimicrobiales; family SZUA-35; genus CADEDH01. The sequence continues at coordinate 13,799 of JBKDZN010000025.1, forward strand.
CATGGTCGCCGACGCTAGTGCTGCCGGCGAACGGGTCACAGCACGACGTGGCGCGAGCGGCCGCTCAGGCGGACGGCGAGCCAGGTGCCGACGGCGATCGTCACGATGCAGAAGCTCGGCGGGAGGCTGAACATGGTGGCCAGCACCAGACCGATCCACACCGACAACAGGTTCAGCCCGAGGGCGAGGGCGACGGCCCGGCCGGGATCGGGGGTGAGCATCACCGCCGTCGCCGCCGGGGTCACCACGAGGGCGAACAGCAGGAGCATGCCGACCACCTGCACCGACATGGTGACGACCAGGCCGAGCAGCACCATGAACAGCATCGACAACGCCCGGGTGGGAACGCCCCGGGAGCGGGCCACCCGCTCGTCGACCGAGGCGAACAGCAGCGGCCGTCGTACCACGGCCACGACAGCGACCACCGCGACGACGAAGACGGCGAACACGACGAGTTGACCCACGGATATGGCGAGGAGATTGCCGAACAGGACGTTGGTCATGGTGTTGGCGCTGCGGGAGGCCTGCGACGAGAGATACAGCCCGAGCCCGGTGGCGAACGCCAGCACGGTGCCGGTGGCGACCTCCCGGTCCTCGGCCCGGTGCCCGAGGGCGCCGATGGTCACCGCCCCGCCCACACAGAACACGGCGAGACCGAGGGTCACCGGCAGCCCGAGCAGGACCGCGCCGGTCGCGCCGGGCAGGCCGATGTGGGCCAGGGCGTGTGCCGCGAACGCGGCGTTGCGCACGATGACGAAGTAGCCGATGATGCCGGCCGCGGCGGCCACCAGGGTGCCGCCCACCATGGCGTTCCGCATGAAGGAGGTGGTGAGGACGTCCCACCAGTCCGGCTGGAACGCGATCCCCAGCACCGTCGCATCCGCCCCGGGCATCAGGCGCCTCGCACGAACCGGTCACCGTCGGCGGCACGGACCACCCGGAGCGGGGTGGCGAACAGGCTGCTCAGCAGTGCATCGTCGACGATGTCGTCGACCGTGCCGTAGTGGGCGTGGCCATCGGCCAGGTAGACGGCGCCATCGATCACGCCCAGCACGGCGTTGAGGTCGTGGGTCACGATGACGATCGTGATCCCCAGATCGGCGTTGAGGCGGCCCAGGAGCGAGACGATCTCCCGCTGGTTGCGGAGATCCAGGTTGGCCAGGGGCTCGTCGAGCAGCAGTAGCCGCGGCCGGCCCACGAGGGCCTGGGCGATGGCCACCCGCTGCCGCTGCCCACCCGAGAGTGCGGCCAGCCGCTGCTCGCCGACGTCGCCGGCGTCGACTGCCCGCAGGGCCGCGTCGGCCTGTTGGCGGGCACCCGACGGGGTGCGGCGGAAACCCCATCGGGTGCCGGTCAGTCCCAGCTGGACGGTGTCGCGGGCTCGGAGGGCGGCTCCGGCGGTCGCCGTGTAGTCCTGGGGTACATAGGCGACGTCGCCGTTCCCGCCGCCGTCGTGGCCGAAGATCCGCACCCTGCCGGCGGACGGGGGGAGCAGGCCGAGCAGGACCTCGAGCAGGGTGGTCTTGCCCGAACCGTTCGGTCCGATGACCGCGGTGATTGTCCCGGCCGGGATGGCGAAGGTCCCCTCGGACCAGATGACCCGTCCGTCCCGCCGGACCGCAACGTCCTGGAGGGCGACTGCCGCCTCGTCCGGTGGGGCGACCCCGGCGGTGGCTAGGGTGCCGGAGGTCGGCTCAGCCATCGATACCGAGGGCGTCGGCCAGCCGGTCGAGCTGGCCGGTCTGCCAGTCCTCGAACGAGGAGGCGCCCGGCGCCACCGTCTCGGTCACCTCCACCACCGGGACGTCGGCCTCCTCGGCCACCTGGCGGATCTGTTCCGGGATGGAACCCTCGGTCTGGGTGTTGTAGATCAGCACGTCGATCTCGCCGTCGCGCAGGGCCTGCTCGAACGCAGCGATGTCGTTGGGGGCCGGGTCCGACTCGTTGGCCGCCGCCCGGGCGAACCCCTCGGGAGTGGCGTCGGTGAGACCGACGGCGGTGGCGGTGTAGTCGAACACGCTTTCCGTGGCCGCGTACCGGCGACCGTCGACGTCGGCCTGCAGGGTGGTCAGCGTGTCCTGATAGCCCTGCATGTCCTGGGTCCAGGCGTCGTGGCGCTCATTGAAGTAGTCGGCCGCGTCCGGTGAGATGGCCGACATCTGGTCCGTCACCGCCTGGGCCAGTTCGGTGACATGGTCCGGTGCGTACCACAGGTGCGGATTCGCACCGTCGGCCACGTCGGCCACCACGCCCGCGTCCACCACGGCCGGGGCGGAGGCCGCGTTCTCGGCCAGGTCGCCGGCCCAGGTGTCATACCCGGCACCGTTGACCACCACCAGTTCGGCCGAATCGAACTCGAGCGCATCGGATGAGGTGGGCTCGTAGTCGTGCGGATCGACCGCGGAGCTGGCGATCACGACATGCACGGTGGCGCAGTCGCCGGCCAATTGCTCGACAATGTCCCCCCACTGGTCGACGCTGACCACCACGTCGATCGGGTCGGTCGGGCAGGAGCCGGCCGCGGGGGACCCGGTCCCGGCCGCCGAGGACCCGGTCGTCGTCGGGTCGGTGGTCGGAGCGGCCGGCTCGTCGGACGCGGCCGTCGGGGCGTCGTCGGACGACGAGCAGGCGGCCACGACGAGGGTGCCGGCGAGCAGGATTGCCGCGGTCGCGCCTCGGGGTCGTCGGTGCCTCTGGCCGGTCACGGGGCCAGGCCACCGGCGATGACGTCGGCGTCGGCCAAGAGCAGCTCGACATAGGTCGCCGGGCCGTCGCCGCCGAGGGTGTCAGTGGGCAGGGGCACCACCGCGATGCCCAGCTGGTCGGCCAGGACCTGGGCCTGTTCCGCGTTGTCACTGCTCGACACGAAGATGGCGGGGACCCCCTCGGCCTCGATGGTGGCGGACAGCTCGGTGAGCTGGGCCGGATTGGTCTCGGCCAGTCCCGATGTGCTCGGGATCACCGTTCCCACCACCTCGAAGTCGTAACGGTCGGCGAAGTAGCCGATGGCGTCGTGGTTGGTGACCAGCACCCGCCGGTCGGCCGGGATCACCCCGGTGATCTCGGTGATCCGGGTGTCGGTCTCGGTGAGCTCGGCCCGGTAGGCATCGGTGCAGGCGGTCACCGCGTCGGCGTCCAGGCCCAGGTCGTCGACCAGGACGGTCGACAGCGCGTCCACCACGGCGCTGGTGCGGATCGGGTCGAGCCAGATGTGCGGGTCCAGGGCCTCGCCGTCGTGGTCGTCGCCCGCCGTCTCCCCGTCGTCGGTTGTGGCGTCGTCGATGGTCGCCGCCTCGTCGGTGTGGTCGTCCTCGGTGTGGTCGTCCTCGGCGTGGTCGTCCTCGGTGTGGCCGTCCTCGGCGTGGTCGTCCTCGGTGTGGCCGTCCTCGGCGTGGTCGTCGGTGGCTGCGGCCTCGTCGCCGTGGTCGTGATCGTCGTGGCCGCCGGCCGCGTAGGGCAGGGCGTCGACATGATCGCCGGCCACGAACAGGGGAGCCCCGTCCGCCGCGGCCTGATCGATCAGATCGGCGAGGGACGATTCGAGGCCGAGACCGTTGCTGATCACCAGGCCGGCTTCGTCCAGGCGAGACCGGTCGGCCAGAGAGGGTTCGTAGGAATGGGGATCGGCCCCCGCGGGCATCAGGCTCTCGACCTCGGCCAGACCGTCACAGGCCACATTGCCCGCAATGTCGGCCCAGATCGGGGTGGTGGCCACGATGGTAGGGGTTCCGGCCCGGTCATCGGCGGAGGAGCCAGGGTCGGCGCCGGCGTCGGCGGCCTGGGTCGTGTCGGCGGTGTCAGTGGTGTCGGTCGAGCCGCAGGCGGCCGTTCCGAACAGGGCCACGGCACCGAGCACCGCCAGGCCGGCGGGGCTGAAGGCGGTGGTGGTGGAACGGCCCCGCCGTCGCGGGCGGTGAGCATGGATCATCGGGCGAATGGTAATGAGAACTAATCCCGCAGACAACGCCCGCACTCGGCATCGGCGTGCGGGTCAGCACGACCCCGGAGGTGCCCGCCGGTGTTCCTCATCGCCGACCGGGTGGCGTCGCCCCGGCCCTGGCGGCTCGTCGGTCAGGAGGCGGCCGTGGCGTCGGCCAACGCCTGTTTCCGGTCCGCCTTCAGTTCCCTGACTGTCAGGTCGTCCGCATCGTCGAGCAACTCCCGAACCCGCGCCTCGGTATCGGCCACGCCGACGAACACCAGCCCGGCGGCGCCGGCGTCGAGGACCTCGCCGATGTCCTTGAGATCGCCCCGGTTGAACCCGGCCGCCACATGGCCGGTGAGCGCGCCGAGCGCGGCGCCGCCCACCGTGGTTCCGGCCACGAGACCGCCGGTTAACGCCACGGCCGGGAAGAGCGCCGCGACCAGGCCGGCGGCCAGGCCCAGGCCGCCGCCGGCCAGGGCCGAGGCCTCGGTCGGTGTCTCGTGGCTCTTGGCGATCCGGACCTTGCCGTCGTCGGTCTTCTCCACCACCGCGGCGTCGTAGCCGTTGAGCAACCCGACCTCTTCGTGGAACTCTTTGAGCGCCGTGAAGTCGGCCTCGGCCTGGTCCTTCGATGGGTAGGTGGCGACCATGGTCACCAACGTGTCGACTGCCATATCTGCTCGCCTCCAGCGCGCAGCACGCTGCGCTTCGCTCCCGGCCGGTAGGTCTGGGTGCTACCGGCCGGATCCCTCGTTGACAGGAGCTTCGCACTCCGCGTGCCGGCCGGCGAGCGAAACGGCAAATCCCCTGAACAGGGGATGGGCGGGGCGGGCGCTACAGGTTCACCTCGCGCAAGAGGGAGGTTCCGAGCACCTCCAGCGGCCCCTCGCCGTTGGCCAGGAAGCTGCGAACCCGGTGCATCTCGTCGTCGTCGGAGTCCACGTTCGCGCTCCACGCCGCGGCGTCCGGATACTCGACGACGATGGTGACGTCGCCGGAGTGGTCCCCGGCGTCGATCGACCAGAAGGCTCGGACGCTGCTGGCCCCGCGGCCTTCGTAGAGCTCCTTCGCTCGTTTGGCTTCGGCCTGAGCCTCTTCGAGTTTGCCCGGACGCACGCGGGTCCGGAAGGTCTGGAGTAGTACGGCCATGATGGTCCCCTTTAACCTATGTTCAATCAAAAAAACAGACCCCAATTGCCGTTTCTTCGGTGGTCAATACCGCCGAAGGATCTCCGCCATCTCGGGGCCCGGCAAGGCCGAACACTACCAGTGACACCCTTCGTTTTTCCACACGATCAAGCAGAATATATCGCCGCATCTATTGGGCCGATGATAACGGTACTTTCGAGAGATATATCAACGAAATCGTTCGTCTCTCAAAGGACACAGCGGGACGACAACGATCGATCGACCAACGACGGGATCCGTCGGCGGCCGTCGCGGGGAACCGATCATCACTAGGATTAGCCGACGCGCCAGACCCGGTCCCGGACGGACCGGTCCGAACCAGGGGGAACCACGTGGCCGATCGATCACAGCCCAACGTGCTGTTCATCATCACCGACCAGCAACGGGCCGACCATGCCGGCTACATGGGCAACCCGGTGGTGCGGACCCCGCACCTCGACGGTCTCGCCGCTCGCGGCACGGTGTTCGACAATGCCTGGGTCAACAATCCGGTGTGCATGCCCAACCGCTCGACCATCGTCACCGGTCGAATGCCCACCGCCCACGGGGTGGTGTTCAACGACCGCTCGCTGGAGTGGGGCGCCAACACCCACATCCGGACCTTTCGGGACGCCGGCTACCGCACCGCGTTGATCGGCAAGTCCCATCTGCAGCACGGGATGAGTCGCAACTCGGTCGTGCCGGTCGAGCATGGGCCCGCGGTAGATGATCCGTACCCGCCCGGCTGGGACACCCTGGAGAACTTCGAGCGGTACCTCGACGGTACCGCCCCCGAGATCGACGGGAGCTTCTACGGGTTCGACACCGTGGAACTGGCCATCGACCATGGTTCCCGGATCTCGGGCCACCACTACCTGTGGGCCCAGGAACGGGGTGCCCCGGCCGAATGGCTGATGGCGCCCATGTCGGATGAGGCCCCCGGTTCCGATCGCTACAAGGGCTGGTGGCAGATCTACCGGGCACCCTACGATCCGGAGCTGCACTCGTCGTCATACGTGGCCGACCGGACCTCGGCGTTCATCGAGGAGTCCGCGAGCGCGGGCCGACCCTGGCTGGCGTGGGCGTCGTTCCCCGACCCGCACCACCCCATGTGCCCGCCCGGTGACTGGTTCGACCGGCACGATCCCGCCGACATGGTGGTGCCGTCCACCGTGGACGATCCCCTGGTCGACGCCCCCGGCTACGTGCAGCGGTTCGCCTCGATCCACCCGTCCACCCAGCGGATGTGGGTCCAGCCCTGCGGAGTCGCCGGCGACCACGATCTGGTGCGCCACGCCCTGGCCGCCACCTACGGGATGGTCGAGCTGATCGACGACCGTATCGGTCGCATCCTGGCCACCGTGGACGCGGTGGGGGCCACCGACAACACGATCGTGGTGGTCACCGCCGACCATGGCGACATGATGGGCGACCACGGTCTGATGCTGAAGGGCTACATGCACTACCGGGGCACCCTGCAGATCCCCCTGGTCGTGGTGGACCCGACCCGGGGACCGGGCCGCACCGGCTCGCTGGCCGCCTCGATCGACATCGGCCCCACCCTGCTCGGTCTGGTCGGCCTGCCGACCTACGACGGGATCCAGGGGGTGTCCCTGGCCCCCGTCCTCGACGACCGGTCGGCCTCGGTTCGCGACCATGTCCTGGTGGAGGACGACGCCCCCGCGGCCATCCCGGGCCCGATCCCGAAGAAGAACCGCACGGTGATCGACGCCTCCGGCCTGAAGTACACCCGGCACTCCACCGGCGAGGACCAGCTGTTCGATCTCGCGGCCGATCCCGACGAGCGGGTGCAGCTCGCTCCCCGCGACGGCACCCGGCGCGCCCTGATGATGGAGCGTCTGGCCGATGCCCTCATGGAGGCGGACGACACCGCCCGTCACACCCCGATCGCCGCCGGCTGAACCGGCCCCGGTTCAGGTGAGGGTCAGGCCGGCGGCCATCGCCGCGCCCAGCTCCCAGCACCGGTCGCGGGCGGCGTCGTCCACGGGACCGAGGCTCGATACCACCGGTTGGGCGAGCCGCCAGCCGAGCCCGGTGGTGATCTTCTCCACCCCGAGCCGGGCGCCCTCGGTGTCGGTCCGGCCGTGGAGGTACAGGCCGTAGGGCCGGCCGGTGGTGTGGTCGAGGCAGGGCTCGTAGACGGTGTCGAAGAAGTGCTTGAGCGCCCCGCTCATGTACCCGAGATTGGCCGGGGTGCCCAGCACGTAGGCGGCCGCGGCCAGGACGTCGTCGACCCCGGCCTCCAGCGCCGGGCGGACGACCACCTCCACCCCCTGGATACCGTCCGCCCCGGTCCCGTCGAGCACCGCTTCCAGCATCGCCTCCAGGGACGGGGCGGGGGAGTGGTGGACGACGAGCAACCGGGGCGGGGGCATGGTGAATCGGGCTCCGGGGTGGTGGGCCGCGGCGCCGGGCCACCCGGCGCCGCTCGGGGCTCAGTTCCGGCCTACGTCCACATGGTCGGCGGCGGCATCGGCCGCCACTTCGGCCATGAGGTTCTGGTACCGGGCGATCTCGGCCCGGCCCACCACCATGTAGTGAACCTCGTCGGGACCGTCGGCCAGGCGGAGGGTCCGCTGGTTGGTGTACAGGTCGGCCAGGGGGAACCACTGGGACACCCCGGCGGCGCCGTGCATCTGGATGGCCTGGTCGATGATGACGCAGACCCGGGCCGGCACCATGGCCTTCACCGCGCTCACCCAGACCCGGGCCTCGGCGTTCCCCATGAGGTCCATGGCCTTGGCCGCCTTGAGTACCATCATCCGCATCGACTCGATCTCGATCCGGGCCCGGGCGATCATCTCGGTGTTGCCACCCAGCGCCACCAGGGGCTTGCCGAACGCCTCTCGGCTGAGACCCCTGGTCACCATCAGCTCGAGGGCCTTCTCGGCCGCGCCGATGGCCCGCATGCAGTGATGGATACGACCGGGGCCGAGGCGGAGCTGGGAGATCTCGAAGCCTCGTCCCTCGCCGAGCAGCATGTTCGACGCCGGCACCCGGACGTCGTTGAACCTGATGTGCATGTGGCCGTGCGGGGCATCGTCGTGCCCGAACACGTGCATGGGGCCCACGATCTCCACCCCGGGGGTGTCGATCGGCACCAGGATCTGGGACTGCTGCTTGTGGGGCGGGGCGTCGGGGCTGGTCCGCACCATCGTGATCATGATCTTGCACCGGGGGTCACCGGCGCCCGAGATGTAGAACTTCTCGCCGTTGATGACGTACTCGTCGCCGTCGAGGACGGCCGAGGTCTGCACGTTCTTGGCGTCGGAGGAGGCGAACCCGGGCTCGGTCATGGCGAACGCCGAGCGGATCTCCCCGTTCAGGAGCGGCTCGAGCCACTGCTTCTTCTGCTCGGGTGTACCCACCCGCTCCAGCACCTCCATGTTGCCGGTGTCGGGGGCCGAGCAGTTCAGGCACTCCGAGGCCATCGGGTTCTTGCCGAGCTCGGTGGCGATGTAGGCGTAGTCGAGATTGGTGAGTCCACCCACCTCGGAGTCCGGCAGGAAGAAGTTCCACAGGCCGTTCGCCTTGGCCTTGTTCTTCACCCCGTCGAGCAGTTCGAGCTGGCCGGGGGCGTAGGTCCACCGGTCGGGCTTCTGGTCGTCGAGCTCGTGGAAGGCGACCGACATCGGTTCGACCTCGTCCCGGATGAACGTCTTCACCCGCTCGAGCAGCGGCCGAGCATCCTCCGACATGGCCAGATTGAAGAGCTCGCCTCCGAAATCGTCGGTGTTCAGCGGCTGCACGGGCATGGATGTACTCCTCATCGAGATCGGGGACCGTCCCGAGCACCTGGCAGTCACCAGGGTGGGGCTCGTGGACCGAACGATCATGGCACCGATCCCTACCGGTTGCCCATTGGCCCCACCCCGGACCCGGCTCAGGTCGGTGGGTGCTGCCGATGGTGATGTCCGGGATCGTCCACCATCAGCAGGGTGTCGTCGTGATCATGGCCCTGGTGGTCGCCCAGCACCCGGGTCCCGAACGTGCGGCGGAGCCGATCGGGGGTCAGGACCTCGTCGGGTGGGCCCACCGCGGTCAGACGGCGGTCGAGCAGGAGGACGAGGTCACAGTGCCGGGCCTCGTCCAGGTGATGGGTGGTGATTACGACGGTCCGGCCCGCTGCGGTCTCCTCAGCCAGCAGGTCGAGGATCCGCTCCTGGCTGGCCAGATCGAGCCCGGTGATCGGTTCGTCCAGCAACAACATGGTGGGTTCCTGGGCCAGGGCCCGGGCCAGGGTGACCCGTTGCTGCTGGCCCCCGGAGAGCTCCCCGTACTGGCGATCGAGCAGGTCGGCCACCTGGAGGCGGCCGGCCGCCGCTTCCACCAGGCGCCGGTCGTGGGCGCGGAGCCGGCCCAGCAGGCCCCGGTGGGCGTAGCGGCCCATCGTGATCACCTCACGGGCCGTCAGGGGAAGCCAACCCTGGTTGCTGCGGTGCTGGAGCACGTAGGCGATGCGGGCCCGGTCGGTCGCCTCGGCGGTCCCCCGGTCGATCACGCCCGAGGTGGGTGGGACGAGGCCGACGATCACGTTGAGCAGGGTGGTCTTACCTGATCCGTTCGGCCCGATGACCGCGGCCGAGGTCCCGGCGGGGATCTCGGCGGTCAGGTCGTCGAGGACGGTCCGTCCCCCCAGAACCACATTCAGGTGGTCCAGGGTGACGCCACCACCGGATCGTTCGTCGGAAGACACACCGGCCACGCTGCGCAGTCAACCGAGCCGCCCCGGTGCCGACAACCCCGACGGGCCGGTTCGGTGGCCGTATCATCTCCGCATGCGAAAGCGGGGGGTGGTGCAACGTCACGCTGTGGTTCACGTCCGGGTGCCGATGACGGGCCGTGACCCCTACGCCGACCATCGGGCGGCCACACCCCTGGAGTTGTTGTTCGACCTGGCGTTCGTGATCGCCTTCAGCGTGGCCGGTGAGCAGTTCGCCCACGCCTTGGCGGAAGGGCACATCGGGACGGGGCTGGCGGCGTTCATGGTGGCCGTGTTCGCCATCGTGCTGGCCTGGATCAACCACACCTGGTTTGCCTCGGCGTTCGACACCGACGACTGGCTCTACCGGTTGGCCACGATGGTCCAGATGAGCGGGGTCGTGGTGTTGGCCCTCGGCCTGCCCCCGTTGTTCGCCTCGTTCGACGCCGGCGGCCCGGTCGACAACCGGGTGATGGTGCTCGGCTACGTCATCATGCGGGTGGCCATGGTGTTCCAATGGCTGCGGGTGGCCCGCGAGGGGCCGAGCATGCGGCGGATCGGGTTGGGGGTGGCGGGGTCGATCTCCGTGGCCCAGTTGGGGTGGGTGGTGCTCGCCGTCTGGCGGCCTGGTCTGCCCGGCTTCGTCCTGGCCGCCGCCCTCCTGGCGTTGGTGGAGCTGGCCGGACCGGCGTGGGCGTCCCGCCTCGGCACCGCCATGCCATGGCATCCCCACCATGTCGCCGAGCGCTACGGGCTCCTCACCATCATCACGCTCGGTGAAGTCCTGTTGGGTACCACCATGGCGGTCGCTGCGGTCGTCGAACGCCAGGGGTGGACCATGGCCGCGGCCCTGGTGCTCGCCTCCGGCGTGACCATCACCTTCGGTCTGTGGTGGGTGTACTTCTTCGTTCCCTTCGGGGACCTCCTGGCCCGCCGGCGTGGTACGGCGGTGCTGTGGGGCTACGGCCACATCGTGATCTTCGGCTCCATCGCCGCGGTCGGCTCCGGACTGCACGTGGCCGCCTACTCGATCGAGGGCCATGTCGAGATCTCCGAGGTGGGCGTGCTCGCCACCTCGGCGGTGCCGATGCTGACGTTCTTCATCGGGTTGGCCGTCCTGACCACCGCCCTGACCGGCGTCGCGGTGCGCCTGCTCCGGTCGACGACGGTCGAGGTGGGAGCGGTGGCCGTGTCCGCCGGAATGGCGGCCGGCGGGGTGGGCCTACCGATCTGCCTGGCCGTCCTGGCGCTCGCCCCGGCGGCGACCGTGGTCGATCTCGAACTGTCCGGCCTCGACCCGGCGGACGCCCCACCGCCCTGACCGGGCCGCGCCCGGGCCAGGGGATAATCTGTCCGTCCGTCGGCCGGCGGAGCGCAGCGAGTCGGCGCGACGGCCACGGAGGGTGCAGCGATGGGTTGGTTCCGACAGAAGATGACGGAAGCCCTGCAGAACGTGGGCGCCCCGGCGGCCGGGAATGCCAGGCCGGTTACCCGGGACGACGTGATCGGGCTGGCCCGGTTCGGGGGGTCGTGGCGGGCGGCGATCGAGGCCCTCCTCCCGCCCGAAGGGGTCGGGCCGTTCCTGGACTATGTCGGCAGCGGGAAGGTGTCCTCCGCGGACCCCGGGGCCGGGTCGGCGAATCGATTCCTGGCGGGGCGCCCACTGCTGGGCCTTGAACTGGCGTTGGCGATGCCGCCGGCCGAACGTTCACACCTGTTGGCGGTGGTCCGCCTCGATCCCTCCGATCAGTTCTCCACCTGGTACCGGTCCGCGGCCGATCCCGCGCTGGCCGTGACCTTCGACGATCTGGACCGATACGCGCCGATCTTCAACGGGGCGGTGGCCGGCGTGATCAACCTGCTGGTCTCGGAGCGGGCGTACATCACGAGTCGAATGGCCGGGATCGAGGGGTTCGAACGGTTCGTTGTCGCCCACCAGGAGATGCTCCGGGCCGGACTGACCCCACCGCGCGCCGCCCACGCCGGCGCGTGGGAGGCGCTGGGGGAGATCGAACCGGCCGGCCTGGCCTGCTTCGCGGCTGAACTGTGCAGCGCGGCCACGGCCAACACCGCGTCGTTGCGGGCCGTGGTGCGGCGCCTGCTCGGGCACGTGCCCGACGGGGTGGTGGCCGACCACCTCCGTCGTCTCGCCCTTGAAGCGGGTCCGGCCCAGCGGGCCAGAGCGATCGAACTCATGGCCGAGGTGGTGGATCCCGGTGGGCGGCCCGATCTCGTGACCTGGGCCGACGAGCACTTGGCCGACGACCGGAACCCGGCGGTTCAGGAGGCCGTGGCTACGCTACGGCTCGCCACGCAGGTGACCGAACGACCGCAGCTGCCCGAGCCCGACTTGCCCGTGCACTCCGGACACGTCCTCATCGCTGCGATGGCGAACGGAGACGAGTCCGCCCCGGATCACCTGGAGCTCGGCCAACTGTCGTGGGAGGAGGACGACTGGGGACGACTGGCGGCGGGACACCTGGCCCGTATCGTCCTCACGCTGGCAAGTGACGGGTGGACCTACAACTGGCGCAACCTGCGGAAATCGGCCGTCGACCTGCCCGAGCCATTGGTGATCTCCGCCGTCGCCGAGCGCGACGGACGGGACGAGGCCGATGTGGTCGCGACGATCGCCGCCCTCGCTGACTCGGATCTGTCCACCTGGTCGGACGAGGAGATCGGGCGCTGGGCCGGCTACCACGCCGAGTCCATCGCCTCGATCGTGCGGCACCCCCACCGGAACGAGTTCGTGCGCACGACCGTGCTCCGACTGGTGGCCGGTCTCGAGGTCATCCCGCCGGTGGTGCGCAGCGCGGTGGTGGAGGTCGTGGTCAACGGTCGCCGAGCCGATCGGGAGATCTTCGACCACATCGTCGGGGACGCCGACGCGCCGGCCGTTGCCGGCTATCTCGGCTCGTCCAAGCAGCGCGACCGGGCGGGTGCCGCCTGCTGGTTCAAAGCCCATCCGGACGCGGCCGCCGCCTCGACCAAGCCGCTTCTCGTCGCCGCCCGGGCCGAACGCGACGATCGCATCAAGGCCGACCTGTTGGCCGCGCTCGAGCAGGCGGGAGCGCCGATCTCGGAGTTCATCGGCCGGGAGTCGGCCCTGGCCGAAGCGACCAGGGCCATGAAGAAGAAATCGGCGATGCCGGCGTCGATCTCCTGGCTGCCCGTCGACTCCCTGCCCGAGCTCCGGTGGGTCGACGGCACGCCCGTCGACCGGGAGATCACGCGGTGGTTCCTGGCCTCGGCGGCGAGAGGGAAGACGGCCGAACCGTCACCGATCCTTCGACGCCATCTGGCCGAAACCGCACCCGCGTCGAGGGCGGCGTTCGGCGCCGCCCTCCTCGACCTGTGGATGGCGCAGGACGTCCGGACCAAGAGCCCGGAGGAGGCGAGGGCCGACGTCGACGCCGAGGCGGCCACGCTGCAGCGGCAGCTGGCCGCAGGCCACCTGCCCGAGTTCGACGGCCGGACCCTGGACGACCTCCTCGAGGATCGATACCGGGTCCATCTGACCATGTTCCGGGGCTCGGCCACCTCGTCGAAGGGTCTGCTGGCGCTCGTGGCCGCATCGGCGGGACCCGAGGTCACCGATCGGGTCATGGTCTACGTCCGCAAGCACCGGGGGCGGCGGGGCCAGCAGGTCCGGGCGTTGCTCCAGATGCTGGCCTGGATCGACGAGCCCGCCACCATCCAGGCCGTCATGTCGGTGGCCGCCCGGTTCAGCCCCCAGGGGATCCGGCGCGAAGCGCGTCACCAAGCCGAGCTGCTGGCGGAACGCCATGGTTGGACGATGGAGGACCTCGCCGATCGGAGCGTCCCGGACGGCGGATTCGGCCGGGACGGCCGCCTCGTGCTCGACTACGGCGACCGGACCGTCACCGTCCACCTGGCCGACGATCTGACCGTCTCGCTCACCAATGACGAGACCGGGGCCTCGATCCGGTCGCTGCCCAGGGGCCGGGCCGGGGAGGACCAGGGGCGGATCAAGGAACTGAAATCGGCGCTGTCGTCGGCCAAGACGGACGTGGCCACGGCGGCCAGGTCGCAGCCCGATCGGCTCCACCAGGCCATGTGCGCGCAGCGTTGCTGGTCGCCGGACGACCTGCGGCGGTACGTCCTCGACCACCCGATCATGGCCCGCCTGGCCTCCCGGCTGGTCTGGGCGGCCGCCGACCCCGGTGGGGGCATCGTCGCGTTCCGACCCCTCACCGACAGGACCCTCCTGAACGCCCTCGACGACGAGGTCGACCTCGACCCGGCCGCCCTGGTCACGATCGCCCACCACCATCTGGTCGGTGACGACGGCGCCGCCGCCTGGCAGGCCCATCTGGTCGACTACGAGATCCAACCCCTGTTCGCCCAGTTCGGCCGACCCGACGTGCCGGTCGGGGACGGTCGCACGACGGTCGCCGACTTCGTCGGCTACCGGCACAACGACGGCTCCATCCGAGCCCAGATCAAGCGACTGGGATGGGAACTGGGCGTCGCGTTGGACAATGGCGTCGCCCACGACCTGGTCAAGGAGGTTCCCGGCGCCGAGCTTCAGGCCGTCGTCGACCTCGATGGCGGGGTACCCTACGGGCTCGCCGAGGTGGGCCGCTGGCCGTGTTCGCTCGGCCAGTTCTACTTCGTCGCCGCCGACGTCGGCTACCCCGATCCCGGGCTCGCCGTACCGTTGGCCACCGTGCCACCGATCCCACTCAGCGAGCTCTATGCCGAGGTGGAGGCCATGGCCAAGGCCGGGAGCGGTCGGGAGGCCACGCCCGACGCCGAGGCCGACCGATGAGCGAGATCCACCGGCCGGTCGAACATCGGCTGAGGTCCGAGCTGGAGGCCCTCGCCGCCGCCGACGACGGGCCCCGTCCCGACGGGTGGGCGCTCAGTCCCCGGGCAGTGCGACGGTTCGTTCTCGGCGACCCCGTCCTCGGCATCGACCAGAAGTTCTACGGCGACGATCCCCTGGTCGACCGCTGCCTGGTCACCCTCATGGGCAACCGCGGCCTGCTGCTGGTCGGCGAGCCGGGCACGGCCAAGTCGATGCTGTCGGAACTGTTCGCCGCCGCCATCAGCGGTGATTCGACCCTCATCGCCCAGGGCACCGCCGGGGCCACCGAGGACCAGCTCCTCTACAGCTGGAACTACGCCATGCTGATCGCCAACGGGCCCTCCGAGCAGGCCCTGGTCCCGGGGCCGATCCTGACCGGGATGCGGGCCGGGAAGCTGGTCAGGGTGGAGGAGATCACCCGGATGCAGGCCGAGGTCCAGGACGCCCTCATCTCGGTGCTGTCCGACCGGCACCTGTCGATCCCCCAACTCGACGAGGCGGGAGTCGTCGGCGCCCGGCGGGGGTTCAACGTGATCGCCACCGCCAACCTGCGGGACCGCGGCGTCCACGAGATGTCGTCGGCCCTCAAGCGACGGTTCAACTTCGAGACCGTCCGCCCCATCGCCGACCCCGCCCTCGAACGGACCCTGATCTCGGCCCAGACCGACCGCCTGCTGGCCGACGCCGGAGTGGCGGTGGTCACCCCACCCGACGTGATCGAACTGTTGGTCACGGTCTTCAACGAGCTCCGCTCCGGGGTCACCGGCGAAGGCGTGGTGGTGGAACGGCCGACGGCGGTCATGTCCACGGCCGAAGCGGTCGCGGTCGGCTACGCCGCCGCCCTCGACGCCCACTTCCTGGGCGCCGGTGTGCCCACCGGTCGCCAGATCGGCCGCCAACTCATCGGCACCGTCCTCAAGGACAACCCCGACGACGAGGCCAAGCTGCGCCACTACCTCGATGCGGTGGTCAAGAAGCGCGGCGGGCCGTGGGCGGACCTGTGGCAGGTACGGGGTGAGTTGAGCCGACGGTGACCCGGTCGATCGGTCCCACGTCGGCCGGCGCCACCTCGACCGACACTGCTCCGGACGGGCTGTGGCCGGACGGAGTCGACCGGGCCCGCCTGGTCGACCGGGCCCGCGATCTGCTCCGACCGCCGGTGCTCTACGTGCCGATCCGCCATCACAGCCCGACCTGCGCCGCCCACGTGGAGGCCCTGATCCGCCGACACCGGCCCCGGGCGGTGCTGGTGGAGGGCCCGCCGTCCTTCGACGATCAGATCGACCTCCTCCTCGACCCGGCGGCGCGGTTGCCACTCGCCATCTACGCCCACGTCACCCTGGCCCGACCGGAAACGGCCCCCGGCGAGGATCGGGAGCCGGTGCGGGTCGGCAGCTACTTCCCGCTCTGCGACTACTCCCCGGAGCTCGTGGCCCTGCGGACCGGCCGGGAGGTCGGTGCCCGGCTGGGGTTCGTCGACCTCGACCACGACCGGTTCGCCCGGTTCAACCCGTCGCCGGCGGGCCACGGCGACGAGCGGCACCTTGGG
This sequence comes from Acidimicrobiales bacterium, assembly GCA_047971245.1. Classification (GTDB taxonomy): domain Bacteria; phylum Actinomycetota; class Acidimicrobiia; order Acidimicrobiales; family SZUA-35; genus CADEDH01. The sequence continues at coordinate 29,994 of JBKDZN010000025.1, forward strand.
TTCTCGGGCACGTTGACCACCGTCGCCCGTCGTCTCGGTTGCCGCGATCACAACGAGTTGTGGGACCAGCTGGTGGAAGGCGCCGGCCACGACACGGTGGGCTGGGCCGAGGCCGTGCTCACCTACGGGGCCCTGGCCCGGGCCGGTTCCGATCCGGTCGCGCTGGCTGCGGACGGCACCCTGGCCCGGGAGGCGGCCATGGCCCGGGGGGTGATCGCCGCGGTCCGGGCCGACGGGGCTAGCGATGGGGAGCGGCCGGTGCTGGTGGTGACCGGAGCGTTCCACACCGTCGTCCTGCCCGACCTGGTGGAGCGGCTGCTGGCCGAGCCCCCCGGCGACGACGTCGGCAGTGGAGGCCCCGGCACGGACCCCGACTCGGGGGACACGACCGGTCCGGACGTCGTGGACCGGGGCCACGGGCTGATCCGCTACAGCTTCGATCGGCTCGACGTCCTGGCCGGCTACGCCGCCGGAATCCCCGATCCTGCCTGGTATCAGGCCCAGTGGGAGGCCCGTGACCGACCCGAGGAGGAGCCGGCCCACGAGGTGATCGCCGCAGTGGCGGCCACCCTCCGCCAGGAGTCCGGGGACGGGCAGCCGAGTGTGCCGTCCGTCGTCGACGCGTTCGTGGCCGCCGAACAGCTGCGGCGGCTCCGTGGCCGATCGTCGACGACCCGTGACGACGTGATCGACGCCATGGTCAGCTGCTTCACGAAGGGGGAGGACACGGCCAGGGGCCCGGTCCGCCAAGCCGCTCACCGGGTCATGTCGGGCTCTGCGCTCGGCGCCGTGCCGCCGGGGACGCCAAGGGTCCCCCTGGCCCACGACTTCGACCGTGAACTCGAACGGCTGGGTCTGCTCACCGAGTCCACCCTGCCCCGGACCATCAACCTCGACGTCTACCGCCGCGAGCGGGACCGGCAACGGTCCCGTTTCCTGCACGGCCTGGCCGCGCTCGACGTCCGGTTCGGCATCTGCATCACCCCACTCCGGTTCTCCCGCCGCGGCGGGCGGGACGTCATCCGCGAGCGATGGACGGTGCAGTTGACCGCCGCCACCGACGTCACCCTGACCGAGGCGTCCATGTGGGGGGCCGCGGTCGGCGAGGCCGTGGCCGCCCGGACCGCGGACGAGCTCGAACACCTGCTCGAACGGCAGCCAGGGGCAGCGGACCTGATGCGACTGGTCATGACGGCCGCCCGGCGTGGCGTTCCGTCCGTCGTCGACCGGGGCCTGAACGAACTCCGGGCCCGGGTGGCCCTCGTGCCGTCCCTGGTCGACGTGGTCGACGCCCTGGCCGAGGCCGAACTGCTGTGGTCCGGGCGCGAACCGCTCGGCGGCTCCGCCCTGGCCTCCCTTCCCGCCCTGGCCGGCCAATTCTACGTGCGGGCCTGCCGGCTCGGGGCCGAGATCGTCGGGGCACCGGCGGACGACCACCGGTCCCTGGTGTTCGCCCTGCAGACCCTCGACCGGCTGGCGTCGAGCGTGGTGTGGGACACCATCGACCCCGAGCTGCTGCGCGACCTCCTGGCCGAGTTGCACGGTCGGGTCCAGCCGGGTGGTCTGGCCGGCGCCGTCGGCGGGTTGCGGTGGCGGTCCGGTGCCCTGTCCGACCGTGAGCTGGTGATTCTCACCGCCGGTCATCTGGATCCGGCGGCGGAACCCGCCGTGGGCACCGCCTTCCTCGACGGTCTGGTGCTGGTGGCCCGCGATGCCCTGTGGGAGATCGAAGACATGGTCCCCACCGTCTCGGCCGCGGTGGCCGCCCTCGACGAGCGCCAGTTCCTGCGCCGGCTGCCCGGCTTCCGGGCCGCGTTCGCCGCGCTCACCCCCCGCCAGACCGACCGGCTGGCCGAGGTGGTGCTGGCCACCACGGGATCGGACCCCAATGTGCGGGTCACCGGCATCGGGGCGGCGGACGTGATCCACAACTCGACCCTGACCGTCGCCGCCGTCGACCGGCTCGTCGCGGATGGCCTCGGCCACTGGCTCGACGCGGACCCGGCGAACGGCGCGGCGGGCGGACGGTGACGTCGTGACCGATTCGGGCGAACCCGCCCACCGATGGCGGCTGATGCTCGGCAGCTACGCCGATCGCCGCCTGCCGCCACCGGTCGGCCCGGGGCAGCGCCGGGACGAGGCCCTGGCCTACCTGTACGACCGGCTCTACGAGGGGCGAGGGCTGCGCCCGGGAAGTGACGACGGACCCCGCGACCGCGGGGCCGGATCGGAGGCGTCGGCACCGCAGGTCGTCGAATGGCTCGACCAGGTCAGGGAGTTGTTTCCCGAGGAGGTGGCCGACGAGCTCACCACCGAGGCCGTCTCCCGGTTCGGGATCACCGAGATCCTGACCGATCCCGACGCGTTGGCCCGGGTCGAGCCCGACATCGACACCCTACGACTCCTGTTGCACCTCCGGGGAACGGCCCGCTCCGATGTGATGGGCGCGGTCCGCCGGGTGGTGGCCCACGTGGTTGCCGAGCTCACCGACCGCCTCCGAGCCGAACTCGCCCCGGTGCTGGCCGGTCGGGTCGACCCCCGACACCGGACCCGGCGACCGACCGGCTCGGTCGACGCCCGCCGGACCGTGGAGCGGAACCTGGGGACCTGGGACCCGGCGCGCCGGCGCCTGCTCATCGAGGAGGTCACCTTCTTCCGGCGGAGCCGGCTCCGGTACCCGTGGGAGATCGTCCTGTGCATCGACCAGTCGGGCTCGATGGCCGGTTCGATCATCCACAGCGCGGTCCTGGCCGGGATCCTGGCCGGGCTGCCGGGGGTCACGGTGAAGCTGGTGGTGTTCGACACCTCCGTCGTCGACCTCAGCCATCTGGTCGACGATCCGGTGGAGACCCTGATGTCGGTCCGGCTCGGCGGGGGCACGGACATCGGCCAGGCGCTGCGGTACTGCGAGCAGCTGGTTGCCAACCCGAGCCGAACCATCGTGGCCCTGATCACCGACTTCTACGAGGGTGGCTCGACCGCCCGGTTGCTGGGCTCGGTGGCCCGGCTGGCCGAGGCGGGCATCACCCTCATGGGCCTGGCCGCCCTCGAGGACGGGGCCGGTCCCGCCTACGACCGGTCGACGGCGGAGCGGGTGGCGGCGGCCGGAATGCCGGTGGCGGCGATGACCCCCCGGTCGTTCGCCGGCTGGGCCGCCGAGGTGATGCAATGACCGGCCCGGCCGCCACCATCGCCACCATCGCGGCCCGCCATCGGGAGCTGTTGGTCGAGGCGGCCCGGTTCGACGACGATGCCCTCGCCCACCTGGCCAACCGGGGCCTGGTGCGCCGCGCGGCCAAGCTCGCCGGTCCGGACGTCGGGGCGGTCGGTACCGACGACGGGATCGAGGTGTCCGGCGACGGCTGGGCCGTGGCCTTCCCGGCCGGGGCGTCGCTCACCGCCGGCCGTTGTGGTTGTGCCACCGCCGGTGTCTGCCAGCACCTGGTGGCCGCGATCATGCAGCTTCGCGACCATGTTGCCCGCAGCGTTCCGCCGGCTGCCGTCGCCCCGGCCGTTCCGCCGGCGGGAACGGCGCCCGATCCGGTCCCCGACGGCCCTACGGCCGGGGGCGGTGAGCCGGGCGCCATCCGGCGATGGCTGCTCGCCCTGACCGATGACGAGCTGCTGACCTGGGCCAGGACGACCGACCGTCGCTGGGCGCTCACCCGGGCGGCGTCGATCGAGCCGGAGGACGTGGTGGTCGAGGGCGACGATGCGGTCAGTATCGAGCTGCCCGTACCGCACCCCGCCGTCCGGTTCCTCCGGGCCGACCTCGACGGGGCGCTCGTCAAACCGTCGGGCCGCCACGATCGGCGGGCCGTCGCGCTGGCCGTGCTGTGCCTGTGGCGATCGGTGGGACGGACCGTCGAGCCGCTCGGTGAGGCGGTCGCCCGACCCACCGAGCTGACCGAGGAACGGGCCGCGGTCTCCGCCCGGGCGGTAGCGCTGTGCCGCCACGCACTCATCACCGGTCTGTTGCACCTGAGCGACAGTGAGCGGGAGCGCTTCGACTCGCTGTCGGCCTCGGCCCGGGGAGTCAAGCTGCACCGGGCGGCGGTCGTGGCCGAGCGGGTGGCCGATCAGATCGATGCCCTCGGTGCCCAGTCCCCGGAGGCCGACAGCGCCCGCCTCCTCGATCACCTGGCCGAGCTGGCCACGGTGTCCGAGACGCTCGGGCGCCTGCTGGCCGCGGGTCGCCCGTTGCCCGACGCCCTGGTCGGCCGGGCCCGGGCCGCCTACGCACCGATCGGTTCCCTCGACGTGGCCGCGGTCGGCCACTACCGGTGGGGCGATCACCGCTTCGCCGGCGTCACGGCGGTGTTCCTGGAGGGGTCGGGACGGTCCTACACCCTGACCCGCCCCCGGATCGCCCACGGCCGCCCGATTCCCGACGAACCCGGTTGGCAGGGGGCCGGTTCGGTCGAGGCGCTGACCGGGCGGCAGCTGCGGGTGTCGGGGGCCGAGGTCGGCGACGACCACCGCCTCTCGGGCCGGGCGTCGACCTCGGTCTCGGTCGGCGACGAACTCGGACCGGCCGATCTGGCCGACCTGGCCTGGGACGGAACCCGCCCCGTGATCAGGGGTCGGCTCCTGGCCCGGACCCCGCCGGCCTGGGTGGCCGTCCGGGTCGACGCCGTGGCGGGCCCGCCGGTGTTCGACCGGATCACCCAGACCACCGAATGGACCGTCACCTCCGCCGGCCAGGCGGTGCGGGTGCGGCTGCGGTACCGCCCGGCCACGGCGGCCGTCGTCGCCGGTTTCGAATCGGCGGTGTTGGGGGCGGCCCCCCGGTTCGTGATCGGCCGGATGCAGGGCACCGGCGACGGACCCGAGTTGTGGCCGATCTCGGTGGTCGACGATCACGCCCTGGTGTGCCTGGCCGGGTCCGGGGTCGATCCCGGCGCTCCGGCCCGGCCCGATCCGGCGGCCGGTGTCGCACCCGTTGCCGTCTCCTCCCTGGACCGGATCGCCGGCCGTCTCGTGGCCCTGGCCGAGCGCGGTCGGCGACCGTCGAGCGCGGCCGACCTGGCTGCCTTCGGCCGTCAGGCCACCGACTGGGGATTCCCCGCGCTCGGGTCGATCGTGGCCGCCGCCGACCATGGTGACGACGCCGTCCTGCGGGCGGCCTGGTTCCTGGGCCTGTTGGCCGACACCGACGCCTGATCGGCGACCGGCACCGAGGACCGGCTCCCCGGCGGCCCCTGAGCCGACTACCCGATGTGGTCCGGTACCTGTATTCGACAGCTACTTGACAATGCACAGTATTAGGTGAATGCTGACCTCATGGCCGAACACGACCCCCAGATGCTCAAGGGCATCGTCGCCATGTTGTTACTGCGGGTGCTGGCCGGCGAGGAGAGCTACGGCTACTCGATCGTCGAGCGGTTGCAGGCCGCGGGCTTCACCGACCTGTCCGAGGGGACCGTCTACCCGGCGCTGTCCCGCCTGGAACAGAAGGGTCTGTTGGAGTCCCGGCTGGTGCGCTCGGCGTCCGGTCCGGCCCGCAAGTACTACCGCCCCACCGTGGACGGTCGGGCCGAACTGGCCCGGCTCAACCTGGCCTGGTCGGTGATGATCGACCAGGTCGCGGCCATTGCGCCCGCCGGTTCGTCCGCCCCGTCGGAGGTCGAGGCATGACCGGCGAGCCGACCCGGCCGTCCCGATCCGAGGATCCCTCCGGCCCCGATGACCCCCAACCGCGCCAGATCCCCCCGACCCCCCCAACCGAAACGAGCCCCACCGTGACCCCGTCAGCCAACCCACCGTCCGCCCGCCCCACCCCGAACCACGCCGCATCACCGTCGAGCGGCGGAACCGGCTCCAGCGTCGGCCTGGTCGACCG
>JBKDZN010000026.1:0-24961 GCA_047971245.1 Acidimicrobiales bacterium
GAAATAAAAGCGAATAAAACATTATATTGCTCATTCTCTCTCTCTCTCTCTCTCTCTCTCTCTCTCTCTCTCTCTCTCTCTCTCTCTGACTATCTATCTATCTCTTTATCTATCAGTATCAGTGTATATTTCTATGTATGTATGCATATATTTCTACCGATTTCTTTATATCTATGTATCTGTTAATTTATCTTTATCTATTTTTGTTAGCAAGTTTGTTTGTTTTCGTCAGTCAGTCAGTCAGTCAGTCAGTCGGTAAGTCTGTCTGTCTGTCTGTCTGTCTGTCTGTCTGCATGTTTGTTTGTCATTCGGTAAGTCGGTCAGTCAGCCAACCCAGTTAGTCAGTTTCTCTCTGTCTCATTCTCTCTCCCTCTCTCTCCACTCCCACTTTCCTTCCCTTCCTCCCTTACTCCCCCCTTCACCCTCCCTCCCTTCTCACTGTCACCACCCCCCTCCCCGTGTCGCGGCGCGGGGAGGTACAGAAATGAAAAATATTTAAACGTGCTCCGCCGGTCCTCGCGGCTTTAAAGATTCACTGAGGCGAAATCCGTCAATCGCTGAATTAAAAACCAGCCAAGTCTGTTTGTTTTATTTGTGCGACGAGGACCAGGACGAGGACGAAGGAGGAGGACGAGGACGAGAAGAAGGAGGACGACGAGACGGTGGAGGAGTAGAGGGAGAAGGAAGAGGGGAGAAGATGAGGAGAAGGAGGAAATGGAGGACGAATAGAATGGGAAATGAAGGGAGAGGAGGAGGAGGAGGAGGAGGAGGAGGAGGAGTGGGATAAGATGAGGCGGAGTGGGTAGTAAGTGCAGGAAGAGGAGGACATGGAATAGAGGAGGGGAGGAGGAGGAGAAGGAGGAGGAGGTAAAAGAAGGAAAAGAAGGAGGAGGAGGATCAGGTGGAGGACGAGAAAGAGAGTAAAAAGAAAGAAGCGAAGGAGGTGGAGGAGATGAAGGAGGAAGGAATGAATGGAGGAAATGGAAGAGGAGGACAAATAATAGGAGGAGATGGGGAAGAAGAAGGAAGAGAAGGAGGAGTAGGAGGAGGAAGATTGATCGGGAAAGATGAGGAAAGAGAGGAGGCGGAAGAACTGAAGGAGGAGGAAAGTGAGTTTGATGGGGGCAGCTCACCCACCCGGGGTGACCTGGACTATGTCCGCTCGGCCTGCGAGGCCTCCCTGCGACGCCTCGGGGTGGAGGTGATCGACCTCTACTACCTGCATCGCCGCCAACTCGATCTGCCAGTCACCGAGACCGTGGCCGCCATGGCGGAGCTGGTGACCGAGGGCAAGGTCCGCCACCTGGGCCTGTCGGAGGTGACCGCCGACGAGCTGGAAGCGGCCAACGAGGTGCATCCGATCGCCGCCGTCCAGAGCGAGTGGAGCATCTGGTCACGAGACGTGGAGGCCCATGTCGTCCCGGCCGCCGCCCGGCTCGGGATCGGGTTCGTCCCCTACAGCCCCCTCGGCCGCGGCTTCCTCACCGGCACCATGACCAGTGAGAAGATCGCCGGGGGGATGCTGGCCCGAGAAGCCCGCTACACCGAACACCTCGACGCCAACGAGCGGGTGGTCGACGTGATCCGCCAGGTCGCGTCGGAGCACGAGGCCACCCCGGCCCAGGTCGCCCTGGCCTGGCTCCGGGCCCAGGGCGACCGGTTCGGTCTGCCGGTGGTGCCGATCCCCGGTACCCGGTCGGCGGCCCGGGTGGACGAGAACGCAGCCTCGGTGCGGCTCCGGCTCGACGACGCCCAGCTCGACAGGCTCGACGCCGCAGCCTCCCTGGTGCGCGGCGACCGGGCCCTCAGCTTCACCTCGCCGGGCTGGATCTCGTCGGATCGGGAGTGACCGACGACCGGGCGGGATCGGGCGGACCGCACCCCTGGTGCGACCCCCGACCCGGCCCGGGTGAAACCGGATCGGCTACCCTTGACCGGCGATGGCAACCTCAGCTTCTGCCGGTGCCCCCTCCCCCACCCGTGCCGATCCGGCGTCCACCCCGTCCACCGCCGGGTCCGGTCTCGGTGCCCGCCTCCGGGCCGCCGGACCCGAACTGGCGCTCGTGGCCTGGACCCTGTTCGTGTGGGTCGGCCGGATCCGCAACGCCCTGGCCGACCCGGACCTCACCGGGTCCAACCGCACCTGGGCCCTCGTCACCGCCGTGGGCCTCACCGCCCTCGGCCTGATCACCCTGGCCGCAGTGGCCTCCCGGCCGATCACCGATCGGGTGGTCCGCCTGGCCGCCCTGGTTCTGGCCGGGGTGTCGAGCACGATCTGGGTGGTCCGGGGGATCCAGATCACCCTGGCCGACCATCCCGCCGGGTTCATCGCCGTCCACCTGGTCCTCGCCGTCGTCACCGTCGGCCTCTCCGCTCTCGTCGTCCGCCACCTCGCCCGGACACCCGCCTCCACCGGTTGACCGCCACGGCCGGATGACCCGGCGGGCCGACGGGCCTACCGGCGCCGGTCCTCGGCGGGTTCGAGCCGGAACACCCGGAGCTCGCGTCCACCGGCCGAGGCCATGTACCGGTCGTAGACGGGCCAGAGCGCCGCCATCCGGGTCCACGCCTCGTCCCGCTCCGCTCCGGTCAGGCGGCGGGCCGTCATCGGTTGCCGCCGCCCCCTGACCTCCATCTCCACCTCGGGCCGTTCGGTGACGTTGAGGGCCCAGCCGGGATGGGTGGTCTGCCCCCAGTTCGATCCGATGACGACGAATCCGTCACCGTCGGGCATGGCGGCCAGGACGACCGACCGGTCCCGCCCGCTGCGGCGGCCGGTGTGGTGCAGGACCAGGGTGGGCAGCACCGCGTCGGTGAGCCGGTACCGCCCGCCGGTCAGCCGGGCCACCCCGGCATCCAGCCGGGGTACGATCCGCTTCATCACCCGGCGGGACCGTCGGTTGGTGGTGAGCGGGGCGATCCGGCGGGCCAGCCGGGTCCGGACACCCACCGGTTCAGCCTCCCCGCCGGCTCAGGGGCCGGTTGCTCGGGACCGTCACCCGACGCCGACCGGTTCGGTCGCCAGGGCGAGCAGGATCTTGGCCAGGGGCTCGGCGTGGCTGAACGGGACCATGTGGGTGGAGGGGATCTCGTGGTAGCGCCACCGCTCGCTGGCCCGGGCGTGCCGGGCGGTCCGCCAGAAGGCGGAGTCGTCGGCCTCCGAGGGATCCGCGGTGGCCTTGATGTAGGTCAGGGTGAACGGCCACTCCTCCAGGGGCCGCCGGAGCCGGACCGGTTCGGTGAGCGTTCGCATCGGCTGCCCCACCCGGCGGGCATCCGACCAGGCGGTGTCCTCCGGAGTGTCCAGGGGTCGGGGCACCGGGTTCAAGGTCCACGGACCCGGCGGCAACGCCGCCGACCCGACCGGGCGGTCACCACCGGCCCCGTCGGCCCCGGCCCGGGTACCGGCGGGTGTGGGAGTACCACCGCTCATCACGTTCACCGCACTCTGCCCGTCGGCGGGGACCAGGGCGTCGAGATACACCAGGTGAGCCACCCGGCCGCCGATCTGATCGAGGGCTCCGGTCACCACCATGCCCCCGTAGGAGAAGCCGACCAGCACGATGTCGTGGAGGTCCTCGTAGAGCACGGCGTTGGCCAGATCCTGCACATGGGTGGCCAGACCGATCATCGGGGAGGCCAGATGTGACCGTTCCCCGATACCGGTGAGGCTCGGGGTGAACACCTCATGGCCGGCGCCCCACAGGAACGGCCGGACCCGCCGGAACCCGTACGAGCCTCCCCAGGCCCCGTGGCACAACACCACGGGTCGGTCGGGGGACGGGTCGGTACCGGAGGATCGCGCCATACCCCGACACTATGTCACCGCCCGCGGCCACGAGACCACGATCCGCCCCCGCCGGAACGGCGCAGGCCGGTACGGGGCAAGTACGATGGCACGCCCATGGGTGAACCAGTGCACGTCCTCGCCAAACCGACCAGCCGGTCAGGCTACCTCCGGTTCGAGACCAACCGGTCCTTCACCGGGATGGGTCACGAGCGGTACCTGGTCGATGAGCCCATCCACGGGGATCGCCCGCCCGACGAGCTGGCCCGGCGGATGTTCGCCACCGGGCGGGTCAGCGAGGTCCACGTGTACGGCATGGCCGTCACCGTGAAGCTGTTGTCGGCCCACGCCCCGGAAGTCGTGGCCGAGCTCGTCCAGGTCCTCGAAGACCTCTACACCCACTACCTGCCCGGTGTCGAGGTCCCCACCCCCGAGTCGTTCGCCGAGTGATCTGAGACCCGTCGCCGGCACCGCCGGTTCCGGGGGTGCGGTGGTGGGGGTCCACGAGCCCACGCGGCTCGAAAGGCTTGCCGCCGGGCTGTCCCCGGTGTAGGTTCACCAACCAAAGCCCCCCAGGGTCACCGTTCTTACTGTCGCGCGCCTCACCGCTCGCGGCCTTTGGCGCGTCTACTGTCGCCCGATGCCCGTCGTTGAAGGTGTCCTCTTCGCTGTCGCGCAATGGGTGCTGGCCACCATCGCGGGTTGGGTGGTCCTGGGTTGGTTCCCGCCGGATACCCGCCGGCGGTGGGCTCCGGCCGCACCCCTGATCGGGTTGGCCGCCCTGATCGTGACCTTCAGCCTCGCCGGGGCCGTGCTCCCCATGCGGATCGCCGCCCCCATCACCCTGCTGGCCGTCGCGGCCGGGGCGATCGCCCGGCTCGTCGACGGGGATCGACCGACGCTCCGCCTGGCCGGGGAGCTCCTGGTTCCCCTGGTCCTGCCCCTGCCCGCCCTGCTCCTGCTGCTGGTCCCCCTGGTGCGTACCGATTCGGCCCTGGTCATGACCGGACCCAACCACGACGCCATGTTCTACGTCGCCACCGCCGACTGGGCCGCCGACCACCCCTACACCGAGTCGCCCGGGGTCGGCTTCACCCCCGCCACCAGCGAGGTGGCACCCACCTACTTCCCCGCCCACCACACCGCAGAGACCCGGCTCAGGGTCGGTGACGCCCTGCTCAGCTCGGTCGGCTACGCCCTGGGCCTCGGTCCGGTCCGCAGCTACTGGATGCTACAGATGCTCGGCTGGTTGGCCTTCGTCCCCGCCGCCCTGGCCGGCGCCGCCGCCTGCCTCGACCGTCGGGTCTGGTTCCGGGCCGCGGTGACCGTGGTGGGTACGGTGGTCATGACCGGCTCCTCGGTGCTGGCGTACCAGGTGTTCAACCAGAACGCCGCGTCGGTACTGGGCATCGTGCTGTTCCCGATGGCGGCGGCCGCGGTGTGGTCGTGGCTCGACGACGTCGACACCAGGCCACCCGCCCTCCTCACCGCCGTCGTGGTCGCCGCCCTGCTCGGCAGCTATTCGGAGTACACCTCGATCCTGGGCGTGGCCTTCGCCGTGATCATCATCGCCCGGGCCCCCCGACACATCCTGCCCGCCGCCGCCCGGGGCCTGCGGATCGCCGCGCTCACCGTCGCCGTCGGGCCGGTGATCGTGTGGCGGGTCGTGCACTCCCTACTGTTCCTGTCCGGGGTCACCTCCGAGGGGTTCGGCACCCTCTACCGACATGTCGAGCTGCCCCTGGTGTTCGCCCGCGCCCTGGGCACCACCTGGCCGTCCGCCACCATGGCCTCCCCCGTGGCCACCGCGCTGGTGGCGAGCGCGGTCACCATCGGGCTCGTGAGCGCCGTGATCCTGCACCGGTCACGCCGGCTGTGGCTCGGCCTGACGGCCGGGGCCGTGACCACCACCTGGTACGTCACCGTCGTCATCGGCAGCGATTACAGCAACCAGCGTTCGGTCGAGATCATGCAGCCGATCATGCTGTGGGCCGCAGTGGTGGGCTGGACCGCCGTCGCCGACCGGGCCGCGGCCACCGCAGCACCGGCTCCACCCCCGGTCGCAGGACCGGCCCGGACGGCCACCCTCAGGACCGCCACCCTCAGAACTGTGGCCCCGCTCGGCGCCGGACTGCTGGTGGCAACCGGGGTATGGGCCGCGGTGGCCCTGTCCGGGGCCTACGCCACCCGACGGGCCATGCCCCCACTGGCCTTCCTGGAACGGCGGGCCGTCGACCCCGGCTACGACGACCTCACCGCCTGGGCCGACCGCTATGGCGGCCCGGCGGGGGTCGACCTGACCGTGGTGACCAGTGGGGTCGAGGAATCGTTCTGGGCCGGCGACGCCCTACGGCACTTCGCCGACGTCGACTACCCGATCCTCTACCCCGGTTATCAGGGCAGCCCGAGCTTCACCGAGGCTCCACCCGACGGCATCAGCGACCGTTACCTGCTCGTCGACCGCCAGTCGTTTGTGATCCCCGCCGATGCCGACGCCCTGGAACAGAACGAGCGGTTCCTCCTGTTCGACACCGCCTCCCAGCCCCTCACCGTGCTCAGCCCCCGCCGGTTCGAGATGGGGGTCTCCGAGGGGTTCGGCCCCGGCCGGTGGGTGTGGCTGAGCGATGACGGCGATCTGGTGGCCGCCCGCTCCCGGAACGCACCCCGCCGGTTCGAGCTCCTCCTGAGCACCGCGGCGTGGATGGCCCCGCTCGGGCTCCGGGTGGCCGTCGCCGGGGGAACCACCCAGACCTTCGAGCTCGACCTCGACCCGATCACGGCCACCTTCGAGCTTCCCGAGCAGGCCGTCACCCTCATCCGGATGGACACCGAACGCCCCGGCGTTCCCCCACCCGACGGCTCCGACGCCCGCGGCATCGCGGTGCGGATCCAGCCCCTCGGCGCCCACCCGGTGCCCTGACACCCACCGGATCGTCACCCGCCGGTCAGCACGCACCGGACCGACATTTGACGCTGACGAACATGTGTTCGATCATGGCCGGATGCCGGTTCCCTCCCCCCAGTCCGTGGCCGATCGGGCCACCGGAACGGCCCAGCTCCGTACCCGGGTGCGTCCCGTTTCCCTGGCCTGCCACCACCTGCTGCCGGTGCCCGAACCGATCGCGGACCTGTTCCCCGCCGGCGGGCTCCAGCAAGGCTCATCGGTGGGGTTCCGGGGACCCGGGGGCCACGCCCTGGCCCTGGCCCTGGCCGCCTCGGCCCTCGGCACCACCGGATGGATGGCCGCGGTGGGGGCCGAGGACGTGGGCTGGGTCGCCGCCGCCGAGCTGGGAGTTCCGCTCGAGCGGCTGTTGGTGGTGTCCTCGGCCTCGGCGTCCCACCACCCCACCGTGCTGGCCGCCCTGGTCGAGACCATGGACGTGATCCTGCTGGGGCCGGGCCCCCCGGTCGGCCACCGGAACGCCCGGCGGATCACGGCCCGGATCCGGGAGCGAGGCACCGTGATGTTCCACCTCGACGGTGGCCGGGGCTGGCCCGATCCTCTCGATCTGGTGTGCACCACCGCCGATCCCCGATGGGAGGGGGTCGGGGTGGGCCACGGGCACCTCCGCCATCGGTGGCTCTCCGTCGGTCTCGAGGGGCGGCGGGCCCCCGGCCGGGTCCGGCCCGTCACCGTCGGCCTCCCCGGCCCCGGGGGCGGCCTCACCCCCGCCGACCCCGCCCACCAGCACCAGCAGGCCGATCGGGCCCCGGTTCCTCCCGGATCGGCCGACCGCTCCCGGCCCCGTCCGGCGGGCGACCGGTTGGCCCGGACCGGGTGAACCGATGCCGGCAACCCGCATGGTGGTGGTGTGGTGCCCGGACTGGCCGGTGGTGGCCTGGGGTGTGCCGCTCGACGAACCGGCGGCGGTCATCGCCGACAACCGGGTGGTCGCCAGCTCACCGGCGGCCCGGGCCGAGGGTGTGGCCCGGGGCCAACGGCGGCGCGACGCCCAGGCCCGCTGCCCCGAACTGGTGGTGCTCGATCGGGCCCCGGAACGGGAGGCCCGCCGGTTCGAACCGGTGATCGCCGCCCTGGAAACCCTGACCCCGGCCATCGAGGTGACCGGTCCCGGTCTGGCCGGGTTCCCCACGCGGGGACCCTCCCGGTTCTTCGGCGGCGACGAAGCCCTGACCGTCACCGTGGTGGCCGAGGTGGGCCGGGCGTTGGGGCCCCGGGGTGCCCTCCGGGTGGGGGTGGCCGACGGGGTGTTCGCCGCCCGCCTGGCCGCCCGGTCTCGCCGGGCCGACCCGGTGTGCATCATCGAGCCCGGCGGCAGCCCCCGGTTCCTGGCCGATCTGCCCATCACCGCCCTCGACCAGCCCGAGCTGACCAGCGTCCTCCGCCGGCTGGGGCTCACCACCCTGGGCGCCTTCGCCGCCCTTCCCGCCGCCGCCGTGACCGGTCGTTTCGGTCGGGAGGGCCGGGAGGCCCACCGGTTGGCCCAGGGCGACGATCGGTTCCCACCCGATCTCCAACGTCCGGCCCCCGATCTGGCAACCACCTGGTTGTTCGATCCCCCGGTCGAACGGGTCGAGGGGTGCGCCCTGGCCACCCGGATGCTGGCCGATGAGTTGCACACCGGCCTGGCCGAACGGGGCCTGGCCTGCCTCCGGGTGATGATCGAGGCCGAGAGTGAGCACGGCGAGACCCGGATGCGATTGTGGCGCCATGAGGGCGCCCTGTCGGCCACCGCCATGGCCGAGCGGGCCCGCTGGCAGCTCGACGGCTGGCTCACCCAGCCCGTCGGGCGCCCCACCGCCGGCATCACCCGGCTCACGCTTGCCCCCGACGAGGTGGTGGCGGCCACCGGCCGGCAGCTCGGGTTCTGGTCGGGCCACGATCAACGGGCCGACGATGCCACCCGCACCGTGGCCCGACTCCAGGCCCTCCTGGGCTCCGATGCGGTCACGGTGCCCCAGCCCCGGGGTGGGGTGGGTCCCGCCGAACGGATCACCCTCGTCCCGGCGGCTTCGGTCGACCTCGACGATCGTTCCACCGGCGGGACGGAATGGCCCACCGAACCGTGGCCCGGGATGATCCCCGCCCCCGCCCCGGCCCGGGTGTTCGCCACCCCCCTACCCGTGGAGATCGTCGATGCCGCCGGGCGGGTGGTGTCGGTTTCGGGTCGGGGGGAGATGAGCGCCCCTCCGGTGGCCATCCGATCCCCGGGCGCAGCCCGGAGCCGGCCCATCGCCTCCTGGGCCGGGCCGTGGCCGGCTGACCAGCGCTGGTGGGATCCCCTCACCCATCGCCGCCGCGCCCGGATGCAGATCGTGCTCGACCACGGGGTGGCTCACCTGGTGGCCGTGGAACATCGCTCCTGGGCCATCGAGGCCAGCTACGGCTGAGCAACGACGCCGACCCCCCGGGAGCCGACCGTTCGGGCCTCAACCGGTGGGGATCTCGGGTTCCGGATCCAGCCCGCTGATCGTCGGCACCGTGGGCTCGTCCGGATCCGACGCCACCGCGTCCGGGACGGTCGACGAGGCCTCGGGGGTCGGGGGTGCCTCCACCGGGTTGATCAGCCGAGTCGTCGAGGTGACGACGGTGGGAACCACCGGGGCCACCGGCAACGCCGATGGGGTGACCGCCCTCGGTGCCTCGGTGGTGGACGGCTGGGTCGACGACGGGGCCGGCGGGGCCGAGGCGGGGGCCGTGGGGGCGGTCGACGACGGGACGGTGGGGGTCGGTGTGGATGACGACGGGGCCGTGACCGCCGGAGGGACGGTGCTCTCCGGAGGGACCGTGCTCTCCGGAGGGACGGTGCTCGACGGGACCGAGTCGGTCGGCGTGCCCGTGGCGGGCAGCTCCTCGGCGGGGGATCCCGTCGCGGCGGTCGACCCCGGGGTGGTGGAGGAGGCCGCGCCCGGAGACGGGACGGCGGTCTCGGAAACCGTGGAGGATGGGGGCACCGTGGACGGAGGCACCGTGGGAATGATCTGGGGGCTGACCCGTCGCCGCGGCGGACCCGTGGACGGTGACGGCGCCTCCGTGGCGGCCGGGCCGGCCACGATCCTGCTGCTCGTCGGCGGCGCCGTGGCCGGCTCGGTGGTCGACGGTGCGGGCATCACCGGTGGGATCAGGAGCGACGGCGCGGCGACCTCGTCGGTCGACGGATTCGCCTCTACCGGCGGGCGGGTGGACGGCGGGGCCGTGGCCGGGGAGGCGGTGGAGGGTGGGGCGGTGGACGGGGAGGCGGTGGACGGATAGGCGGTGGACGCCTGAATCGTCGGCGTCGAACGGTCCTGATCGGCCGGGGCCGACCGTGGGGTCGCCGACCGGACCGGGGTCGTCGCCGCCGTCGATGAGGGAGACGACGAGGAGCCCGAACGCGGGGTGGACGAGGGCGGACGGGTCGCCGACGGCACGGACGGCAGGAAGGGGTTCGTGGACGGGGGTGAGGTGGGCGCCATCGCGGCTTCCCCGGTTGCGGCGTCCTCAGGGGCCGCAACCCGATCGGCTGCCGGGGTGGGGGTCGTGTGGGCGGTGACCAGACGCCGCGGCCCGGGCCGATTGCCCGACGGATCCGCCTCGGCCGAAACCGAGATCGTCCCATCGTCCTGGGCCGCCTCCGCGTCCGGTGCGGCATCGGAGCCGGATGCCTGTTCCCCGGTGCCCCCGGAGGTGGTCGGCTCGCCCGCCGCCAACGATCCGTTCCCCGCCGCCTGGCTGGACAGGGAGGGCGCCGCGGTTTCCGTGGCTGACGCGGCGTCCGAGGAGGGATCACCCACATCGAACCGGGCCAGCATGGCGGCCAGGGCCGCCGTGGCCACCACACCGGCGGTGGCGGCCACCCGCCGCCGACGGGGATTGAACAGGCGGCCGAGGCCGTTCCCGGCGCCCGAGCCGTCAACGCCGCCGGCACCGGCGGTGGGGACGATGCCGTCCCGGGATCGGTTCCGGTCCGCCCCGGCCGTCATCCCGACGATCGGGTCGAGCCCGAGCTCATGGCCACCAGCAGCACCGTGGCCACCGACAGCACCGGTGCGGTCGCTCCCGCCACCGGGGCCGTCCGCACGCGACGCGCCGGCCTGACGCGCCGACCCACCGTCGGCGTCCACCGGGGTGGACAGGAACAGATCGCGGGGCTCCGGCCCAGGACGATCCTCCGGATACCGGCCGAACGGCGACCGGGACTGTGGCTTGTCCACGTTGCGTGGGTTCTCCATGACGCGATCACTCCCGCCCAACCGAATCCGGTGAGTCTAGGCAGATCTACCAAATATTGAGAACATATGACGGAATCGGTCGTCTGCTTGGGCGGACAGGCCGGCCGAGACCGGGCAGCGACCGCCGGATCGATCAGAACAGGGCCCGTTGACCACCCGGTGGTCGGCGCGGACAACCCGACCAGGGGATGCTGTCCATGAAGGCCCACGACTGCCGGTGGAGCACGCTGGGGCCCTGGGCGGCCAGGGCCGCCTTGTGGCGTGGACAGGGATAGCCCTTGTTGAGATCGAAGTCGTAGTCGGGGAACGCCTCGGCCTCGGCCCGCATGATCCGGTCCCGGGTCACCTTGGCCAGGATCGACGCGGCGGCGATCGACAGCGACGTCGTGTCCCCCTTCACCAGGCGCCGGGTGACCGGGTGGCCGACGAAATCCCAGTTCCCGTCGACCAGCACGGCGTCGGCCGTCACCCCCATCCCGGCCAGGGCCCGGCGGGCGGCCAGTTTCTGGGCCGCGGACATCCCGAGCTCGTCGCACTCCAGGTTGGAGGCGTGCCCCACCGACCAGGCCTGGGCCCAATCGGTGATCCGGTCGTACATGGCCTCACGTTCGGCCTCGGTCAGCTGTTTGGAGTCACGCAGCTTGTAGATCCGCCGGTCCTTGGGGACCACGACGGCGCCGATGGTGATCGGGCCGGCCCATGACCCCCGGCCCACCTCGTCGACCCCCACCACCAGGTCGTGCCCGGCGGCCCACAGCTCTCGCTCGACGACCAGGCCGGGGGCCTTGGCCTTCAGGGCCTTGCGGAGCTTGGGGACGGTGCGGCTGGCCACGGCGGTCACCGTAGCCGCCTCCGGGACCGTCGGACCGGCCCCGGGGAGCGCATCCGGGGGTCAGCTGAACGACTGGCCGGGGGACGGGGTGGGGGTCAGGCCTTCGGCCGTCCCGGCCAGCAGGGTCTCGCCGCGCGGTTCGGTACTCGACCAGTCCGGATCGAGGCCGGGGCAGCGCAGCACGACCGGACGCGCCTCGCCGACGGTGGTGACCACCGGCGGTTCGAGCTCCCACAACAGGGCCGGACGGTAGCCGTGCCAGCGGATGGCGAACGACACGATGCCGACGTCGGTGGCCAGACCATGGACCTCCAGTGGGCCACCCCGCCAGTGGGTGGGGAACTCCGGCAGAAGCCGCAACTCGGCCGGGCCGTCGGGCCCGCTCTCCCCGTCCGCACCGGCCCCATGATCACCGATCATGACGTCACGGACTGCGGCCAGGAACCGGCCGGCGGCCCCCGGATCGTCGCCCGGACCGAAGGTGAGGGTGCCGCCGGCGACCGCGGCCCGCGCGGAGAGGCACGCCACCGGACCGTCGGCGGCCGGGCCGCCGGCCGGCAGCCTCGACCGGAGATCGGCGGCGCCCACCAGGTCGCCGGACATCGCGGCCAGATCGGCCAGGGCCCGCCGGGCGGTGCGGTGATCGGCTTCGCTCCCGGACCGGTCGACCAGTCCGGTGACGGCCAGGGCCAGCTCGAGCACGTCGACCCCGGGCGGACCGAGCAGGCGGTGGGCGGCCGCCAGGCCGACCAGGACCTCGGCCGCCGGTGAGGGGCCGTGGGCCAAACGGGTCGGGAACCGCTCGGTGAGCGGCGGGAGTGCGGCGGCCACCTCCCGGTCGCGACCGGCGACGGCCAACCCTTCGAGGACGGCCCCGGCCCCCGGGGCGAGATCGGCCAAGGCCCCGGGGAGCTGGTCCGCGGCCAGCAGCAACCGGGCCACGGCCGCCCCGGCCAGGTCGGTCAAGCCCGGGTCGGGCAGGGTGAACCGGACGCCGGCGTCGACCACGGCCGACCAGCCCCGTTGCACCGCCTCCGGATCGGCCACCCGGGCCGGGGCCATGGCCTCGGCGACCACCCCCGGTGCCGCGCCGGGATCGTCAGCCACCGGCATGGCGACCCGGAAGCTGGTCTTGTGGGGGACGGGAGCCACGGCCACCAGGTGACGGCCGGTCGCCGACGGGTCCGGAACCCGCAGGCCCTCACCCCCGGTCCCGGCTCCGGTCGGGTCGAGTTCGGCGGCCAGCAGGGCATCCGGGTCCCGGTTGGTGGTCACCGCCTGGAGGGGCGGCCGGGGCAGCACCAGCACCGGCCGGTCTCCGGCCCACACCGCGGCACCGTCCAGACGGACCCGGCCGGCCCCGGGCGCGGCCGAATCGACCATGGGACCGGACCGGCGGCGGCCCCGGGTCAAGCGGGCGAGCGGCCCCGACCGGCGACGCTCCGATCCACCGGCGGGGGCCGGGTCCGGTCCGGCCGGTGAGACGACGAACGCGACGGCGAGGGGTACCGAGGTCAGGTTCTCGACCTCGATCACGGCCGCGTCGGCCCCGTCACCCCGGGCCGCGTAGACGAGGGCCCGGACGTCACCCCCCTTGACGCTGAGGGCCGTCTCCACCACCGGGCCCGGGCCGGCCCGGCGCTGCCGCACGGTCGGCTCCCGATCCGGCCGGTACCAGCGGTCCTCGGCCTGGATCCACCAGCTCACCCGCCACCCCTCGGCCCCCCCGGCACCACCGGTTCCCGACCAGGGGGGAGCCGGCCGGGCCGACCCGTCCGGACCCACCGACCATCGCGCCGACCCGCCGGTGGTGCCGATCTCCGTACCGGGGCCGTCCGGGGCCGTGTCCTCTCGGGTGGCGGGATCCGCCGGGGTGGGGTCAGTCACCCCGGCACCCTACCCAGCCCGCCGGGACGGGCCCGCGACCACCCCGGCCGCTACCCTGCCCGATGGTGTTCGGTGGGCTCGGAGGCAGCGACGGGAAACGGCGGGCCGTGACGGCCGTGGTCATCCCGATCAAGGCGTTCGACACGGCCAAGGGCCGCCTGGCCGGCCGGCTCGACCCTCCGGCCCGGGCCGCCCTCGCCCGATCGATGGCCGAGACCGTGGTCAAGGCGGCGCATCCCCTGCGGGTGTGGATCGTCTGCGACAACGACGGGGTTGCCACCTGGGCCCGGGAGCAACGGGCCGACGTGGTGTGGCCCACCGAGCCGGGCCTCGATGCCGCGGTCACTGCCGGGGTCGAGGCGGCAGTGGGCGCGGGCGCCGAGCGGGTCATCGTCGCCCACGCCGACCTTCCCCGGGCCACCACCCTGGCCTGGGTGGCCGATTTCGACGGGGTGACCATCGTCCCCGACCGTCGGGGTGACGGGACCAACGTGATGGCGTTGCCGGCCGGCTCGACGTTCCGGTTCGCCTACGGCCCGGGTTCGGCCCGCCGGCACCATCAGCGGGCCCTCGACGCCGGCCTGGCCGTGCGGGTCGCCCCCGACGCCGACCTCGGCTGGGACGTCGACACCCCGGCCGACCTCCCCGGTGTCGATTCCCACGCCGGCGGCCCGACCCCCATCGACCCCATCACCGACCCGGCCCGCGATCGGAGCCCCTCGTGACCGAAGCCCAGAACCCGTTGACGCCCACCCCGGTGGTGGTCGACAACCCGTCGCACGATCTGCCCACCCCGGCCCGGGTCCTGGCCATCGGCGCCCACCCCGACGACATCGACTTCGGTTGCGGCGGCACCCTGGCCAAGTGGGCGGCCGGCGGGTGCGAGGTCAACGTCCTGGTCTGCACCGACGGGTCGAAGGGCACCTGGGACCCCGAGGCCGACACCCCGACCCTGGTGGTCACCCGCCAACGGGAGCAGCGGGAGGCGGCCCGCCGGTTGGGGGCCACGGGCCGGGTCGGTTTCCTCGGTCAGGTCGACGGTGAACTGGAGTCGTCACCACTGCTCCGGGCCCAGGTGGCCTGGTGGATACGTCGGACCCGGCCCGACGTGGTCCTCGGCCACGACCCGTGGAAGCGATACCGGCTCCACCCCGACCACCGCCACGCCGGCTGGCTGGTCACCGACGGCATCGTCGCCGCCCGCGACCCCAAGTTCTTCCCCGAGCACGGTGTCCCCCACCACCGCCCGTCGACCCTGCTGCTCTTCGAGGCCGACGAGCCCGACCATGCCGAGGACGTCACCGGATTCGTCGACCGGAAACTGGAGGCGCTGCTGGCCCACGAGAGCCAGTTCGAGTCGACCATGGCCTCGGGTGACGACCCCGACCTCAGCCGCTTCCGGTCGCGGGTGGACGACCGGCTGGCCGCCGCCGGGAGGGCGGTGGGCGTCGACCGAGCCGAACTGTTCAAACTCATCGACGACCTCTGACCGGCCGCCGGCCCCCGGGACCCGGCGGCCGGTCAGAACCGGAAGCGGGTCAGATCGTTGGGGAAGTCGAACCAGGCCAAGGCCTTGCGGGGCGTGAAGATCCGCAGACCGCCGGCGTCGGGGCCCGACCAGGCGTCGGCGGCCGGCCGGTAGCCCCGCTCACCGTACTTCCGCCCGATCTCGGCCGCGATCGCTGCCCCGTCGGCGGCGGGCGCCGGCGGGGAGGGCAGCGACTCGCCCTCCACCACGATCGACTCCCAACCGTCGCCGATGTGGAGGGCGCAGGCCGGGTTGGCACGGAGATTGCGGGCGTGGACGGTGTCGGGGGACCCGTCGTACCAGAAGCGCCCGTCGAGCCAGACCCCCCAGCGGGGGATGACGTGGGGGCGCCCGTCGGGTCGGGTCGTGCTCATCCAGTACTCGGGGGCGTCGCGGAGCCGGTCGGCCACGACCGCCCAGTCCAGCAGGACCCCCCCGGTGCCGGGTCGATAGCCCTCGGGAAGCTGGGGATGGTCACGGCTAGGCTCCATCCCACGGATCGTAACCCCACTCCCGCTTCCCCAGGCCCGGCCGACGTTCGTCGGGGCGGCTCCCGCCCATGGTGGTGATCTCGGCGGGGGTGGCGCTGGTCCGGCCCGGGGACGGCACCGGCTGGGAACTGCTGGTCGTCCACCCGGGTGGTCCCTACTGGGCCGGCAAGGACGAGCACGCCTGGTCGATCCCCAAGGGCGAGGTGGAGGACGGTCCCGACCTCGAACCGACCGAGGCCCGGCTGGAGGCCACCGCCCGTCGGGAGTTCGCCGAGGAGTTGGGCCATCCCGCCCCGGACGTGATGGGCACGGTGCTGCCCCGGCTCAGGATCGGTTCGGGGAAGTACCTGGTCGCCTTCCTCGCCGCCGGCGACCTCGACCCCACCACCATCTCCTCGGAGACCGTCGAGATCGCCTGGCCACCCCGGTCGGGGCGGACGATCACCATTCCCGAGGTCGACGCGGCGGCCTGGGTGACCCTGGACGAGGCCAGGACCCGCCTCCACAAGGGCCAGGTCCCCCTGGTCGATCTGGTGGCGGCGGCTCTGGCCGACCGGCCACCCACCCCGGGGGCCTGAGGTTCCGGTCGCCGCCGTGGAGGGTCAGTGCACCACCGACCGCAGGGGCCGACCGGCCCTGGTGTCGCGCTGCGGTTCCCCGTCCTCGAGCGCCACCACCCCGTCGACCAGGACATATCGGATCCCCACCGAGGCGGTCTCCGGGGCCGCGACCGTGGCGAGATCGGTGATGGTGGCCGGGTCGAACACCACCAGGTCGGCGTCGGCGCCCCGCTGGAGTCGGCCCTTGCGGGCCACGTCGGGCAGCATGTCCTCCACCCGCCGGGCCGGGAGGATGGTGATCTTGGCCAGGGCGTCGGGCAGACCCAGCACCCCCTGTTCCCGCACGTACCGGCCGAGCAACCGGGCGAAGGTGCCCGACGCCCGGGGATGGTTGTTGAGATCCGGGTTGAGGATGGCGTCGCTCGAGACCATCGTCCAGGGTCGCTGCAGCACCATGCGCAGCTCCTCCTCGGGAATAGCCCCGAGGGCGACCACCAGCTTGTTGTCGGCCTGGGCCTGGCCGAAGGTGACCGGGCTCAGCCGCCGGTCGGTCCCGGCCACCTGGAGGTCGGTCTCGTCGATCCGGTACCGCTGCTGCCAGCCGAGAGCGAACCGGGAGCTGGCCAGGAAGGTGCCCCAGGAGTCGTAGGGGTAGCAGCAGGCGGTCACATCGATCCCGGCCGAGCGGGCGTCCTCCAACAGTTCCAGGGCGGGCCCCATCTCGAAGGTGCCCCCGGTCGAGGTGATGTGCTCCACATGCACCGGGGCGCCGGTGGCCCGGGCCACGTCCAGGACCTCCTGGAGGCCGTCCCGGCCCGTGCCCGGCGGATCGGGGTCGCTGTAGCGGGTGTGGAAGAACGACATGTGGCCGGCGGCCGCCGCCACCTCGGCCAGGCCGATCATCTCCTGGCTGGTGGTACCGGGCGCGTACTCGGGGGAACAGCAGATCCCGGCGAAACCGGCCTCCAGGTTCTCGGCCAGGACGGCCTCGAAGCGGCGTTGCTGGGCCCGGGTGAGCTCGTCCTCCACCCCGGCCCCGATCGCCTCGGCCCGCATGAAGTGCTGGTGGAACGCCCCACCGAAGTGGATGGGCGTGTCCCCCTCGTAGCGGTCGAAGAAGGCAACGGCGTAGTTGTTGACCCCGTGCATGGCCAGATTGGTGGTGACCCCGTCGGCCAGCTTGTTCCACACGCCGAACGGGTTCGGTTCGAACGACAGCAGGTCGATGAATCCGGGGGCGACCACCAGGCCACGGGCGTCGATGACGGTGTTGCCCTCCAACGGATCCGCGGTCAGGGCGGTCACCATGGCCCCGTCGACGCCCACATTGGCCGTCCCGTCGAAACCGGAGTCCGGGTCGATGACCCGGCCCCCGGTGACCACCACGTCGTACCGGTGACCGGGCGGGGGCTGCTCGGGGGCGCCGTCGAGCACCGGCGGCCGGCCGAGTCCGGAGGTGAGGTCGATCAGCTCGGTGGTACCGGGACGGGATCGCGCCGACCACCCCACCACACCGGTGAGGGCCACGTTGGCCGCGCCGTACCCCAGGGCGACCAGCACCCGCCGCCTCGCCCGGATCGACAGGAGAGGATCGTCGTCCGATGCCATTGCCCCACCGACCGTAGTCGTCGCCCCGGACCGAAACGGCGACCCCCGGCCCCCTGCTCCGGCGCCCGGACCGCGGACGGTCGCGACGGGAGGTGGCGTGGCCCGGCCCGCCGGACGGGTACGGTTTCGGGGGTGAGCTCAGCGTTACCGCCCCTCTACCGTCTGGGCATCGTCGGCGCCGGCCAGATCGCCAGGATGACGCACCAGGCCGCGGTCAAGCTGGGGATCACCCCCCGCCTCCTCGCCGAGGACCGGGGCGACTCGGCCGCCCTGGCCGCCCCCGACGCCACCTTCGGCCACCCCGACGCCCTGGCCGCCTTCGCCGAATACTGTGAGGTGGTCACCTTCGAGCACGAACGGCTCGATCTCGGTCTGGTGGAGCGGCTCGAGCTCCAGGGCACGGTGATCCGGCCCGGGGCCCGGACGATGCGGGTCGCGTTCGACAAGCTCCACCAGCGGCATGTGCTCACCAGCCGAGGCTTCCCCGTTCCCGCCTTCGCCGAGGTCCGCGGGCCCGACGATCTGTTCGACTTCGCCTCGACCCACGGCTACCCGGTGGTGATCAAGGCCGCCCGAGCCCTCCGGGGCCACGACCGGGCGGTGTGGATCGTGGAGACACCGGCCGAAGCCATGCGGGTCCTGGCCGAGCAGGGCGGACGACAACTCCTCGTCGAGGCCCACCAGGCCATCATGAAGGAGCTGGTGGTCCTCCTGGCCCGTCGCCCCGGGGGGTTCACCCGCACCTATCCCCTGGTGGAGGTGACCACCAACGACGGGATCCCCATCGAGATGCGCTCACCGGCCGCGGTCGGCCCGCGGCTGGCCGCCGAGGCCCGGGATCTCGCCGTCCGCCTGGCCCAGGAGCTCGACGCGGTCGGGGTGATCGCGGTGGAACTGTTCCTGTCCACCGACGGTCTGCTGATCAACGAGATCGCGGCCCGGCCCCACAACGCGGGCCATCTCACCATCGAGGGCACCCCGACCTCACAGTTCGAGAACCATGTGCGGGCCATGCTCGACCTCCCCCTCGGACCCACCTGGGCCAACGCCCCCGCCCTGGTCACCGTGAACGTGATCGGCGGCCTGGAGGGCACCGATCCAGTCAACCACCTGGCCGAGGCCCTGGCCATCGAGGGCACCCATGTCCACCTCTACGGCAAGCGGGCCCGGCCCGGCCGCAAGCTCGGTCACGTGACCGTCCTCAGCGACGACATCGATCAGGCCCGGGAGCTGGCCCGACGGGTCGAGGCCGCCCTCAACGGGAAGCGGGTCTGAGGGTGCCCGGTCCGATGCTTCGGGTGATCGACCACCCCCTGGTCAAGCACAAGGTGAGCCTGCTCCGCGACGAGACCACACCGAGCGAGGTGTTCCGGGCCACCTGCCGGGAGATCACGGTGTTGTGCGCCTACGAGGCGTTCGCCGGCCTCCCCCTGACGACCACCCGGGTCACCACCCCGCTGACCACAGTCGAGGCTCCCACCCTGGCCGGACCGGCCCCGGTGGTGGTGGGCATCCTGCGGGCCGGGCAGATCATGGTCGAGGCGGTGCTGTCGATCGTCCCCGAGGCCGCGGTCGGCCTGGTCGGCATGGCCCGTGATCACGAATCCCACGAGGCCTACGAGTACTACCGGAGGCTCCCGGCAGGGATCGACCGGCGCCCGGTCGTGGTGGTCGACCCGATGCTGGCCACCGGTGGCAGCGCGGTCCACACCATCAACCTGCTGGCCGAACAGGGATGCACGGATCTCCGGCTGCTGAGCATCATCGGCTGCCCGGAGGGGGTGGCGGCGGTCCACCGGCAGCACCCGGAGGTCCCCATCGTGCTCGCCGCCCTCGACGAGGGCCTGAACGACGACGCCTACATCGTGCCCGGCCTGGGTGATGCCGGTGACCGGCTCTTCGGCACGACATGACGGGCACGACATGACCGGCACGACCCCGATCCCATGGGACCGGCTGCGCACCGAGGCCCGTGCCGTGGCCGACCGGGCCTACTCCCCCTATTCGGGGTTCCGGGTGGGCGCGGCCGCCCTGGTCGACGACGGCCGGATCGTGACCGGCTGCAATGTCGAGAACATCTCCCACGGTTTGACCCTCTGCGCCGAGTGCGGTCTCGTGTCGGATCTGATGGCCACCGGCGGCGGGCGGCTGGTGGCCGTCGTGGTGGTGTCCGGTTCGGGGGCACCGTGCACGCCGTGCGGTCGCTGCCGCCAGCTCCTCCACGAACACGGCGGGGACGACCTCCTGGTCGACGGGGACGGCACCGTCCGCCGCTTGGAGGAACTCCTGCCGGGGAGCTTCTCCGCCGCCCGCCTGGCCCAAGGCTGATCGTCGCCGGAGCCGTTCCGGGACGGCGGCCCGACCCGACGCCGGTCGGGGCCTACAGGTCGTCGAGCAGGGCGGGAAGATCGGCCAGGGTCGGGATCTGCTTCCACGGGACCTGTCCGGGATCGGGTTCATGCCGCTCGTGGGCCCAGGTCAGGCCGTAGGGGACGTGCACCGCCTGACCCCCGATCTCGATGACCGGCATGATGTCGGAGGGCACCGAATTGCCGATCATCATGAACTGGTCGGCCGGGGTGCCGACGGTGTCGAGCACCCGCCGGTACCCGACCGGGTTCTTCTCACTGAGCACCTCGACCCGCTCGAACCGTTCGGCCAGGCCGGACTCGGCGATCTTGGATTCCTGGTGGAACAGGTCACCCTTGGTGATCAGGACCATCCGGTACCGGTCGCCGAGCTGATCGAGGGTCTCCGCCACCCCGTCGATGAGGTCGACGGGGTGGCGCAGCAGTTCCTTGCCCCAACCGATGATCTCCTGCAGGGCCCGGGCCGGTACCGCACCCCCACTGACCTCGATGGCGGTCTCCATCATCGACAGGGTGAACCCCTTGGCCCCGTAGCCGAAGATCTCCAGATTGCCACGTTCCCGTTCGAGCAGCTGGCCGGCGAGGGTGTCACCGTCGACCCACGGGGCCAGCAGGGTGCGAAACCGTTCCTCGGTGACCGCGAAATGGTTCTCGGAGTGCCACAGCGTGTCGTCGGCGTCGAAACCGAGCAGCGCAATCGCCATGGCGGCAACATAGCCGGGTCGGCCGACTCCGCCGAACGGGACCCGGCCGCGCCACCGAGGGGCCGGAGGACCGGCCGGTGACGCAGGTCACTTGACCCAGCCTCGCTCTCCTGGACGCCCGGGAAACCGTGGTTAGCATTCCCCATGACCCAACGCGATGACGCCAGTCCCCCGCCCGGGCGTCCCGGGTCGAGGCCGATCCTGCTCGACCGGACCATCCGGGCCGCCCCGAAGGTCCTCCTCCACGACCACCTCGACGGGGGCATGCGGCCGGCCACGGTCATCGAGTTGGCCGCCGAGCAGGGATACCGCGGACTCCCCACGACCGACCCCGACGATCTGGCCCAGTGGTTCACCCGGGGCGCCGATCGCCGCAACCTGGAGTTGTACCTCGAGACCTTCGCCCACACGGTGGGGGTGACCCAGGACAAGGACGGCCTGACCCGGGCGGCGGCCGAGGCCGCGGAGGATCTCGCCGCCGATGGGGTCGTGTACGCCGAGATCCGGTTCGCGCCCGAGCTGCACACGGCGGGCGGTCTGACCCTCGACGAGGTGGTCAGCTCGGTCCTGGAGGGCTTCCGGGTGGGGAGCGCCGCCCACCCGATCACCATCGGCACCCTGTGCACGGCCATGCGGACCGCGGTGCGTTCCCGGGAGATCGCCGAACTGGCCCTCCGCCACCGGGACGAGGGCGTGGTCGGATTCGACATCGCCGGGGCCGAGGCCGGTCACCCACCCCGGCGCCACCTGGAGGCGTTCCAGCTCGCCATGCGGGAGAACTTCCACATCACCATCCACGCCGGCGAAGCGTTCGGTCTGCCGTCGATCGCCGAGGCCCTGCATTACTGCGGCGCCGAACGGCTGGGGCACGGTGTGCGGGTGGTGGACGACATCGCGGTGGATGGTGACGGTCGAGCCTCACTGGGCCGCCTGGCCGCCTACGTCCGCGATCGTCGTGTCCCCCTCGAGATGTGCCCCACGTCGAACATCAATACCGGCGCGGCCACCACCATCGAAAGTCACCCGATTGGGCTACTGAAACGGCTTCGATTCCGGGTAACAGTCAACACCGACAACCGGCTGATGAGCAATGTCGCCCTCAGTGACGAGTTCATCCGGCTCAGGGATGCCTTCGGCTACAACCTCGACGACATGCAGTGGTTCACCCTCAACGCGATGAAGAGTGCGTTCTGGCCCTTCGAGCAACGACTCCGTCTCATCAACGAGATCATCCAGCCGGGTTATGACCGCCTTCGTCTCGCCGAACTGTGATCGGAAATTTCCCCGAGTAGCCCGACGTAACCCTCATCCGAATTTCGAACCGGGAGCTATCCAATTCCCGGCTATGGCCACAAGCAACAACGACCATGGACAATCATATGCACAGGTGACGATGCCGCGATGAGCAGGTCTAGTTGAGCGAGGGATCGTCGGGGAAATGGGCGTACCAGGCCAGATTGCCCGTCTGGCGGCTGAGCACCTTGGCCCACAGGCGCCCGGGGTCGTCGGTGAACAGGTCGTCGATGTCGGCGTCGACCACCCACCAGCTGTGGTTGGCGATCTCCGCCTCGAGCTGCCCCGACCCCCAGCCGGCGTAGCCGGCGAACACCCGGACCTCGGCGATCCCGTCCCCCGCCACCAGGGCGGGCTGGGCATCCAGGTCGACCGAATGGGCCCCCAGGACCAGGGCACCGCGACCGTCCCCCGAACGACCGAGGGCGATCAGGGCATCACGGTCGACCGGGCCCCCGGCGAAGATCACGCTCGGCTCGGCCGCCATCTCCTCCCAGTCCGGGAAGGCATCAGCCATCGTCAGCCGTGACGGCCGGTTGAGGACCAGACCGAGGGCGCCCTCATCGCTGTGCTCGAGAACCAGCGTCAACGTGGCGTCGAAGTTGGGATCATGGAGGTCGG
Source organism: Acidimicrobiales bacterium (assembly GCA_047971245.1). Classification (GTDB taxonomy): domain Bacteria; phylum Actinomycetota; class Acidimicrobiia; order Acidimicrobiales; family SZUA-35; genus CADEDH01. The sequence continues at coordinate 22,854 of JBKDZN010000026.1, forward strand.
GCCGAGCGACAAGAATACGCCCGGCCAACGACGGCACCATATGTACGAACGGTACTTCTGCTTCAAACACCTGGGAGTTCCTCAGTTCGTCGTCGGACCTGAGCGTCGCCGCTTCTTTCGTTACCGCTCCCGCCTCCACCGAGATGGTTCTCGATGGTGGAGCGCCACGCCGACGGTTGGGATGAACCCGCACGCCGTGTTTTCCCGCGTCGTCGAGACTAGCAGGAGCTTGTTGTGCGCATGTGCTTCTCCCATCAGCTCACTGGGAGCACCACATCGGCCACCATGCGACGCGGGAGGCGATGCGGACACGTTCTGGTTGCCGACCGACGGCCGGGCACCACACCCGTTCATCATCAGCCCACGCGCTGAGCACCCGGCCAGGACGTATCCGGTTGCCGCGTGCCCCATCACCACGTGCCGCATGTCTTTCTCGCATCTTCCTCGTTATCGGTCAACGGTAGTACGACCTTGACTATTGTCCCCCACCGGGCCCCGGACACCAGGTCGGGCCGCCGGGAGCGATGCCGCACCCGACCAGCGGCCGGCGGGGGTCGAGACCGTAGACTGGACGGGTGCGAGTTCTGCCCAAGGCCAATGACCTCTGCTGGTGCGGTAGTGGCAAGAAGTACAAGCGGTGTCACAAGAACGCCGAGGATCCCGTCCTCCCGGGCCGGATCTCCCCCCTTCGCGCCGTGCCCGACTCGATCGCCAAGCCCAGCTGGGCCGGCGGCGGGCCGGTGCAACGCTGGGACGAGCCCCGGGTGAAGTCTCCCGAGATCATCGAGGCGATGCGCCACACCGGGCGTGACGCGGCCGACACCCTGGCCGCGCTCGGTGCCCTGTGCCGGCCCGGTGTGACCACCGAGGAGATCGACATCGCCTGCCACAGCGCGGCCATCGAACGCAACGCCTACCCCAGCCCCCTGATGTACCCCGGGGGCGGGGCCGACCCCTACCCCAAGTCCCTCTGCACCTCGGTGAACGAGGTGGTCTGCCACGGGATCCCCGACGATCGACCCCTGGCCGACGGTGACATCGTCAACCTCGACGTCACCCTGTTCAAGGAGGGGGTGCACGGCGACACCAACGCCACCTTCTTCGTCGGACAGGTGGACGACCTCTCCCGCCGGCTCGTCACCGTCACCCGTGACTGTCTGCGCTACGGCATCGAGGCCGCCCGCCCTGGGAACCCGATCAACGCCATCGGCCGGGCGATCCAGGAGCACGCCGAGGCCAACAACTTCGGTGTGGTGCGGGACTTCGTCGGGCACGGCATCGGGGAGCAGTTCCACACCGACCTGCAGATCTGCCATTACTACCATCCCCGGCTCACCGACGTGATCGAGCCCGGCATGACCTTCACCATCGAACCGATGATCACCGCGGGTTCGTGGCGGGTCCGGATGTGGGACGATGGCTGGACCGCCGTGACGGCCGACGGGGGGCGGACCGCCCAGTTCGAGCACACCCTCCTCATCACCGACGACGGTGCTGAGATCCTCACCATCCCCACCGACCCGTCGCAGCATCCCTACTGGACGATCTGACCGCATCAGAGGAGCCCCCATGCGACGGTTCTTTTCATCGGTGATCATGGGCCTGTCGCTCGTGATCGCGTCGCTGACCTGGGCTGGTTTCACCCTCTCCAACACCCTGCTCGATCCCGGTGCATCGGAGCGCCTGGCCGACCATCTCGTCGAGGATCCCTCGGTCCGCCAGGTGATCGCCTCCCGGTTGTCCGACGCCATCGAGGCCCGGGTCCCCGCGGCTGTCCCGATCAGCAGCGATCAGTACGACCAGGCTGCCGATCTGGCCATGGACGATCCCCGGGTCGAGGCCGCCATCCGTGACGGCATCGTCGAGGCCCACCAGAACGCCCTGGCCGGCATCGACGAACCCGTCACGCTCGACGCCAGTGGGATCGGTGAGGCCGCCCGCGACGCCGTGGTCGGGCAGGTTCCCGCCCTCGACGCCATCCTGCCCGCATCGCCGGAGCTGGGGGTGGAGCTGCCCAACACCGGCCAGGCGTGGCTGGGCACCGTCAAGGACATGGTCGACCGGTTCACCGCCCTCGGTTTCGTGATCTCCCTGGTCGGTCTCGCCCT
>JBKDZN010000027.1:0-26226 GCA_047971245.1 Acidimicrobiales bacterium
ACGCCGGGATTCCCCACGAATACCGTTCGACGCGCGGTGGCAACCATGTGGGGGGAACGATCGGTCCCCGGATGGTGGACGGGTTCCGGTTCCTCGGTCGGGTGCTCAGCCCGGACCGGGCCGATGTCATGTCGATCGACTCCATCGTGGAGATCGAGAACTTCAACACCCAGGTGACCGAACTGGAGCGGACCGTGGGCTACCGCCGCACGGTGCAGGTACCCGCCCCGACCACCACCCTGCAGGTCCACCTGCAGGGAGAAGGGCCCGCGGTGGTCATGCTGCCGTCACTGGGCCGATCGGCCGCCGACTTCGCCGATCTGGCCGACCGGCTGGCCCGGGCCGGTTACACCGCGGTGCGGCCGGAGCCTCGCGGCATCGGCGGCAGTTCGGCCTCGCTCGACGGGTCGAGCCTGGACGATTTCGCCGCCGATGTGGCCGCGGTGGTGGAGGTGGTCGGGGGCCGGGCCACCATTGTCGGTCACGATTTCGGGGGCCAGGTGGCTCAGATGGTGGGCTGCCGGTATCCGGGTCTCGTCAGCTCCCTCATCCTGCTGGCCGCCCCGGGGCCCATCCAACCCAAACCCGAACCGGCCACCGCCCTGCGGCGGGTGTTCATCCCGGAGCTGAGCGATGAGGAGCACCTGGAAGCGGTGGCCCTGGCCCTGTTCGCCGAGGGCAATGATCCGGTGGCCTGGGTGGGTGGCTGGTATCCGACGGTGGCGTTCGCCCAGGCCGAGGCGGAGCGTCACGTCCCCTCCGAGGAGCTGTGGTCACGGTTGGGGTGCCCGGTCCTGGTCCTGCAACCGGCCGCCGACCTGATCGTGCTGCCCGAGAACGCCGATCTCATGCAGGACCAGCTCGGTGAGCAGGTCACCGTGATCGAGGTCCCGAGGGCGGGTCACGCCCTGCTGCCCGAGCAACCCGCCGCGGTGGCCACCGCGGCCTTGTCCTGGCTTCGCTCCCATCGCTAGCGTCGGCCTATCGCTACCGCATCGTCTTCCTCGGCCGGCTCCGACCGGTATCCGCTTGAGATCCTCGCCCACGGCTTCGGCCTGCTCGAGGGCCCCACCTTCGACCCCACCGGGGGTCTGTTCTTCAGCGACGTCCCCAACGGGGGCGTCTACCGGCTCGACCTCGAACACGGCACGATCGACGTGATCGTGCCCAAGCGCCGGGGGGTGGGGGGCATCGCCCGCCACGCCGACGGTGGCATCGTGATCAGCGGCCGGGACATCAGCCATGTCCGCGATGGGGTAACCCGGATCGTGTTCGCTCCCGACGCCCCCGGGCTCAACGACCTCACCGTCGACGCCGAGGGCCGGGTGATCTGCGGCACCATCCGTTCCGACCCGTTCGACCTGGAGGCGGAACGAACCTCCGGTGAGGCCTACCTGGTGGGCCCGGACGACGTCCCGACGGAGATCTACGGCGGGGTGGGCCTGACCAACGGGATGGGCTTCTCCCCCGACGGCGCCACCTTCTACCACGCCGACTCCACCGCCGGGCACATCATCACCCACCGGGTCGAGGACGGCCGGTTCGTCGACCGGGGGGCGTTGACCCCCGGCGGGCGGTTCACCCCCGATGGTCTCGCCGTCGACACCGACGGGGTGGTCTGGGTGGCCGATGTCGCCGGCGGATGCGTCCGTGCGGTCGACCCCACCGGTGGCGAGGTCGACCGGGTCGACGTGCCATCCACCGCGGTCACCAGTGTGTGCTTCGGCGGTGACGACGGGCGCGATCTCTATATCGTCACCGCCGACAACACCGCGGAGCCCGATCGGGCCGGCTCCATTTTCCGGACCCGGGTCGAGACGCCCGGACTCCCCGTACCCCTGGCCCGAGTGTGAACCATGACCATTGAGACCCCTGGCTACGACCGACCGGCCGTCGAGGCGTGGATCGCCGAACACGTCGAGGTGATCGCGCCCCCGCTCACCTGGGAGCGGTTGGAGGGCGGTCACTCGAACCTGACGTTCGTGCTGACCGACCCCGAGGGGCGCCGGGCGGTGATTCGTCGGCCCCCGCTGGGTGAGCTGCTGCCGAAGGCCCACGATATGGTCCGCGAGTTCACGGTGATCTCCGGGCTCGGACCCACGCCGGTCCCGGTCCCACCCGCCCTCGGCCTGTGCACCGACCATGGGGTGACCGGCGCCACCTTCTACGTCATGGGCGAGGTGCCGGGCCGGGCGATGTACACCGCCGAGGCAGTGGAGGAGTACCTGTCGATGGAGGCTCGGGCGGCAGCCGGGCTCTCGTTCATCGAGACCCTGGCCGCGCTCCACTCGGTCGACCCCGACGAGGTCGGCCTGGGGGAGCTGGGGCGACGGGACGGCTACGTCCAACGTCAGCTCCGCACCTGGTACGGCTCCTGGCAGGCGTCGATCGCCGGCGCCCGGTACGACGACGAGCGGATCCACCGCCTGCACGATCTCCTGAACCAGCGGGCGCCCCAGCAGGGCCCGGCCCGGGTGGTGCACGGTGACTACGGCCTGCACAACTGCCTGCTGGGCTCGGACGGCCGGGTGACGGCCGTTCTCGACTGGGAGATCGCCACGCTCGGTGATCCGTTGGCCGATTTCGCCTACGCCCTCAACGCCTGGAGCGATCCCGACGACGAGGTGGTCGTCTCCCACGAGACGGCGACCACCGCCCCCGGCTTCTCCCGCCGTGGGACCCTGGCCGACCGTTACGCCGAAATAACCGGCGCCGATCTCGGTTCGCTCGACTACTACCGGGCGTTCAACTACTTCAAGACCGCCTGCATCCTTCACGGGGTGTACGCCCGGTACCTGGAGGGAAAGAAAAGCACCGAAGGGGTCGATCTCGACGCCCTGCGCACCCGGATGCTGGCCACCATCGATCTGGCGCAGGCTCGGGCCGACGAGCTCGACTGAAGGGCGTGTTCTGCCTGGTGGCGCCGGTGGCAACCGGCTGTTCCCGGACCCTGCTGCTGGTTCGATATCGATGACCACGCCGGGTGGTGATTGTCGCCGCTCCATTGGTGGCATCCGGCTCGGGGGATAGCATCCGCCCTATGCCGAATCCACCAGCAGGATGGTACGACGATCCGGCGGGGGATCCGTCGCTCGACCGCTTCTGGAACGGCGACCAATGGACCGAACACACCCGGTCCAGGGAATCCGCTCCTCCGCCTCCGCCTCCGGAGAACGAATGGGCCCGCTCGGATGCGGCCGCGGGCACCGCGGCCGCTGACTACGGGTCCGACGCCGATCACTACGACACCGATCGCTACGACACCGGTCGGGACGCCGGCTATCGCGACGATGCCGGGAGCCTCGAGAGCGCCGAGCCGTCCTGGCTCGGCTCGGCCGGATCCGGGCCGGCGTCGGTCCACGAGAACGGTACTCATCACGCCGCGGCCGGCACCGCCGCCGGGGGCGTCGCTGATGTGGGGTCCGCCCACGATCCGAGCGACCTGACCGGTGATGATCTCCGCCGCCAGGGTGATCGGGCCCCGGACGGTGATGCCGCCGAGACCGGCCTGTCGGAGGCGGGCGAGCTCGCCGAGCGTGGCCCCGTGGTCGACGAGGCGCCGGCCGGGAACAGTGCCGCGGTCACCGAGGTGATGGCCGGTGGAGATCCGGCCACGGCCGGGCATCGGATCGCCGGTCACTTCGAGCATCGCTACGCCGTGGAGCCCGACAACGAACCGGCCGATCCCGCGGCCTACACCGACGCCCTCCCGGACGGTGCGGGTTGGGAATCGGCCCTCGAGATCGCGGCCCCGGTGGCCGGAGCGGTCGGCGATGCGAGCCCGGTGATCGGGACGGCCGAGGAGGCCCTCACCGCCGCCGGCGAGAACGCCCCGATCCTCCCCGGGACCGATGAGGGCACGGACGTGACGGTGGTGGCCGATGCCCTGATCGGCGAAGAGCTCACGGTTCCCGACGGAGGGCTGGACCTCCCGCCGGCGGAGGAGATCGCCGCTGCCGAGGTCGGGAGCGATGCCGGAGCCGACGAGGCGTGGGGGGCGGCCGCGGAGACCGCGGTGTTGCCCGGCGGCCCGGATGGAGGACCCGTTCCGTCGAGCCGCTGGGACGACTGGCCCGCCGGGATCGGCCGTGACGAATCCCCGCCCCCGCCCCCGCCCCCGCCGAGCGGTGAGGCGCCTTCCGAACACCAACCGCCGCCCCCGGCGCCCCCGTTCGAAACCCCGATCGTGGGTGCGGGCCCGGGTGCAGCGACGGCCCCTGACGAACCCGATCCTGGTCCGCCACCACCGCCGATGCCGGTGGGGGAGGACGGTGTACGGGTGACCCCCGAGCAGTTACGCGACGAGCTCGGGGCCGAGCACGGCACTGACCCGGAGGAGTTCGGGCAGGCCGAGGCCGGCCTGGCCGCCGAGATCGAGGCCCCTGGCCCATCCCAGGTCACGGGCGATCCGGGGTCGGCCGGTGGGGTCGACCATGCGTTCGACGGGCTCGCCGGTGCCATCGTGGAACCCGAGTTCCCGCCGGCGGCCCCCCTGGACGGGCCGGACGTCGAGGAGGAGCCCTGGGCCGACGGTGACTTCGGAGCCGGGGCCCACCACGAGCCCGAGATCGCCGGTGGCGACACCGACGAGCCGGCGGAGGCCGCGGACACCTCCGACAGCACCCCACCGGCCGAGATCGGCGTTGTCGAGGCGGCCGAGGTCGTGGAGGGCGCGTCGGCCGAGGTGGTCGAGGTACCGACGATCGACGATGCGGTTGACTCCGCCGATCCGTGGGGGCTCCGTTCGGCCGCCACGCGACGCGCCCACGACGACGCCGCCGCCGATCCCGCCGGCCCTGTGGCCGAGGGCGATCCGGTTGTCGACGGTACGGCCGAGATCCTCGGGGCGGACGCGGATGCGGCCGGTGCCGAGGGCCTCGTGGTCGAGGCCGCCGTGGCCGGTGACGAGCCGGTGGTGCCTCCGGTCGAGGAGACCGACCTCGTTCCGCCGCCCCCCGGCGCACCGGAACCGGGCCGGCCGCACGCCGACCTCCCACCACCCCCCCCGCCCGGCTGGGAGGACCACACCCAGGTCGGGGCGACCGCCGCGGAGAGCCCGGAGGTCGGGATCGGGGCCGCGGCCGCCGTGGCTGCGGCCCTCGGCGCCACCGCGCCGGCCGAGGGCGGTGACGGCGGGGGCGACATCGCGACGGTAGAGGCCGTCGACGAGCTCCGGTGGGGGTCGGCCGATCCGGTGGGCCCGCCGGCACCGCCCGGGCCGGGACACCAGGTTGATCCGACCCTTCCCCCGCCCCCGTCAGCGGGACCCGCGCCCGGGATGGCGCCGGTTCCCGGTGCCGCCGGGGCCCTCAACGGGATCCGGACCGACCTGCTCGACGGGCGATTCGACGAACGGTCGATCGAACGGGTCGGCCTGCAGAACCCTCGCATGCTCAAGGTCCTGCTCGGCGACGATGTCCTCGCCCGGCAGGGTTCGATGGTCGCGTTCCAGGGCGACATCGATTTCGATCACGAGGGCGCCGGGGCAGCCCGGTTCATCAAGAAGGTGGCCACCGGCGAAGGCGTGCCGCTCATGCGCTGCCGGGGCCGGGGCGAGCTGTTCCTGGCCGATGCGGGCGCGCTGGTCCACATCGTCCACCTCGACGGATCGGCCCTCAGTGTCAACGGCCGGAACGTGCTGGCGTTCGAGACCAGTCTCGAATGGGACATCCACCGGGTCTCGGGTGCCGGTCTGGCCGCCGGGGGCCTGTTCAACACCCGGTTCAGCGGTCACGGCTGGGTCGCCATCACCACCGAAGGTGAACCCCTCGTCCTGACCACCGACCAGCCCACCTTCGTCGACACCGACGCCGTGGTGGCCTGGAGCGCCGATCTGGTCACCTCGCTCCGCTCGACGATCAAGGCCGGCAGCCTCATTGGTCGCGGCTCGGGCGAAGCGGTCCAGCTCGCCCTGGAGGGCAACGGCATCGTGATCGTCCAGCCGTCCGAAGGGATCCCCGCCGCCTCGGTCTGAGCCCGAGGCGCGAAGCAGCAGTCCTCTCGGGAGACGTGGATCGGTACTCAACCGGGCCACGTCTCCCCGCCGATGATGGGATTCGGTCGACCCGACCCCGCCCTCTGCGACGCCCGTCACATCGATGGCGGTTTGGTCGTATGGTTGGTCCGGGAATGTTGTCGGCTCGGGAAACGCCCAGGCGAAAAGGGGAAGCTCTTCGTGGAGATCAAGATGACGGTCAACGGCGTCGCGCGGTCGGGCGACGCCGAACCGAGAACACTGCTGGTCCACTATCTGCGGGACCAGCTCGGTCTCACCGGCACCAACATCGGCTGCGACACGTCCTCGTGCGGCGCCTGCACCATCCACATCGACGGTGAGTCGGTGAAGTCGTGCACCATGCTGGCCGTCCAGGCCAGAGGGGCCGACGTGACCACCATCGAGGGGATGGCGTCGGCCGACGGGACCCTGCACCCGATGCAGCAGGCCTTCATGGAGTGCCACGGTCTCCAGTGCGGCTACTGCACCCCGGGCATGGTGATGGCCGCCACCTCGCTCCTGGCCGAGAACCCGACCCCGACCGAGGCCGACGTTCGCCTGGGGCTCGAAGGCAACCTGTGCCGTTGCACCGGCTACCAGAACATCGTGCGCTCGGTCCTGACCGCGGCTGCGGGTGCCTCATGACCGCCACCGAGACCCCGGCTCCCGCCGGTGTGGTCGGCACCCCCCGGCTCCGCCGCGAGGACCCGAAACTGCTGACCGGCGAGGGCCGATTCGTCGACGACATCCAGGTGCCCGGTCAGCTCTGGATGGGCATGGTGCGCTCCACCATGGCCCATGCCACCATCACCGGTATCGACGTCGCTGCGGCGGCGGCCATGCCGGGTGTGCACACGGTCTACACCGGGGCCGACCTGGCCGGGATGGGCCTGTGGGTGGCTCCGCTGCCCTGCGCCTGGCCCGTGACCCCCGACATGGTCAACCCGCCGCACTACCCGGTGGTCGACGGGGAGGTCCATCATGTCGGCGACATCATCGCCGTGGTGCTGGCCGAATCCCGCTACCAGGCGGCGGACGCCGCCGAACAGGTGGTGGTCGACTACGAACCGCTGCCGGCGGTGGCCTCGCTGGCCGCGGCCCGGGACGACGCCCACCAGGCTCACAGCGACCTGGTCACCAACAAGGCGTACCGGTGGGAGCTGATCCCGGACCCGGACGCCCTCGATCAGGCGTTCGCCGATGCCGTCCACCGGGTGACCTGCGAGTTCACCCAGCAGCGTCTCATCCCGGCCGCCATGGAGCCCCGCGGGGTGCTGGCCGTCCCCGCCCCCTACGGCGGGGATCTCACCCTCTACTCGGCCAGCCAGGTTCCCCACATTCTCAAGGTGATGGTGGCGGCCACCACCGGCATCCCGGAGCAGAAGCTCCGGGTCATCGCCCCGTCGGTGGGCGGTGGGTTCGGCGCGAAACTGAACGTCAACCCCGACGAGATCCTGGCTGCGGCGCTGGCCGATCACCTCAAACGCCCCGTCCGGTGGACCGAGACCCGGTCCGAGGCCGCCTTCTCCACCCACCAGGGCCGCGGTCAGCTCCAGCGCATCGAACTCGCCGCCGACGCCGAGGGCCGACTCACCGGTGTCCGGGTCCATCTCGACGCCGACATGGGTGCCTACATGATGCTCATCACCCCGGGCGTACCCCTGCTGGGGAGCTTCCTGTACACGGGGGTCTACGATGTCCCCGCGTTCGGGTTCACCTGTGACGGCTGGTTCACCAACCTCACCCCGACCGACGCCTACCGGGGCGCCGGTCGACCCGAGGCGAGCTACGCCATCGAGCGGGCGATGGACCGCCTCGCCGTGGCGGTCGGGGTCGGCCCGGAGGAGATCCGTCGCCGCAACTACCTGGCCGGGGGGAAACCGTTCGAGGACCTGACCACCGCCTCCACGCTCGTGTTCGATTCCGGCAACTACGCCCCCAACCTGGATCGCGCCCTCGAGCTCGCCGGCTACGCCGACCTCCGGGCCGAGCAGCAGCGACGCCGTGACGCCGGAGACGCCAAGCAGCTCGGCATCGGGCTGTGCACCTATGTCGAGATCTGTGGCCTGGCGCCGTCCCGGGCCCTCGGCGGCCTCAACTACGGGGCCGGGGGCTGGGAGCACGCCCTGGTCCGTTTCCTGCCCACCGGGAAGGTCGAGGTGGTGTCGGGATCGACCCCGCACGGCCAAGGTCACGAGACCAGCTGGTCGATGATCGTCGCCGACAAGCTCGGGGTCGACCCCGACGACGTCACCGTGCTGCACTCCGACACCGCCATCTCCCCCCTGGGCCTGGACACCTACGGTTCCCGGTCCTTGGCCGTGGGGGGTGTGGCCATCGCCATGGCCTGCGACAAGGTCATCGACAAGGCCCGGTTCATCGCCGCCCACCAGATGGAGGCCAACCCGGACGACCTCGAGTTCGTGAACGGCTCGTTCGCGGTGCGGGGCTCGCCGGACCGGTCGATGGCCATCCAGGCCGTTGCCTTCGGGGCTTTCACCGCCCACGACCTGCCCGACGGCATGGAACCCAACCTGCAGGAGCAGGTCACGTTCGATCCCCCCAACTTCGCCTTCCCGTTCGGAACCCACGTGTGCGTGGTCGAGGTGGAGGAGACCACCGGACGGGTGGAGCTGGTGAGCTATGTGGCCGTCGACGACTGCGGCAACCAGATCAACCCGATGATCGTGGAGGGCCAGGTGCACGGCGGCATCGTGCAGGGGGTCGCCCAGGCCCTCTGGGAGGGAGCCAGCTACGACGACGACGGCAACTGCCGCAACCCGTCGTTCCTCGATTACCTGGTGCCCTCCGCGGCCGAGATGCCGTCGATCACCACCGACTTCACCGTGACCCCGTCGACCAGCAACCCGCTCGGGGTGAAGGGGGTGGGGGAGGCCGGCACGATCGGGTCGGCCGCCGCGGTCATCAACGCCATCTGTGACGCCTTGTCTCCCTACGGGGTCGACGATGTCGCCATGCCGGCCACGCCGCACCGGGTGTGGCAAACGATCCAACAGGCCAAACGCCGTGCCGCGCCCGGCGGCGGCCCCGCCACCACCGGAGGTGCGGCATGATCCCGGCCGCGTTCGAATACGTCGAAGCCGAGTCGGCCGAGGCCGCGGTGGCCGCCCTGACCGAGCACGGTGACGAAGCCAAGCTCCTGGCCGGCGGGCACAGCCTGCTGCCACTCATGAAGTTCCGGCTGGCCACCCCGTCGGTCCTGGTCGACATCGGCCGTCTGACCGACCTGTCCTACATCACCGATGCCGGCAGCCATCTGGCCATCGGGGCCCTCACCCGCCATCGTGACCTGGAGACCAGCGGGCTGCTGGCCGCCGAGGCGCCGATCCTGGCCTCGGTGGCCGGGGAGGTCGGTGACCCGGCGGTCCGCCACCGGGGCACCCTCGGCGGATCGTTGGCCCACGGCGACCCCGCATCGGATCTGCCGGCCGCCCTCCTCGCCCTCGGCGGAACCCTGGTGGTCCAGGGCCCGCAGGGCCGGCGGGAGATCCCGGTCGACGACTTCTTCGCCGGGTTCCTGGAGACGGCGCTCCAACCCGACGAGTTGTTGTGCGAGATCCAGGTGCCCAAGGTGGGCGGGGCCGGCTGGTCCTACCAGAAGTTCAACCGGCGGGCCCAGGACTGGGCGATCGTCGGGGTGGCCGCGGTGCTGAACGGGTCACCGCGGGTGTCGCTGGTCAACATGGGTCCCAAACCGATGCGGGCGGCCGCGGTGGAAGCCGCGGTGACCGGTGGGGCATCGGCCGCCGACGCGGCCCGAGTGGCCGCCGAAGGGGCCCAACCACCCGAAGACCTCAACGGCGACGCCGAGTACCGGAGCCACCTGGCCCGGGTCCTGGTGGAACGAGCCCTCTCCGAGGCGGGCCGAGCCTGATCCGCCCTGGCGTTTAACCAGGTCAGAGCGGATATCGATCCCGGGTGGTTGTGGTGTGGCGACCGGCCCGGGATCGGCCCCGCGGCGGCCCAGGCGCCGCGGATCCGTAGGTTTCAATCGTGTTTCGATCGGAGCACACCGTTACCCCGACTGTGGTCCGCGGCGGATTCTGCCCCTACGGTCGCGGACCGAGTACGCGGGGCCGGCGGGCCCCGGGGGCGCACCTGAACCTCAGACCGGTTCTTCGGCGCGTCACCGGACTCCCACCGGCTTCCGGAACGATCGTGTCCATCGATGAGGGTTCCACGAGCCCGCGAAGGAAGCCATCACCTCCACCCCTCCCACCACCGAAGAACGCCCGGTTGCCGACCTGGTGTCCGACCATCCGAGCCCGGACCCCGGTGCCCGGGGGCGGCCCGGTTGGCTGCGATTCCGGACCGTGGTCGGGATTGTCGTGGTGCTGGTGGTCGCCTGGTACCTCTTCGTGGCCGACACGGCGGCCGACAACAATGTGTGGCACGGGATCACCACCCTGGCCGACGGGATCGTCAGCCTGCCCGGACTGGTCGGCGACACGGCGTCGTACCGCAGCTGGTGGAGCTTCATGGCCGACGCCGAGGGGTTCGGGGCCATCTTCGGTCACGTGGTCGACCACATCCAACTCGTCGGGGCCTCGATGCTGTTCGCCAGCGTGGTCTCCATCGTCCTGGGCGTGCTGGTGCACCGGGTCCCGGTATTGCGGGGGCCGGTGCTCGGTCTGGCGTCGATCCTGCTGACCATCCCGTCACTGGCCCTGTTCGCCATCTTCATCTCGGTTCCCGGCATCGGGATCGGTGACCGCGGCCCGATCATCGCGCTCACCCTCTACTCGATCCTGCCCATCCTGCGGAACACCGTGCTCGGGCTCGAACAGGTCGACCCGGCGGTGGTCGAGTCGGCCAAGGGCATGGGCCTTCCCGCCTGGCGGCGCCTCAGCCGGATCGAGATGCCCCTGGCGTGGCCCATCATCCTCACCGGCATCCGGGTGGCCACCCTGCTCAACATCGGGATCGCCGCCATCGCCGTGCTGGTCGGCGGCACCGGGCTTGGCCGGTACATCAACGACGGTCTCCAACGGTTCCCCGACGTGACCTCGGTCGAGCGGATGTGGACCGGGGTCGCCTTCACCATCGCCGTCGCCCTCGTCACCGACCTCGGCTTCACCCTCCTGCGCCGCTTCACCACCTCGAAAGGACTCCGGTAAGCGTGAGCGAACCAGCGATGTCAACCCACGCACCCACGGCCGCTCCGATCGTCGACGGTGTCGAAGACGCCGGCCCGGCAATGATCGAGCTCCAGGGTGTCGGCAAGACCTATCCGGGCAGCGACACCCCGGCCGTGGCCGACCTCGATCTGTCGATTCCCCGGGGCGAGATCCTGGTTCTGGTCGGCCCGTCCGGCTGCGGCAAGAGCACGACCCTGCGTCTCATCAACCGGATGATCGAACCCACCCGGGGCCGGATCATCTTCGACGGTGAGGACGTCACCTCGGTCAACGCCGACCAGCTCCGGCGGCGGATCGGCTACGTGATCCAGCAGATCGGCCTGTTCCCGCATCAGACCATCGCCCAGAACATCGCCACCGTCCCCCGCCTGCTCGGCTGGGACAAGGCTCGGATCTCCCGTCGGGTCGACGAACTGCTGGCCCTGACCGGGCTCGAACCGTCGGTGTTCCGCAACCGCTACCCCAAGGAGCTGTCGGGCGGGCAGGCCCAGCGGGTCGGCGTGGCCCGGGCCCTCGGGGGTGATCCCGAGGTCCTGTTGATGGACGAACCGTTCGGTGCCATCGACCCCATCACCCGGGACCGGCTTCAGAACGAATTCCTCCGCCTCCAGGAGGAGTTGCGCAAGACCATCGTCTTCGTCACCCACGACATCGACGAGGCCATCAAGATGGGGGATCGCATCGCCATCCTGGGCGAACAGTCGGTGATCCGCCAGTACGACACTCCCGAGCGGATCCTCGCCTTCCCGGTCGACGAGTTCGTCAGCGATTTCATCGGCTCCGGCTCCACCCTCAAGGGCCTCAACTTCGAACGGGTCCGTGACCTCGATCTGGCCGGTGACTGGCCCGTCGTGGAGGAGGGCACCGATCACGCCGAGGCCCGCCGCCTCCTCGACGCCTCCTCCGAGAAGTGGATGCTTGTACTCGACCACCGCCGTCGCCCGATCCGGTGGGTCGACGACCGGCATCTCGCCGCCGACCAGCCCCCGCTGGGCCAGGCCGGGCCGACGGTGGACGCCACCGTGCTCCCCAACGCCACCCTGCACGACGCCCTCGAAGAGATGCTGCTGTCGAACGCCGGACAGGCGGTCGTGGTGAACGACCGGCAGGAGTTCCAGGGAATCCTCGACATCAGCCTGCTGGCCGATGTGTTGAAGCGTCTCCGGGCCCAGGCCAAACGGCACTACGAGCAGCTCGGCGCCATCGAACCGGCGGCCGAGGACCGGCTCGGGCGGACCGGGTCATGAGCGGCCGCGACCGGCCACGCGCCCTCGGCAGCAACCTCGGTCTGCTCGTGACCCCGATCATCGTGGCCATCGGCGCCTACCTGCTGTACCGGGGCTACCAGAACGCCGACAAGATTTTCCAGGACGAGCGGGCCCTGAACTGGGACCGCAACCTGCGGCCCCAGCTCGAACAACACCTGTCGATCACCCTCTGGTCGACGGTGTTCACCATCGTGTTCGCGGTACCGCTCGGGGTGTTGCTCACCCGCCCCAACTTCAAACGATTCGGGGGGCCGATCCTGGCCGTGGCCACCTCCGGCCAGGCCATCCCGGCGTTCGGCCTGCTGGTGCTGGCCTACGCCTGGCTGGGCCGGGGCCCGTGGACCACGATCTGGGCCCTCACCCTGTTCACCCTGTTACCCGTCCTGCGCAACACGATGGTCGGCCTCGAACAGGTGGACCAGTCGGTGATCGAGGCCGGCCGGGGCATGGGCCTCACCAAGGCGCAGGCCCTCCGCCAGATCGAGCTGCCCCTGGCCATCCCGGTCATCCTGGCCGGTATCCGGACCGCGCTGGTCATCAATGTGGGCATGGCCGCCCTGGCCTATCTCATCGGCGGCGGTGGTCTCGGCACCACCATCTCCGCCGGACTGAAACTGCAGCGCGACCTGGTGCTCGTCACCGGTGCCGTGCTCACCGCCCTGGTGGCGTTGTCCGTCGACTGGGTCGCCGCGCTCATCGAGAAGGCCCTCAAGCCTCGCGGCCTCTGACCGGCCTCGAGTCCAACCAAGTTCCCCATCCAATCCAAACGACAAGGGAGACCAACCATGAGATCACCGCGCGCCCTGATGCGCCTCGTCGCCCTGCTGGCAGTGCTGGGTCTGGTGGCCGCCGCCTGTGGCAGCGACGACACCGACGACACCGCCGCTGAGGAGACCAGCACCGAATCGACCGGCGCCGACGGCGCCACCGACGAGGGCGGTTCCACCGACGAGGGTGGAGCCACCGACGAGGGTGACGGAGGCGAAGCGGTCTCGGGTACCTGTGAGACGGCCCTCAACGATGACAACTCCGTGGCCAGCCTGTCGGAACTGGACTTCAGTGGAGTGACCGTCAACGTCGGTTCGAAGGACTTCGTCGAACAGTTCGTGCTCGGTCAGCTCGCCATCGTGGGCCTGGAGGCTGGCGGGGCCACCGTCACCGACTCGACCAACCTCGGCGGGACGTCGGTCAACCGTGACGCCCTGCTCGCCGGGGAGATCGACACCTACTTCGAGTACAACGGCACCGGCTGGACCGTGCATCTGGGCAACGAGGACCCCTCGTTCGAACGGGACGTCCTGACCAACGACGTGTGCGTCGAGGACAACGACCTGAACTCCATCCGCTGGGTGGGCGTGTCACCGTTCAACGACACCTACGGCTTCGCCACCGCATCGGATTCACCGGCCGCCGGCGTCGACCTGCAGGGGATGGCCGACTACATCACGGAGAACCCGGACGCCAGCGTGTGCCTGGAGACCGAGTTCCCCAACCGCCCCGACGGCATGGTCCTGTTTGAGGAGGCCACCGGAGTGGTCGTTCCCGACGACCAGATCGAGATCCTCGACACCGGGGTGATCTACGACGAGACCGCGTCGGGCAACTGCACCTTCGGTGAGGTGTTCACCACCGACGGTCGGATCCCCGCCCTCGACCTGGACCTGGTCGAGGACCCCGGGGTGTTCATCCTCTACAACGTGTCGATGACCATGAGCGACGAGCTCTACCAGCAGGCCCCCGAGCAGTTCGAGGCCCTGGCCGACACCATCCTCGGCCCGCTCGACAACGAGACCATGGCCGAACTGAACCGGCGGGTCTCGGCCGACGGTGAGGACCCCAAGGCGGTGGCCACCGACTTCCTGACCCAGCAGGGTCTGCTCTGATCGGGCAGGGTCTGCTCTAGACCACAGGGCCGAAGGCCGGACCGGGCCCGCACCCGCGGGTTCCGGCCCGGCCTCGCCCCACTCCTAGACTCGCCGGGTGACCGCCACCCGACCGCAGCCCGCCACCACGCCGGCGGGCTCACCGTTCCAACCGGTCACGGTGACCGCCGACTATCCGCCTCCGGCCGGCCGGGTCCACCCCGACCCGGAGCTCGGCTGGCTCCGACGCCTGGCCCCACTGGTCAAGGCCCACCGGGGCCTGCTCATCGGCTCCCTGATCCTGGCCCTGGGGGCCATGCTGATCCAGGTGGCCCTACCGGCGGTCAGTCGGGCCGCCATCGACGACGCCCTCACCGCCCGGACGGCCCGGCTCGCCCCCTACGTCGCCGCCCTCGTCGTCCTGGGGCTCATCCGGGCCGGACTGACCTTCGCCTTCCGGTCGGGCCTGTATCGGATGGCGTTCTCCATCGAATCCGATCTGCGGGTGCTGCTCTATCAGCACCTCAACCGGCTGTCGTTCGCCTTCTACGACCGGACCTCGTCGGGGCAGGTCATCTCGCGGGCCAACTCCGACATCCGCTCGGTGCAGCTGTTCCTCATGTTCGCCCCCATCATCACCATGACCGGGGTGATGTTCGTGGCGGCCATGGCCTTCATGCTGTCGGTACATGTCGGGCTGACCCTGGCCGCCGTGGCCCCTCTGCCCCTGGTCTACCTCCTCGGGAAACGGCTCCGGGACGACGTCTTCCCGCTCTCGTGGATCAACCAGTCACGCCTGGCCGACGTGGCCACCATCGTGGACGAGAACATTAACGGGGTCCGGGTCGTCCGCTCGTTCGCGGCGGAACGCCGCCAGATCGACGAGCTTGCCGACGCCGCCCTCAAGGTCCGCTGGGCCGGGGTGCGCACCGCGGCGGCTCGGGCTACCTACAACCCCCTGATCGAGAACCTCCCCCGTCTGGGGACCCTGATCGTGCTGGTCTACGGGGGGTGGCTGGTCATCGAGGGCCGGATCAGCGAGGGGACCCTGTTCGCGTTCTCGGCCTACGTCCTGATGCTCCAGGTGCCGTTCCGGACCCTCGGGCTGTTCCTGATGATGGGCCAGCGGGCCCGGGCCTCGGCCGCCCGCATCTTCGAGATCCTCGACACCGAACCCGACGTGGTGGACCGGCCCGACGCGGTCGATCTGCTCAACCCCCGGGGTGAGGTGGTGTTCGACGACGTCCACTTCGCCTACGGTCCCGACGATCCGCCCGTGCTCAGAGGATTCAGCCTTCGTATCCCGGCCGGGGAGACGGTGGCCATCGTGGGGAGGACCGGCAGTGGCAAGTCCAGCATCGCCCGGTTGCTGGAACGGTTCTACGACGTGGATTCGGGTGCGGTCCGCCTCGACGGGCACGACGTGCGGGATCTCACCCAGGCCAGCCTCCGGGCCGCAGTGGGCCTGGTGTCCGACGAGCCGTTCCTGTTCTCCACCAGCCTGGGCGGGAACGTCGCCTACGCCCGACCCGACGCGGCGACCGAGACCATCGTGGCTGCTGCCACCGCGGCCGAGGCCGACGAGTTCATCGGCCGGCTCGACGACGGCTACGACACGGTGGTGGGGGAGCGGGGCTACACCCTCTCCGGCGGTCAACGGCAGCGGGTGGCACTGGCCCGCGCCCTCCTGGCCGACCCCGCGGTCCTGATCCTCGACGACGCCACCAGCGCAGTGGACGTCGAGGTGGAGGCCCGGATCCACCGGGCGATCGCCACCGCCGGGACGGCGGAGCGGACCACCATCCTGATCGCCCATCGGCTCTCCACCATCGCCCAGGCCGACCGGGTGGTCCTGCTCGACGAGGGGCGGGTGGCCGCAACCGGCCGCCACGACGAGCTGCTGGCCACCGTGCCCCGCTACGTCGAGGTCCTGGCCACGCTGGAGGACGAGTCGTGAGCTTCGGCGGCGGCCCGGCTTTCGGGGGACCGAACGCGGCCCAGACGAGCGCGGCCGCCGGCCTGCCGTTCGCCGGCATACCGTCCGAACTGGCCGACGGGGCCAAACGCATCCTGGCCGAGGAGCCGGATCATCCACCCGAGCACATCCCGTTCTCCCAGTCCGACGACGAGCGCCGGCCCTTCACGCTGCGCACCTTCCTTCGGCCGCACCGGAGAGCCCTCGCCCTGGCCGCCGTGCTCGTCGTCATCGAGACGGTCGCGTTCCAGGCCGGGCCGCTCCTCATCCAGATCGGTCTCGACCGGGGGATCACCCCGCGCCACTTCGAGGTGGTCCTGGCCGTAGCCGCCGCCTACCTGGCGGCCATCGCGGTCAACGTGGTCATCTCCCGGTTGCGGATCCGCTACACCGGCGCCCTCGGTGAACGCCTCATGGCCCGGCTCCGGGTCCGGGTGTTCTCCCACCTCCAACGGCTGTCGCTCGACTACTACACCGATCATCAGGCGGGGGTGACCATGACCCGGATGACGAGCGACATCGAGGCCCTGGCGGCCCTGTTCCAGGACGGCCTGGTCAACCTGATGGTGCAGGGGCTCACCCTGGTGGTGATCACCGGGATCCTGGTCGCTCTCGATGTGCGCCTGGCCGCGATCACCCTGCTGGCCATCCTGCCCGCCATGGCCGCCCTCACCTGGTGGTTCCGGGGGGCGTCACAACGGTCCTACGATCGGGTCAGGGACCGGATCGCCCTCGTCCTGGCCGACCTGTCGGAGAATCTGGCCGGCATCAGGGTCGTTCGGGCCACCAACCGGCAGAGCCACAACGCCGTCGCCCACGCCAATGTGGTCGGTGGCCTCCGGGACGCCAATGTGGAGGCGGCCACCGTCGGTGCGTTCTACGGACCGGCCAGTGAGGCGGTCGGGGTGCTCGGCCAGGCGGTCCTGCTCGGGGTGGGTGGGAGCATGGTGCTGCAGGGCCGGCTCACCGTGGGGGAGCTGTTCGCCTTCCTGCTGTACCTCACCGCCTTCTTCGCCCCCATGCAGCAGCTCGTCCAGCTCTACAACGCCTACCAGTCCGGTCAGGCCGCCGTGGTCAAGATCCGGCAGCTGCTCAGCACCCGACCGTCGGTGCCCGAGGCTCCCGACGCGGTCGCGTTGCCCTCGATCACCGGCCGGATCGAGCTCCGTGGTGTCCGGTTCGGGTACGACCCCGCCGTGCCCGTGCTCGACGGGCTCGACCTGACCATCGAACCGGGCGAGACCCTGGCCGTGGTCGGTCCGACCGGGGCGGGGAAGTCGACGGTCGCCAAACTGATCAGCCGGTTCTACGACCCCGAGATCGGCGCGGTCACCATCGACGGGCATGATCTGCGGGGGGTGACGTTCGCGTCGTTGCGGGGCCAGATCGGCCTCGTCCCCCAGGAGCCGTTCCTGTTCAACCGGTCACTGGCCGACAACATCGCCTTCGGCCGGCCCGACGCCACCCGCGACGAGATCGCCGAGGCGTGCCGGGCGGTCGGGCTCGACGAGCTGGTCAACCGTCTCGACGGCGACCTCGACGGCTGGGTTCACGAACGGGGGGCGAGCCTCTCGGCGGGTGAGCGGCAACTCCTGGCCCTGGCCCGGGCGTTCCTGGCCCGGCCCCGGGTCCTGATCCTCGACGAGGCCACCTCGAATCTCGACCTGGCAGCGGAGAACCGGGTGGAGGCGGCCCTCGACCGGGTTCGCCGTGGCCGGACCGCGATCGTGATCGCCCATCGGCTGGCCACGGCGCAGCGGGCCGACCGGATCGCGGTGATCGACGGGGGCCGCCTCGTCGAACATGGCAGTCACGATGAGCTGGTGGCGGCCGAGGGCCGTTACGCCGCCATGTTCCGGGCCTGGGCCGCCCATCTCGGCGGTGCCGACGCGGTTCCGGCCGGTTCCTCCGGTTCGCCCACCCCGCCGGGGACCCCCATGTCGGGGTAACCCGATTAGGGTCCCCGTAGTGCTCATCGGTGGGCGCGACCCGCCGATCGAGTGGGGGATGACGAGCACGCGGACACCGGCGGCCGGGGCCGCAGCGCGGCGGGTCCGCCCGGCACGGCCCATTCTGGGGATCCGGGCGCGGCCGTTCGCGGCGCCCGCCTCGATCGAGTTCTTCGTGGTGCTCAGTATCCTGATCGTGGTCATCGTCGGTGTGCTCACCTACGGCGCCCTCCGGGGCCGCCAGCAGGTCATGGCGTTCGCGGCCACCGATGCCGCGCTCGTCGCCGCGGGGTCTTCCGACGATCCGACCACCCTGGTCGACGAGCGGGTCGAGGTGGCCCGGGCCGCGGTGGCCGAAGCCCTGGCCCCGGTCGAGCGGAGCTGCGACCCTGTCGGATCCAGTGGCGGGTTCAGCTGTGTCGTCTCCGTCGTCACCTGCCCCAACGAGCCGGCCCTCTCCTGCGTCGACATTGAACTCACCCACGACAACGGGACCCACCCGGTGGTGCCCCTGATCAGCCCGCTGGCCGACCTCACCCCGGACATCCTGCGTGCCGGGGCGGTGGCCGTGGTCAGCGGAGGTTCCTGATGCCCGACGCCGGTTCGGCGAATCCGGGTCATCGGGGAACCGTCCTGCCGCTGGTGGCCGTGATGTCGGCGCTCACCGTGGGGGCCGCCGCCCTCGCGGTGGAGATCGGCCGCACCGGCGACACCCGCCACGGGCTGCAGTCGACCTCCGCCCTGGCCGCTGTCGACGCCGTGCGGGTGGTCGACAGCCGCCCCACCAGCTCCCTCCAGGCCCTGGTGGAGGACGCGGCGTTGGCGTCCGCGGCCCGGAACGGGCACGGGAGCGATCATGACCGGCTGATCGTGGACCTCGGGGTCCTCGACCCGGCCGGCCGGTTCGACGTGGCCGGACCGGAGGACATCCCCACCGCGGTCCGGGTCACCGCCGAACGCCGGCTCGACTACCTGTTCATGCCCGGCGGGCGAACGATCAGCTGGACCTCGGTGGCCGGGGACTCCGGCGGTCTCGCCGGTGTCGAGCTGGGCGCGTTCGCCGCCGCCGTCACCGGGCCCAACGTCGCCGCACTCAACGCCCTGCTGGGCGCCCAGCTCGGCGGGCCGGTCGACCTGGACCTGGCCCGATTCCGGCACCTGGCCGAGGCGACCGTCTCGCCGGCCGAGCTTGCCGCGGTGGCCGGGGTGGAGTCGACCGATGACCTGTTGGCCCGTGACGTCACCCCGTCGGAGTTCCTGGATCTGCTGATCGAGGCCATGGATGCCCGGGGTGATCGCCGTGCCCTGGCGACCATCGGGCCCTTGTCGACCCTGCGCGCCGCCGCCCGGACCGCCGGTGCCACCAGGGCGGGTGCCGTTCCGGCCGGCCGCCTGCTGGGCATCGGTCCCGGTGAGGGCGCCCACTGGGCCGACGCCGAACTCGCCGTCGGCGACCTGGTGCGGGCCACCGCCAACGAGGCGGCCCGGGGCCAGGTGCTCACCCTCGACGTGCCGGTCGAGGCCCCGGGCGTGGAATCGGCCACGGTGAAGGCGGTGGTGATCGACAAGGGGCACCAGCGTTTCGGCGGTGCCGGCACCTTCGTGGAGGGCACCCAGCTCCGCCTCTACATCGAGCTCGATCTCGGGGCGGTGCTCGGTCAGCCCGTGCGGGTGCCGGTGTCGTTCGACGTGGCCCGCCCATCGGCCACGATCGAGGCGATCAGCTGCAGCCCCGATGGTGTCGGTCGGGCGGTGACCGCCACCGTCGATCCGGCGCTGGCCCAGGCGCGGCTCGGGGTCCTCACCGACACCCAACTGCGGGCGTGGGCGGCACCGGCGCCGGCAACGGTACTGGAGCTACCGGGCGTGGCCCGGATCGACGGTTCGGCTGCCGTCAGGACCGACGCCGTCTACCGCACGGTCGTCCTGCCCGCCCCGTTCGGGCTCGATCACGGCACCCGGATTGCCGGGAAGGGGGCGGGTGCCGCGGTGGTGCTCGACGGGCTCGACCTCTCCCTGGTGCCGCTGGCCGAGTCGGGATCCGGGCTCGACCCCGACACCCTCGTCCGACCCCGGATCGAGGCCGCCCTGGCCGCCCTCCCGCCGACCATCGACCAGCTGGTCGCCGCGGCCGGCCTGACCGCCGGAGGAGCCGACATGGCCGTCGTCCAGGTGATGTGTGGCGTCCCCCACCTCGTGCCATGACGCCGGGTGGATCTCGACGAATGGATGACGAATGGATGAGGCGAGCTGCGCCTGATCCCCCTTCTCGCCGGCCCCACCCCCCCTCCTCCCTCCATGGGGCCGAGCGACACCACCCCACGGTTGGCGTGTCGGTGCGTCGATGCGCCAACCGTGCGGGTGGCCCTTCGTCCAGGGGCCCGGGCGGTCAGGGGCCCGTGTACCGTTCCCGGGCCCGGAACCGCAACGGGGCCTCCTCGTACTCCTCGGTTCCGTGGGCCAACCAGCCGGCGGTGCGGCCCACCGAGAACAGCACCCCGCCGGCCTCCGGGGCCATGCCGCCGAGGAAGGTGAGTGCCCCCAGGGCAGCGTCGATGTTGGCCAGATCGCCGGTGCGTCGGCCGATCAGGTCGCGGACGCCGAGCACCAGGCCCAGGCGGGGGTCGCCCGCCCACGCCTCCATCAGGCGGCTCAGCAGGGTGGCGTACCGGGGGTCGTGGTGGCGGTAGATCCGGTGCCCGATCCCGGGGAAGTGGCCGAGCTGGCGGCGGGCCGTGCCGACTGCCTGGGCCGGGTTGCCCGAGCGGTCGGCGTCCTCCAGCATCCGGTGGACGGTTGCGCTCGAACCACCGTGCAGGGGTCCGTCGATCACCCCGAGCCCGGTCAGGACCACGGAGTACGGGTCGGCCCGGACCGAGGCAGCGATCCGGGCGGCGAAGGTGGAGGCGGCCAGGCCGTGGTCGACCAGCAGGCTGAGGGCGGTGTCGACGGCGGCCACCCGATCCGGTGTGGCGGCCACCGTGGCCAGCCGGGCCCACAACCGCCCGGCCACCGAGCCATCCGGGACGGTCCGGTCCGGCCCGGATCCGTTCGGATCGGAGGATCCGCCGGTGTTGCCGGTCCCGTCGAGGGTCGGCCCCGGACCGGACGAGCCGGCGAGGCCGGACGCCATGGCCATGACGAGCCGCCTCCCGAGGATCCGGACCGAGCGGGGGCGAGATCGGTCCGGAGCGGGTCCCGGGCCGAGGCCAGGCTCACGATCAGCCGCAACTCGTCGAGGGGTGACGCAGCCTCCCGTTCCGCCAAGCCCGGCACGGTCAGGGCGGCCATCTCGGCGTCGATGGACGGCCACGAGGGCCAGGCCTCGCCGTCCGGGGTCGCCCACAACAGGTCGACGGTGTCGCTGAACTTGGCGCCTGCGGCGACGAGGCCGACCAGGTCGCGACCACGGATGACGAGGCCGGTGTCGGCCACCTGGGTCAGCCGGGTGCTCAACAGGGTTCGCAACTCGCCGGCGTCGTCGTCGCGGCCGAACCGGAACCGCTCGATCTGGGCTGGGTCGAAGCGGCTGGTCCGCCCGTCGGGGTCGACCCGCCGTTCGATCAGGCCCCGGCTGACGTAGGCGTACAGGGTCTGGCGTTTGATCCCCAGGCGGGCGGCCGCCTCGGCTGCGCTCAGTGACCATCGCCCCTGGATGTCGGCTTCGGTCGACACGTCAGGGGCGCGCCTGCGGCCTTCGTCGCCGCCGTCGGGTCGGGCCGGTTCGGTCACGGCTCCAGGACCCACCGGGGTCGTCCGGGGATCAACAACCGGCCGGGCGGACGGGTAGACAGGACCCCATGCCGGGTCCGGATCAGATCACCGCAACCGACGCCCTCGACGGTGTGGAGGCACTCAGTTTCGACTGTTATGGGACCCTGATCGACTGGGAGACCGGGATCGGGCAGGTCCTCGTGCCGTGGGCCCGCCGGGCCGGTGTCGGCCTCGGGGTCGACCAGCTGGTGGAGCGATTCGGTGCGGTCGAGACCGGCGTCCAGGCCGACCACCCCACCTGGCCGTATCCCGAGGTGCTGGTCGAGGTGCTGCACCGTATCGGGGCCGGACTCGGGGTTCCGGTCAGCGACGTGGACGCCGAGGCCTTCGGTCGCAGTGTCGGGGCGTGGCCCGCTTTCGGCGATTCCGCCGACGCCCTGGCGCGCCTGGCCGAGCGGTTCCGTCTGGTCATCCTGTCTAATGTGGATGCCGTCTCGTTCCGGCTCTCCAACAACCGGCTGGGTGTCGAGTTCGACGACCTGGTCCTGGCCGGGGACGTCGGCGCCTACAAGCCGGCATCGGTCATGTTCGACCGTCTCGAGGCGACCTTGGCCGACGAGGGCATCGGGACCGGGTCGTTGCTGCACGTGGCCGAGAGCCTCTACCACGATCATGTTCCCGCCCTCGCCCGGGGGTGGCGGACGGCCTGGGTCCACCGCCGCCACGAGGTCGGCGGGTTCGGGGCCACCGCTCCGGTGGACCAACCGGTCCACC
Source organism: Acidimicrobiales bacterium (assembly GCA_047971245.1). Lineage (GTDB taxonomy): Bacteria > Actinomycetota > Acidimicrobiia > Acidimicrobiales > SZUA-35 > CADEDH01. The sequence goes on from JBKDZN010000027.1 coordinate 22,697, forward strand.
CCACGGTGAGGGTCCGGTCCATGGCCGCCCTGGCCGACCTGTTGTGCCCCTGACCGTAGCCCGGCACCGCCGGGAACGCGGTGACGGGTTGCGTTGATCAACGTTGACGGGATCAATGTTGTCAACCCGCGCCGGTCGGTTCACGATCGAATCATGAACGACAACGAACACGAGTCCCTGGTAGCCCCGGCCGGCCTCAAGGGGCTGATCGTGGCCGACACCACCATCGGGTCGGTCCAGGGCGGGGAGGGCTTCTATCACTACCGCCAGTACGACGCCGTCGACGTCGCCCGCAACCACACCTTCGAGGAGGCGGCCGCCCTGCTCCTCGACGGTGACCTGACCGCGTCGGAGGCCGACCTCCGCTCCGAGCTGGGCCGGGGCCGGCGGCTCGATCCGTCGGTGGCGACCGCCCTGTTCGATCTGGCCGGGCGGGCCCCGACCCCGTTGGCCGGGCTCAGGGCGGGGCTGCCGCTGGTGGCCGCCGATGTCCCCACCGTCGACCAGGCGGCCGATGAGCGTCGGCGGGAGGCGATCCGGTTGATCGCCGTGACCCCCACCGTGCTGGCCGGGTTGTACCGTCGGACCGCGGGTCGCCCGGTGGTACCGGCCGATCCGGGTCTGCGGACCGCGGCCGATTACCTGCGGATGGTCACCGGCTCGGTGCCGCGACCGGAACTGGTCCGGGCGGTGGAGATCTACCTGATCCTGACCGCTGAGCACGGGTTCAACGCCTCCACCTTCACCGCCCGGGTCGTGACCAGCACCGGCGCCTCGGTCGGGGCGGCCCTGACCGCCGCGGTCGGCGCCCTGTCCGGGCCGTTGCACGGCGGCGCCCCGAGCCGGGTGCTCGACATGATCGAGGAGATCGGTGATCCGGCCCGGACCGAGGTGTGGGCCCAGCAGATCGTGGACGCCGGGCGGCCGATCATGGGGTTCGGCCACGCCGTGTACCGGGCCGACGACCCTCGTTCGACCCTGTTGCGGGAGGTGGCCATCGGGCTCGGCGGTCCCCTCGTCGAGCGGGCCCTGGAGATCGAGGAACGGATGTTGCGGTTCCTGGCCGCCTGGAAGCCGCAAGCCACCCTGGTCACGAACGTCGAGTTCTACGCTGCGGTCGTCCTGCACCTGGCCGGGATACCCCAGGAGATGTTCACGCCGACCTTCACGGTCAGCCGCATGGTGGGGTGGTCGGCCAATGTGCTGGAGCAGGCGGCCGGCAACAAGATCATCCGGCCCGACGCCCGATATGTGGGCCCTACCCCGTCGCGAGCGGTGCGGTCGGGGGTCGAAGCCTGACTCCGCCGGCCGGGGTGTCGACAGCCCCGGCGGCCAGATCCCCGTCGGCCACCCGACCGATGACCAGCACCGAGGGTGAGGCCACCGGGGTGACCCCCAGCTCGTCGAGCCGGCCCCGCCAGGTTCGTTGGGTCGGTCGGGCCGCGTCGGTGACCACCGCGGCCGGGGTGTCGGGTGCGAGCCCGCCGGCCATGAGCGCGGCGGCGATCCGGGCGGCGCGTCGTGCCCCCATCAGGACCACGACGGTGAGGCCCGAGCGGGCCAGGGCCGACCAGTCCACCGGGGTGGAACGCTCGTCCTGGTGGGCGGTCACCACGCAGAACCCGCTGGCCGCGGCGCGGCGGGTCACCGAGATGCCGGCCGATGCCGGTCCGGCCACCGCCGAGGTGATGCCGGGAGTGATCTCCACCGTGATCCCGGCGGCGGCGAGGGCGTCGGCCTCCTCGGCCCCGCGGCCGAACACGAACGGATCGCCGCCCTTGACGCGGACCACCACGTCGAGGCGCCGACCGAGGTCGATCAGCAGGTTGTTGATCTCGTCCTGGCCGGGCCCACCGCCCACCTGTTTGCCCACCTCGTACCGTTCGGCCGAGGGGGCGATGAAGTCGGCCACGTCGTCGCCGATCAGGCGGTCGAGGACGACGGCGTCGGCTCGCCCGAGGAGGCGGACCGCCCGTAGCGTCATCAGGTCGGCGTGACCGGGCCCCACGCCGACCAGGTGTACGGTCATGGCCGGTCGCCGATTCCGACGGTCCCGGGGGACGGGGACGGCGGTGTGGTGAGGGCGGCTCCGGGGCCGCCGGTTCCGTCCGGGCGCAGGCCGAGGGCGGTGGTGAAGGCCCGTTCGAGGTCGTCGCGGCGACCGGCGGCCGCCAGGGCCAGGGCCTGGTTGTCGAGCACGTCGGCCCAGCCGGGCACCTCGGTGGGGCGACCGGCGGCCCGCATCTGCTCCCGGACGGCCGTGGCCACGTCGATCACGGTGCCGGTGGTGTCGTCGAGCAGGGCGTCGATCCGGCGCCGGAGCCAGGACGCCACGGCCGGGCTGCGCCCCCCGGTCGAGATCGCCACGGTGACACCGTGGCGCCGGGTCACCGCGGGAAGGATCACCGAGCAGTGCGCCGGATCGTCGGCCGCGTTGCACCACACCCTCCGGCGCTCGGCCTCGGCAAACACGGCCCCGTCGACGGTCGGGTCGCCGGTGGCGGTGATCACGAGCCGAACCCCTTCGAGATCGTCGGGCGTGAACGGTCGCCGCCGGCGGGCGGTGACCGGTACTGCGTCCATGGCCGGGGTGTGCTCGGGCGCGACCACGGTGACCTCGGCCCCGGCGGCGACGAGGGGGGCGGCCTTCCGGGCGGCGATACGCCCGGCCCCGACCACCAGCACCGACCGGCCCTCCACCCGGAGGGCCACCGGCACGATCGCCATCCCGGTTCGACCGGTCACCAGTGGATCCCGCATTCGGTGCGTTCCTGACCCGCCCAGCGGCCGGAGCGGGCGGCGGCGCCGTCTTCGATCGGGCTGGTGCAGGGCCAGCAGCCGATCGAGGGGTAACCCCGATCCCGGAGGGGGTTGACGATGATCGAGCGTGTGGTCTCGTACTGGGCGACCTCCTCATCGGTCCAGGCGACGATGGGGTTGATCTTGGTCAGACCCCGGCGGTCGGTCTCCACCATGGCCGCCTCGGCCCGGTCCGGACCGTCGGCCCGGCGCAGGCCCGACAGCCAGGCCCGCCGACCGTCGAGCGCCAGCTCGAGCTGCTCGACCTTGTGGTCGCCGCAGCAGAAGTCGGGTCGGCTCGCCCCGGGCAGGTGACGCCACGGAACCACGATCCGGAGCCGGGGCCGGTACCGGCGGGCGATGCGCTCCATGGTCTCGATGGTCTCCGGGAAGTGGAAGCCGGTGTCGATGAAGGCGATCTCGATGGTCGGGTCGACGGCCAGCGCCAGGTCGACGAGGACCGCGTCCTGGCCCGAGCACAGCAGGGTGAGGTCGTCGGCACCGAAGGTGTCCACGGCCCAGGCCACGGCCTCGGACGCCGTGGTCCGGCCGGCCACCGGGGTGGTGACGCCCCCCGTATCGGGGCCGGTGCCGGGGTTGGTGGGGGGAACGGGTGCGGGGGTGAGGGTGCTCATCGGGTGGCTCCCCGGCGGGGGCGGGCGAAGTCGGGCAGGCCCCGGGCGATGAGGTCGGGGCCGACCCGATCGGCCCACGCCCCGAAACCTTCGCCC
>JBKDZN010000028.1:0-1702 GCA_047971245.1 Acidimicrobiales bacterium
CAGGCGTATCAGAACGTCTGATCACCCGGGAGGGCGGCGGCCTGCTGGATCCAGGCGCGCAACCGGTCGTCGTCGATCTCATCGTCCTCGCGGATGTTCGAGTACCGGACCGACGGATGCCGCGAACCCTCCGGAGGTGGCGGGTCGAGCTCGGCCCCGTTCAGCCAGCTGACCTTCACGTACTTCGTCAGGCAGTGCATGCTGAGGAACCAGCCGTTGCCCTCGACGCCGTAGAACGGTGAGTTCCACCGCACCGCTTGCGCCACGTCGGGCACCTCGGCCAGGACGATCGCGTCGACATGGCGGCCGATCTCACCCTTCCAGCCGGGCATGGCGTCGAGGTACGCCTGGACCGGTTCCCGACCGTCGCCCTTGGCGATCTGCGGGTTGCCGCCGGACAGTAGGACCGTCCCGTCGGGCAGTTTCTCCATCGGCATCTCGGTGTCTCCTCCCGCTCGCCGCCAAGGGTACTGCCAGCAGCGGCACCGAGGGCCGGGTGTCCCACCGCCGCTGCAGTGGACCGCGCCCGGCCCCGCCGCTTGGGGGGCAGCTGCTTCCCGGCGCCGGTTTCGCGTCGAGCACAGCAACCAGCTTCGGGTGGGTGGCTATCGTCGGCGGACGATGACGTCCACTGGCCCCGACGGTCCGATCGCACCCAACGAGGTGGCCCGGCAGTTGCGTGCCGCGGTGAAGGCCGGCCGGGTCGACGAGGTGCGGGCCCTGCGAATCGCCACCGGAACGCCCGGTCCGGCCGGACCACCCGACGCCCCGCCCGGAGCGGTGACGCTGATGGCACCCCGCCGCCTGCTCGTCCTGGCCCAGATACTGCTGGCCGCCGTCCTGCTGGTCGCTCCCGCTGCCGGCTACGACGGTGGTACGGCCGGCCGGATCGGGATGGGAGTCCTGGGTCTCGCCGGCGCCGTCCTCCTCGGTCTGAGCACGGCGCGATGGCGGGAACGGGTGTGCTTCGACGGGCCTCGGGTGTGGGCCCGGATGCCGCCGTGGTCGTGGAAGGGGCCGGTCGATCTGACCGAGGTCACCGCCTACCTCGAATCCTCCCGGCCCGGTATTCTCCGCGTCAGCCTCTTCCAGCCGGACCCCACCGGTCCGACGACGGAGCTCCACGGCTTCGGCACAGATGCCCGGGCCCGCCTCGAACCGCTCGGGCCCTACCGCGTCGTCTCCTTCAACGTCGACACCGGCTACCTGCTCCCCGACATCGGCGCGTACCTGTTCAGGTACCTCGACACCGACCGGTGCGAGTTCGCCGGCCCGGGGAAGGTGTGGTCGGCCGCTCACCGTCGGGGGTGACCGGCGTCGAACCCTGACCGCGGCGTGGCTCAGCCGCCGGTGCAGTCCACCGGCGTGCCCTTCACGTTGCCCGTCTTCGGCACCACCCGGTAGGCCAGCGTGCCCTGCCGATCGGTGTCGGTGAACCCGCCGTCGGTGGCGGCCACGGCCCCCCGCCACCAGTAGGTGCCCCCGTTGACCGACCGTTCCACGATCACCTGATCGGCGGCGGCCAGCGCCCAGCTGACCACCACGCTGGTCCCGTCCCGGGTGAACGAGCACGAGTCGGCCCCGGTGTTGCCGGTGATGGTGATGTCGACGGCGCCGGTGCGCCAGGAGGTGTTGCCGGCGGCGTCGATGGCTTTGAGGTAGTAGGCGTAGGTGGTGTCGGGGGTGACGGTGGTGTCGGTGT
>JBKDZN010000029.1:0-4389 GCA_047971245.1 Acidimicrobiales bacterium
ACGGGGCGAGACCCGCTACCTGTTGCGCACGCGGCTCCCCGGGTAATACCACGTTTACATCGCCGAGATGATCGACCGTAAAGGGGTCTATCAGCGCGACGACCTGGCCACCCTCCTGGTCAACGCCACCGTCGACGGCGTCCCCCTTACCGAACAGCAGCTCCACGGCTACCTGAAGCTCCTGATCGCGGCGGGCAACGAGACCACCCGCAATGTGCTCAGCCGCGGGATGCTCGCCCTGGTCGACCATCCCGACCAGGTCGATCGGCTCCTCGGGGTCCCGGATCCGCCGGTCGAGACCGCGGTCGACGAACTGGTCCGCTGGACCAGCCCGGTGATCCAGTTCGCCCGTACCGCCACCGCGGAGGTCGAGTTCCACGGTCGGACGATCCGGGCGGGTGACCATGTCGGCCTGTGGTACGGCGCCGCCAACCGCGACCCGCGCGTCTTCGAGGACCCGTACCGCCTCGACATCACCCGCGATCCGAACGACCATGTCGGCTTCGGCCACGGCGGCCACTTCTGCCTCGGTGCCAACCTGGCCCGCTGGGAGCTCCGAGCCGCCATCAGGGCCCTGGCCTCCACCGAGGTGCTGGCCCGCCTGGAGCCGGCGGCCGAACCGAGGTGGGTGACCGATCTCCATATCGGGGCCTACGCCGAAGCGCCCGTCCGGTACCGGTAGATCCGCCCGGTCAGGTCACCACGGTGGCGGCCCAGATCGACCAGGTGACGATCATCATCGTGCCGATGGCCAGATCGACCAAGGCGCTCTTGCCGAATCCCCTCGCCGTGGCCCGGGTGGCCGCCCACGCCTGTGACCACGAGCGGGTGGCCAGCGCCTCGACCAGGATCACCCCGATCAGGGCGCCGACGATCACCCCGACCACCGGGATGGTGAACAACCCGACGAGGGCGCCCACCACCGCACCCAGTTGGGCCCGGACAGACGCGCCCGACGAGGCCGCCTCGCGGCGGGGCAGCAGTACGCCGAGCACCAGGCTGAGCACCACACCGGCCGTCATGAGGGCCATCACGGCCAGACCGGTCGGTCCGAACCCGACGGCGAAGCCGTAGAGCAGACCGGTCAACCACATCAGCAGCAGGCCCGGCAGGATCGGGATGACCACCCCGACCAGGGCGACCACCATCACCACCCCGGCCAGCACCGTCCAGGCGATCTCATCGGTCACGGCACCTAGCGTAGGTGGCCGGGCCTGGAACGATCCCGAGCCGCGGCACCCCGGGGACGGCCCGGCGTCACCGACCGTGCGGGCGACGCGCTTGGTGAGGGGATGATGTGGTGTTTGTGGAGTGCCAAGGGCGGGAGCGGATGCTCGACGGTGTCGGCCGGCCTGGCCGTGTTGGCCGCCCGTCGGGGGCCGACCCTGCTGGTGGACCTGGCCGGTGACCAACCGGCCCTGTTGGGTGTGGCCGACGAGTCCGATCCCGAGGGTCGCCGGGTGGGGGTGGGGGACTGGCTGTTGGCCCCCCACCCCCCGCCCGACGCCCTCGGCCGGCTCGAACGCCCGGTCAACGATCGGCTCGCCCTCCTCCCGGCCGGCGAACCCCTGGGCGCCCGGGATCCGGCCGAGCTTGAGGGCCGATGGCGGCTGCTGGGAGCCCTGCTGGCCGGTGACGGCCGCGATGTGGTCATCGACTGTGGCACCCACTGGCGTCATGCTCGGCCCCTGCTGGGCCTGAGCCCCTGGTCGCTTCTGGTCACCCGGGCCTGCTTCCTCGGCCTGCGCCGATCGGCGCGTGGCCCCACCCCGGACGGGGTGATCCTGGTGCGCGAACCCCAGCGTGCCATCACCGCGGCCGATGCCGCGGCCGCGGTGGGCGCCGCCGTCGTCGCCGTGGTCCCCACCGATCCGGCGGTGGCCCGAGCGGTCGACGCCGGCCTGCTGCTGCGTCGCCTGCCTCGATCGTTCCGTCCCCTCGACCGCCTTCTCGATCTGCCCGATCTCCGCCCGGAACCCGCCGGACGATGAGCCGGCCGCCCACCGATGAGGCGGAGCTCGCCCGGCTGAGCGAGCGGATCCGGGCGGCCGATCCACTGCTCGACACCGCCTCGGTGGCGGCCCGGGCCCGGTCGTCCACCGCCCGGCGGGGCGGCCTCGGCGTCCTCACCCCGTTCCTGGCCGACCCGGCGGTCACCGAGATCATGGTCAACGGCCCCGGCCCGGTGTGGACCGATCGGGGCGGGGAGCTGACCCGGGTCGGTGAGATCACCGCGGACGAACTCGTCCTGGTCATCGAACGGATCGTCGACCCCCTCGGCCTCCGGGTCGATCGGTCACGGCCGTTCGTCGACGCCCGCCTGCCGGATGGGTCCCGGGTGAACATCGTCGTCCCCCCGTTGGCCGTGGACGGGCCGGTGATCACCATCCGCCGGTTTGCCTCCGCCACCATCCCGCTCACCCGGTTCGGTCCCGGCGCCCAGCCGGTGATCGGGGCCGTGCTGGCCGGGGCGACGGTGCTCGTCGTCGGCGGAACCGGGGCCGGGAAGACCACCCTGCTCGGCTCGCTGTGTGCCCGGCTTGCCCCCACCGAGCGCATCGTCACCATCGAGGACACCGCCGAACTCCGGCTGCCGGGTGAGCATGTGGTTCGTCTCGAGGCCCGGCCGGCCAACAGCGAAGGGGTGGGTGAGGTCGATCTGCGAACCCTGGTCCGCAACGCCCTGCGGATGCGGCCCGATCGCCTGGTTGTCGGCGAGGTGCGCGGGCCGGAGGCCCTCGATCTGATCCTCGCCCTGGGATCGGGGCACCGGGGATCCATGGCCACCTGCCACGCGTCGAGCGGTCGAGGCGGCCTCCGTCGGTTGGAGACGCTGGCTCTGCTCGGTGGGGCCGAGCTGGCCCCGGAAGCCGTACGGGCCCAGCTCCTGGACGCGGTCGATCTGGTGGTCACTGTCGCCCGCCGGGGGGCGGAGCGGGCCATCACCGAGGTGGTGCGGGTGGAGGGCGCCGAGGGCGACCGTCGGGTCGGGTCGGTGTGGACCCCCGGGTGAACCGCAGCCGCCGGGTCGGTCGGCGGCCGGTGATCGGGGGCGTCGTCGCCGCCTCGGCGTCCGGCGTCATCGCCGGTAGCCCCCTGCTGACTGTGGCTCCGGCCCTGCTGGTCGGCGCCGCGTACCACCGTCGGCATCGGGCGGCCGAGCACCGCCGCCGGGTGCGCCTCGCCGAAGACCTCGCCGCCTATGTCGATGAGCTCATCCAGCGGCTGGTGGTCGGGGGTTCGCTGGCCGCCGCGGTCCGCGATCCCGGTGCCCTGGCCGACCCGGCCTCGCCGCTCCACCAGGTCTTGGCGCCGGTGCGAACCGCCCTCGACGATGGTGCCCCCCTCGATGACGCCCTGGCCGCCCTGCCCGATCCGGCGCCGCCGGGCGTGGAGCTGCTGGTGGGGACCCTCCGGACCCTGGTCGACCGGGGCGGACCGGCCGTCCCGTCGCTGGAACGTCTCAGCGACACGGTGCGATCGGCCCACGCCCTCGACCAGGAGCTTCGGGCCCAGGCCGGTCAGGCCACCGCATCGGCCGGGGCGCTCACCCTCCTGCCGGGCCTGTTTGCGCTGGCGATGGCCGCGCTCGATCCCCGGCTGGCCTCGCTGTACCTCCGGCACCCGGCCGGAGCTGCCTGCCTCGTCGGGGCGGGCCTGCTGTCGCACGCCGGCTGGTGGTGGATGGACCGGTTGGTGACCGGCAGCGGTCAGCTGCGGTGACCGCCCGATGGGCACGGTCAGTCGCGGTGACCGTCCGGGGAGCGGGCGAGCGACCCCGGTGGGCTAGCGTGATCGTCATGGGGTGGCCGATCGATCTCCCGGAGGCCGGCACACTGGTGGTGGCGATCATCGGGGTGGTGGTGGTCATCACCCTGCTGGTGGCCCTGTGGCTGCTGATCCGGCTGGTTTCGGCCTGGCGTCTCGTCCGCCGGTCCGACATGCCGACCGGCGGGAAGGTGGCGTTCTGGGCCGCCCTGATCTACACCGTGTCCCCGGTCGACCTGTTGCCGGATCCCATCGTCCTCGACGACATCGTCGCCCTGCTCGGGGCCCTGGCCTACATCCAGAACCTGGCCGCGGGGCATGGTCTGGTCCGACCGTCAACGCCCGGTCCGGTGCCTCCCCGCGGCCGGGCCCCGGAGGTCATCGAGGTGGAAGAGGTGGACCGCACCGACCGGTCGTGAGCCCCGGGGCGGCCCGGAGGTAACCGAACCCACCCGGACCGCGCTTGTGCAGGTGCCGGAGCCCTCCCGGCATCCCGCCACCAGCACCCGGAGCCGCCCCATGGCCGTCACCACCCCCGCCGTCACCACGATCACCATCGCGGATCTGTCTGTCCCGCCGGTGGTCTGGCTGGCGGCGGTGGCGGTCGGGGTCCTGTTGTGG
>JBKDZN010000030.1:0-2051 GCA_047971245.1 Acidimicrobiales bacterium
GGGCCGAGTGGCGATCCGCCGCTCGGCCCTCCCGCGTCCGCCCCGTGTCACCGTCCGTCACCCGAACCAGGTCGACTGCCCAGGCCACGAATTGTTGTTGTTGCGCGACAGCGACGTGTCGATCGGCCCGGATCAACCGGAGCGGGCTTGTGGACCTCCGGAGCTTCCGACCACTATGACGTGACCAGCGTCACGGAGCAGGTCCGGGCGTTGCGTCACCAAGGGGGACATATGGTGAGATCAGCGACCGTTCGGCTCGTTGCGCTCTTGGGTGCGTTGGCCATGGTGGCCGCCGCCTGCGGCGCTTCCGGCACCAACAGCGATCAGGCATCGTCGGACGACACCACGGCCAGCTCCGTCGCCGCCGATCGGGCCGAGGGTGAGGCCAAGGGTGCCGACACTCGCGACACCGGAGAACCGGTGCGCGGCGGCACCCTGGTGTACGGCGTCGAGGCCGACTCGGCCAACCCCTGGGTGCCCTACGCCACCTCGTGCGCCATCAGTTGCCGCATGATCCTGGGGGCCATCTCGGACTCGTTGTTCATCACCCAGGACGACGGGGAGATCGTCCCCTACCTCGCCGAGTCGGCCGAGCCGAACGAGGATCACACCGTGTGGACGGTGACCATCCGGGATGGCATCACCTTCCACGACGGCACCCCGCTCGACGGGGAAGCGGTGGCCTACAACATCAGGACGTGCTGGAAGAGCCCGCTGACCGGGCCGGCGTTCCTCGGGCTCGAGGACGTCACCTTCGAGGGTCAGACCGTCACCATGACCTACGCCAACCCCGAGGCGGTGGGCCCGAAGCTCCTCCGCGAGGAGACGTGTGGGTTCATGTTCTCGAAGGCGTGGTTGGAGACCCTGCCCAACAACCCGTTGCTGAGCGAGGAGGAGAAGGCGGCCGCCACCGGCGACTCGGCCAAGCCGGTGGGCCTGGGGGCGTTCAGGTTCGTGTCGTACACCCCCGGCAACGGCAACAGCTTCGTCACCGAACGCAACGACGACTACTGGCGGGGCGACGGTCCGAACTCGGTGACCGGGGAGGGTTATCCCTACCTGGATGGGATCGAGTTCGTGGTGGCGGTCGACATCCAGGGCCGCTCCAACGGTCTCCAGTCGGGCCAGTTCAGCATCATCCACACCGCCAACGCCGATGAGATCGCCAAGTTCGAGGCCGACACCGACTTCTTCACCCTCCAGGCCAACGACTACGGCGAAACCAGCTACATCCTGTTGAACGACGCTATCGGCGACAACCCGACCCTGGCCGCCATCCGGGGTGTGCCGACCCTGGAGATGGACCCGGGTGCGGCCAACGCCACCAGCCCCCTGATCCACCTCAGCTGCCGCAAGGCCCTGGCCCACGCCATCGACCGCGACCGCTGGGCCCAGGAGCGGGGCGCCGGTCTCGTCACCCCGGCCAACGGTCCGTTCCCGCCCGGCTCGATGGGCTACCTGGAGGACACCGGCTACCCCGAGTTCGACGTGGAGGCGGCCAAGGCCGAGTGGGAGACCTGTAAGCAGGAGGTGGGCACCAACCCGGTGCAGCTCACGTTCAACACCACCAACGACCCGTTCAACGTGGAGTCCAACGAGCTGACCGCCTCGATGTGGCGTGACGTCTTCGGCGAGGAGTTGCAGGTCAGCATCTCGCCGGTGGAGCAGGGCCAGTACATCGGCCTCGCCCTCGCCGGTGACTTCCAGGCGCAGGGGTGGCGGAGCCACGGCGGCGTGGACCCGACCGAGCAGTGGTACTGGTGGAACTCGGCGACGGCCAGCCCCATTGCCGTCGACGGTTCCGAGCTGGCCCTGAACTTCGGGCGGTTCCAGGACCCGGAGATGGACGCCCAGTTCGAGATCATCCGCCAGAACCCCGACCCGGCCGCCCGTAAGGCGGCCGCCGAGGAGGTCAACCGGCTGTTCGGTGAGAACGTCTGGAACTTCTGGTACGTCTGGACCCTCTGGGGCGTCATCGCCAACCCCAACGTCCAACACATCACCAGCATCCCCATCCCCGACGCCGGCGACTCCATCCCCATCATCGGCGG
>JBKDZN010000031.1:0-20415 GCA_047971245.1 Acidimicrobiales bacterium
CGTCGACGGCGCCGGTGGCCAGCACCGGGGCCGACATCCAGATCGCCGCGCTGCCCGCCCCGGCCAGGGCCTGGCCGACCGACAGGCTGAGGAACCCCCGCGCCATCGCCAGGGCCACGAAGCCGGTGGCGGCGACGGCCAGCCCGGCCTTGAGCAGGCGGGCCGGTTCCACCCGACCGCTGATGGCGGTCACCCCGGCCACCCCGGCCAGGTAGGCCACGAAATTGACCGTCGACAGGGCCCCGGCCTGGGTGTGGTTGGCCAGCAGGTCGTCCTCCATGGCCGGCAGCAGGATCGGGTAGGTGGAACGGGCCAGGGCGTGGGACACCACGGTGGAGGCGGCGACGAGGCCGACGGTCCAGCGCACCCCCGGCCCTGACCCGCGGCCGGTGGCGACGGTCGCGTCGGGGGTCGGCATGGGCCGACGCTATCGCCGGGGGTGACGCCGGTCGATTCCCGCCGTCGGGGCCGGAAGTGGCCTGGGCGGGTCGGGGTCGGTACGGTCTCAGTGCGGTCCCCTGCGGTGCGACGTCGGGGCCCGGCCCGACATGTCGAACCCCGGGGGGTTTCAGTCCTATGGCGCCGTTGACCAAGCTGTCTCGATCCGTGGAAGGGAAGGTGGCGCTGGTGACCGGGGCCGCCTCCGGGATGGGGCGCGCCACCGCCTTCCTGTTCGCCGACGAGGGGATGCACGTGGCCGTCACCGACCTGACCCAGGACGGGGTCGACGAGGTGGTGGCCGAGATCACCAAGGCCGGCCTGTCGGCGGCCGGGTGGGTCATGGACGTGGCCGACGAGGCCCGGGTCGAGCAGGTGGTGTCGGAGATCGTCGACCGGTTCGGCAGCCTCGACATCGTGGTCAACAACGCCGGGATATCCCGCTTCTCCCCCATCGACGCGCCCGAGTACCCCGACCACTGGGCCATCAGCCTCGAGGTCCTCCTCACCGCCCAGACCCGGGTCATCCGGGCGGCGCTCCCCCACCTGCGCCAGGCCGCCGACGGGGGCCGGATCGTCAACATCGCCTCCACCGAGGGCTGGGGGGCCACGAAGTACGGCAGCCCCTACACCGCCGCGAAGCACGGGGTGATCGGCCTCACCAAGTCCCTGGCCGTCGAACTGGGACGGGAGAACATCACAGTCAACTGCATCTGCCCCGGTCCGATCGTGACCGGGATGACCGAGTCGATCTCCGATGAGGACAAGGCGGTGTTCGCCCGCCGGCGCACCGCCATCGGGCGGTACGGCGTCCCGGAGGAGGTTGCGCACGGCACCCTCAACTTCTGCCTGCCCGCTTCCCGGTACATGACCGGTGCCGTCCTGCCCGTCGACGGTGGCCTGCTGATCAAGAACGCCTGAGGCGCCGACCGGTCGGGGGATCCCGGTCGGTCAGGCCAGGGTGCCGGTGCGGGCGATGAACTCCGGTGATTCGCTGAAGGCCAGCATCAGGCGGCCCCGGGGGACACCCCGGTCGGCCTGGGCCAGCCAGTAGCGCCGACCCTCCGGGTCCGGGGCCCGGCCCAGCACATTGTGGTAGACGAGTTCCACGAAACCGGCGTTGCTGACCGATCCGTATCGGAGGGTGAACTCCTCGGACCGGGCGAACGCATCGCTCACCGCGCCCAGCGGCAGGCCGGAACCGATCCAGTACCGGATCCCCGCGGCGTCGCCCGCTCGACCGAAGTAGGCCTGGTACAGCCGGGCGATCGCCCCCCGGCTGTCGAGTTCGGCCACCCGGGCCCGGCTGGTGCGGACGAACTCGGGGGATTCGCTGAACCCGAGCATGACCGTCCCCCGGGTCCGGCCGTCGTCGAGCAGGCCGGTCCAGTAGGCGACACCGCCGGCGTCGCCGTCCCGTCCGAGCACGTTGCGGTAGACCAGGTCGACGAAACCCCGGTTCGACACCGAGCCGTACCGGTCCCGGAACTCGGCCGAACCGGCCAGGGAGTCCGACACCGCGGCCAGGGCGAGGCCGGTCCGGCGGGCCCGTGACCAGTGCTCCAACCCCTCGGTCTCGGGCAACCGTCCGAAGTAGGCCAGGTAGAGGCGGCCGATCTGGGCCCGGATGTCGAACACGGCACTGGTCAGCGACGGGTCGAGGCCGCTCGTGGAACGGTTCGGGGCGGGAGCGGCCACGAACCCCAGGTTCTCGTGGCGCCCGTCGAGGACCTCGGCCGAGTCCGCGTTCAGCCAGGTGTCGAGCACGGTCCCGTAGACGCTGCGGAAGTCGACCGAGGTGCGCACGTTGCCTTCGGGGTCGAGGTCGGTCAGGGACGGGAACTGGCCGTAGAAGCCCCCGTTCACCTGGGGGCCGATGGCCAGCAGGGTGTTGGCCGTCCCGTGGTCGGTGCCCGCGGAGCCGTTGGTCCGCACCCGGCGGCCGAACTCCGACACCGCCAGGATCAGGGTCCGGCTGTGGAACCCGGAGTTGAGCCGACCGTAGAAGGCGTTGAGGCCCTGGTCGAGGTCGGCCAGCCGGGCCTGCTGCATCGGGGCCTGGTCGGCGTGACTGTCGAAATCGCCGTAACTGACCGACAGGACCCGGATCCCGAGATCGGCGTTGATGAGCTGGGCGCACAGGGCGAGCTGGGCGGCCACGTCACCCTCGGGCAGGGCCACCTGGTAGGCGGGCGCGGTCTGGCGGGCCAGGTCGACACCCACGGCACCCGAACCGGCCAGGGCATCGCCCCAGGGACCGAGGCCGCTGGCCGCGGCCCCGAACCCGACCACGGCGTCGAGCTCGTCACGGCTCAACTGTTCGGTCAGATCCAGCGAGCCGTCGGCGTTGGGCGGGAGGGCCGAACCCTGCCGGCTCTGCCCGACCAGGGTCAACGGGAGCGAGCTGCCGATGGCGATCGCGTGGTACGGGCCGGCCTCGTCGCCCAGGCCGTCGAGGTACCGCCCCAGCCAGCCGGTGGCGAACCCCGATGCCCCGGTCCGGCCGGCCATCCAGCGGGCCATGGAACTGAAATGGCTGAGATCCCCGTCGGGCACACCGACACCGTCGATGACGGCCACCATCCCCTGGTGCCACAGGCGGGCCAGGGACGGCATGGCCGGGTGGAGACCACGATCGGCGGTGAGCCGGTGGGTCGTCTCGGCGGTGAGCGCCAGCTCGCCCCGCTCGTCGTGGTAGGTGCCGTCGCTGATCGGGGGCGTCATGCTCAACCCGTCGTTGCCGCCGGCCATGGTGACCAGCACCAGGATCCCGTCGCCGGGACCGATCGGGGTGGCCGCCTCGGCCGCGGCCGCCATCCAGGCCGGTACGGCCGCCGCCCCGCCCAGGACCGCGGCCGCCTGCAGGAAGCGGCGCCGGGACAGGCCGGCCGGGTCGGGGGTGGCGGGGCGGGACAGGGCGGCCAGGAGCTCGCCGGTGCTGGGATCGGATCGGGTCATCGACGGTCTCCCACCGGGCGGGGGCATGGGCGCCCGGTCATGCGAGCTGGAACTCCGGGGTCAGCATCGGCAGGTACAGCAGCCCGGCCCGGGCCCGCCAGTGCTCCCCGGCGGCCTGTTGCCGGCCGACGAAACGGATCAGGGTGTCCCGGGTGTTGGTGGTGGGGGCGGTGATGCCGAACAGGTCCAGGGCGGCGTCGACGGCGGCCTCGGGCGTGGGTGGGGCGTCGTAGTCGCCGATCCAGGCCAGGGCGTCCTCCTCGTCGGCCAGCACCCAGCGGACATTGCCGGCGAACTGGCTCTTCGCCCACAGGGCCGTGGCGCTGATCCAGTACCCGTTCTGCTTCCACCCGGCCACGGTCGGGGGCCGGTACGGGGCCTGACCCATCTGTTCCAGGGTCCATTCCGGGTGGGCGCGGGCGCAGTCCAGGCCGGTGGTCCGCATCGCCCACACCACGAACTCGATCGGGCTGCGCACCAGGGCCGTCCGGGCGTGTTCGGAGCGGAATCCGGGGTGGTTGAACACCGCCCGCAGCATGGCCGTGATGTCCATGTCCGACGACGCGAACGCGCCGGCGATGTCGTCGACGACCTCGGGTTCGGGGTTCGGGTAGGCGAAGAACGACCAGGCCTTGGTGGCAATGAACCGGGTCACCACGTCCTGTTTGGGACCGAAGATGATCTGCTCCACGATGTCGGGACCCGACCAGTTGCCGGTGGCGCCGAAGAACGTCTTGTCGGTTGCGTCGTGGGCGTCCGGATCGAAATTGAATCGGGATTCGTCGACCAGGCCGAAACCGGTCCAGGCCCGGGCCGCCGCCTGGACATCGGCCTCGCTGTAGTTCCCCACACCGAGGGTGAACAGTTCCATCAGTTCGCGGGCGAAGTTCTCGTTGGGGGCGCCGGCCACGTTCTGGTCGTTGTCGAGGTAGATGAGCATGGCCGGCTGGACCGACATCTGCTGGATGAGCTCCTCGAAGCTGCCGAGCCCGTGGGCCCGAAACAGCTGGTTCTGGTCGAGCATCAGGTCTCGCCGGTAGACCTTGTCGACCGACGAGCAGAGGTGGCCGTGCCAGAACAGCACCATCTTCTCCACCAGTGGTGACGCCGATGTCCGGCAGCGTTCGAGCCAGAACCACACCAGATCGACGTAGGTCTCCCAGTAGCCCCGGCGTTCGCCGTCAAGATCGGTGGGCACGCCGACGTCGGCCGGGGCGGCCCGGGACGGGTCGAGCACGTGCTCGACCAGATCAGGCCAGTCGAGGGCCTGGAGCTCGGCGATCTCGGCCGGGAGCCCCCCGAATCCGGCCCGGGACAGCAGGTGTGCGACGTCGGCAGGTGAGGTGGCGATGACGGGCCCGTCGGACGGGCTTCCCTTCTCGTGTGAGGGCGGCCTGGGTTTGGGTCCAATTGCTCATCTTGGTTGGGTCTGATTATAGGAATCCACGCCCAGGGATTCCGACCCGTTGTGACGTTCGCGGTTACTGCATCGTCCCCCGGGCCGAGCCGGTGGTGATGCCCTGCTCGACGCCGAGCAGGCAGGTGAAGAGCCGGTCGCCGATCTCCCACGATTCAGGGGTCGGTGACAACGAGAACATCTCGTATTTCGAAGCGTCGACCGGGATCCCCACGTACTGCTGGAATGCCTCGGAGCATTCGGCCAAGCCGACGGCGGTCATGGCCTCGGCGCCGGGATACTCGTCGCCCGAAACGTCGAACTGGTGGAAGGCCTCCTGATCGTGGGGCCGGCGGCACGAGACCCGCAGGACCTCGTCCACCGTCATTTCCATGGCCGCCCGGGCGATGCAGTCGCCGACGACGATGTCGTTCGGGCGGATCGGCAAGGAGGTGTCACTGTCGGCCACGGCCGTGGTGGTCGGGGCCCTGGTGGTGGGCGGCATCGTGGTCGGGGCCACGGTGGTGGGTGGCGCGGTGGTCGGCGCGACCGTGTTCACCGTCCCGGCCGCGACCACCGTGGTGGCCCCCGCCCCGGTGCCGTCACTGCCACAGCCCCCCAGGTCGATCAGGGCCATCACGGCGGCGACCACCACAACCGCGGGCCGTACGCCGGTTCGTCCCATCGCCTACTCCCCCGTACCCTTGGCCGAGCCGGTGATCTTCTCGTTCCCGGCCCCCAACATGCAGGTGACCAGGCGGTCGTCGAGGACGTCCCACGACTCCTGGGTCGGGGTCAGGGAATAGATGCCGTACCTCGATTCGTCGAGGAGCACGCCCACATAGTCGCTGAACGCATTCTCGCAGCTCTGCGACGCGGCCTCACTGACCGCGGCCTCGCCGGGATACTCCCCGTCGGGGAGGTTGAACGCGTAGTACACCTCCCGGTCGTGGGGGTCCTCACAGGAGACCGTGTTCACACTGGCGATCTCGCCCGAGACGTCGTTGAGGCAATCGCCGACGTCGATGTCGAACGCACTGGTCTCGGAGCCGCAGCCGGCGATTCCGGCACATCCCAACGCCAGGGCGACAAGCAGGGAGGAGGTTCGTGGTCCCATGATGCCGGGGAGGCTAGCGAACTCCGGCCCCTCCGCCAGCGCGGTCGTCAAGTTCACCCGGTTGGGGTGTCCGGGGCCGTCGCCAGCGCCCAGGGGGAGGTGACCAGGGTCTGGAGGATGGTGCCCAGGCGGGACCGGTCGTCGTACACGACGGCGTCGTTGAAGCCGACCCCGCCGTCCCACCGCCGGTTCAGGGCCGCCAGGCCGATCCACGACCCGGTCGGGTAGCGGCCGAGCTGGAGGGTGAGGTCCGGGTTGATGCCCGGTGACCCGTCCGGTGCCGGTTCCCACCCGGCCGCGGCGGCCAGGTCGGCCGCGGTGGCCACCTGGGTGAGGGCCGTGAGGGGGGCGGTGTCGACGAGCCGGGAGACCAGGCGAACCCAGATCGTGGCCGGCCCCGGTTGTTCGTTGGACCCGACCGTGTAGCGGAGCTCGGCCGCGTCACAGTTGAAACCGGGGCGGGGGTAGTCGAGGTGGGGTTCCTGCCACGGGGTGGCCGTCACCGGGGGGCGGGCGGGGACCGGGCCCGCCGGCGGGTCACCGGCTCCGGGGACGGCCCACTGGGTGAAGGCCCGGGCGACCACCCGGCCGGTCGCCGCCCGGACGACGGTGACATCGATCAGCTGGGTGCGCCGACCCGGTTTCGCCATGGTGGCGGTCACCTCGAGCGGTTCGAGCGGCACGCCGGCCAGGAGCTCGACGGTGAGGCGGGCACAGTGGAGGCGCGGGCCGGCCAGTCGTTCGGCGGCGTGCGCGGCCAGGCCGCACACCGGGCCGCCGTGCAGCAGTTCGTGGTCCCACGGACCCCGGGCGTGGTCGGTGGGCCGGACCCGGGCGTGCCACCGACCCTCGGCGGTGGCCGGGGGGCCGTCGGTGGTGAACAGGGCGGGCGCGGCGGGGCCGGGATCGATCCCGGCCCCGCCGCCCCGGCTGCCGGTCATGGTCAGCCGGTCGGCTTGCGGTCGCCGAAGCCCTTGAAGGTGTCACCGATGCTGGTGGTCACCGAGGCGAGCTTGCCCCGATTCTCGATCAGCTTCGGGGCCTGCTTCTGGAGGTCGCCGACCGTCCACCGGCCGTCGGTGGCCACGATGTCGGACTCGGCCAGCGACCAGCCGCCGTACAGGCCCACCTCGTTGCCGCCGACATGGAACACGCCGCCGTTGAACGGGCAGTCGGCGGTGGACAGGTAGGCGACCAGGGGGGAGATGTTGGCCGGATCCCACTTGTCGAACTCGCTCGGATCGTCCGGGGCCTTGACCACGTCCTCCAGGCCGGGGGTCTGGAGGGTGAGGCGGGTCCGGGCGATCGGGGCCAGGCAGTTGACCCGGACGCCGTACCGGCTGAGCTCGCCCGCGGCCACCAGGGTCATGGCCGCGATCCCGGCCTTGGCCGCGGCGTAGTTGAACTGGCCCAGGTTGCCGAGCATGGCCCCCGAGGCGGTGTTGACGATGGCCCGATCCGCGTTGTTGCCGGCCTTGGACTGTTCACGCCAGTAGGCGGCCGCCCAGCGGGTGGGCACGAAATGGCCCTTCCTGTGGACGTCGATGACCGGATCCCACTCGTTCTCGACCATGTTGACCACGACCCGGTCCCGCAGGATGCCGGCGTTGTTGATGAGGATGTGCAGGTCGCCGAAGGTCTCGACGGCCTGGTTGATCATGCCCTGGACGCCCTCCCAGTCGGTGACGCTGGCGTCGTTGGCGACGGCCTCGCCGCCCATGTCCCGGATCTCGGCCACGACCTGGTCGGCGGCGGTGGCGTCGGAGCCGGTGCCGTCGGCGGCCCCGCCGAGGTCGTTGACGACGATCTTGGCCCCTTCGGAGGCCATCAGCAGGGCGTGCTCCCGCCCGATGCCCCGGCCGGCGCCGGTGATGATTGCTACCCGTCCATCGAGCGAACCCATGATGTCTCTGCTTCCGTTGTGGCTGACGCGTCCGAAACCCGGCGGGTGTCGCCGGGCCGCGCCTGGAGGGTAGACGCTCCGGGCCCGATCCTGCCCGTTGGGGGGTCACCGGTCACGTCGTGGCCAAGGTCGCGGCCACCGCTGCCCCGGCGGGACCCGCCCCGCGGCCGCTACGGGGCGGCCGGGGCGGTGATCTCCTCGGTGGTGCCCAGGGCGCTGAACAGGGCTACCACGCTGCGGGCCGTGTCGGGGTCGACGTCGTCGGCCCGGCAGCTCAGGGTCAGGCGGGTCACGTCCTCGCCGGACAGCTCGATCAGGGCCGACAGCTGGGTGCAGCCGGTGGCCGTGGCCAGGCCGACCAGGGAGCCGGGTTCGGCGACGGTGGTGCCGTCGACATCACCCAGATAGCGGCCGGGACCCACCGGCTCGATCGGGTCGATCGCGTCGACCAGGGCGGGGAGCTCGGCGACGGGTGACGAGGCCGGGTCGAACCCGTCGGGCAGGGAGAGCCGTTCGTCGTCGACCGGGGTGGCCCCACTGAACCAGCGGTCGTCACCGGCGTCGACCGAGCGGTAGTACCACTCCCCGTCCACCCGGACGAGTTCGTCGTCGGGGCCCTCGTCCGCGGCGTAGTCGCCCGAAGACGCCGGGCCGATACCGACCTCCCGGTCCTCACCGTAGGTCTCGATGGCGATGGCGGTACCGGTGTCGTCCCCGTCGGTGACGGTGACGGTGACCGTGCTGCTGGAGGCGGCCGCGGTGGCGGTGACCGCGTCGAGCAGCTCGTCGCCGGTACCGCCGTCATCGGCGTCCGCGTCGTCGGGGTCCGCGTCGTCGGTGCCGGGGTCGGTCGAGGCGTCGGCCCCCGTCTCGCCGGCCGTGCCGTCGGCCGCCGTGTCGGCCACGGTCGGGTCGGACGATGCGTCACCGGCCGCATCGTCACCACTGCCGCAGCCGGCCACCAGCAGGGCGGCCACGACGACACTGCCGACCCGGCCGGGCCAGGCCCGATGCCGCCGTCCGTGGAGGCCGACACGGCGGCGGCCGGGCGGGGCGACGGCACGGCCGGCGCTGGTCATGGTCGATGATTGTGGGCGCACCGCGGGGAGCATAATGGGCCGGCCCCCCGTACCGGTGGCACCACCCGGGGCTTCCGATCCCCTACCGGGGCGGGTCATCGACTGGCGCCCCGGCGACGACCGGCATCCGGCCGAAGCCGCGGCCGAGGGCGTTGCCGGACCAGGGCCGGTCGGGCTCCACCAGGGTGAGGTCACCGAACCGCCGGTACAGGTGGGTCAGGGTGATGCCCGCCTCGATCCGGGCCAGGGGGGCGCCCAGACAGTGGTGCAGGCCCCATCCGAACCCGAGATGCGGGTTGGGGTCACGGGCCAGGTCGACCCGTCCGGGGTGGGGGAACACCGACGGGTCCCGGTTGGCGGTGAGGATCACGAGGTAGACCCGTTGACCGGCCTCGAACCGGTGACCGTCCCGTTCGTGGGTCTCCCCGACCCTGCGGACCATGGCCTTGGCCGGCCCGGCCAGGCGGAGCAGCTCGTCGGGGCCGGTGACGGCCACGGCCGGGTCGCTGATCAGTCGGTCCCGCTGGTCGGGATGATCGTTGAGGAGCCGCACCGAGCTGGTCAGCAGGTTGGTGGTGGTCTCGTGCCCGGCGAACAGCAGGAGGGTGCAGGCGCCCACCAGTTCCATGGCCGAGAGCTGGTCGGAGGCGTCGTTGGCCATGACCGAGATCAGATCATCGCCGGGGTGGCGGCGACGATGGTCGAGCAGCTCGCCGAAGAAGCGGGTGAACTCGCCGGTGGCCGAGCGGAGATCGTCCACCTCGATCGCTCCCGGTTCCACCGAGAACACGATCTGGGCCAGATCGTCCGACCAGGCCTGGAACCGGTGCCGTTCCGATCCGGGCACCCCCAACAGGTCGGCGATGATCAGGGCCGGGAGCGGGGAGGCCAGCTCGGCCTTGAGGTCCCACGGCTCGCCGGGCGTGACCCGATCGAGCAGCTCATCGGCGGTCGCGGCGATCCGGTCAGCCAACCGGTCGACGGTGCGAGGGGTGATGGCCCGGCGTACCGGGTCGCGGAGCCGGGTGTGGACCGGTGGGTCCCGGAACACCATCCAGCCCGAGAGCAGCTCCACGGTGAGGGCGAAGGTCTCGGGCCGATCCCGGGCCAGGCGTTCGAGACTGGTGATCCGATCGGCCGACAAGCGGGTGTCGCGGAAGGCGTCGGCGACCTGGCGGTGCCCGAGCAGCAGCCACGCCCGGTGGGCGTCGCTCCACTGGATCGGGTCGTCGGCCAGGACCCGGGCGGCGAAGCCCGTCGGGTCGTTGTTCGCCTCGAACCCACCGAGATCCAACGGTGGACCCGAACGGTCACCATCCCGGCTCCCGGTTGCCGGCTCGGTGCCGTTCACCGGAACCCGCTCACCGGTAGGTGCCCGGTGCGTACATGCGGATCGGGCGGTCCCTGGTCATCGAGTCGGGTTGCTTGCGCCACGGCTTGCCCACGATCAGGCCACCGTCGACCACCTGGGTGGTGCCGGTAACCCATGACGCGTCGTCCGAGGCCAGCCAGGCCACCGCGGCGGCGATGTCGTCGGGTTCGCCGGCCCGGCCGAGGGGCTGGGAACCGTCGATGCCGGCCCGGGCCCGGTCCAGCCGGCGGGACATCTCGGCCGGGTCGACCTCCGAGATCGCCCGTCCGGCGGCGAGGCCGGTCACGATGTAGCCGGGACAGACGGCGTTGACCCGGATGTTCTCCTCGGCCAGTTCCAGGGCCGAGGAGCGGGTGAGCCCGACCACCGCGTGCTTGGCCGCGGTGTACACATGGGCCCCGATCCCGGCCACCAGGCCGCACACCGAGGCGGTGTTGACGATGCTGCCCCCACCGGCGGCCCGCATGGCCGGGGTGGCGTGCTTGATGCCGTAGAACACGCTGGTGACCAGCACATTGATCGTCTGGGTCCACGCCTCGGCGTCGA
The DNA here is from genome assembly GCA_047971245.1 of Acidimicrobiales bacterium. Classification (GTDB taxonomy): domain Bacteria; phylum Actinomycetota; class Acidimicrobiia; order Acidimicrobiales; family SZUA-35; genus CADEDH01. The sequence goes on from JBKDZN010000031.1 coordinate 10,810, forward strand.
CGGTCTCCAGCGGCCCGGTGGGGCCCACGAAGCCGGCGTTGTTGTGGATCACGTCGAGCGTGCCCCACCGTTGCACCGCCTCGCTCACCGCATCGGCCACGTCCTGCTCCAGGGTGACGTTGACATGGCGGAACGCGGCCCGGTCGCCGAGCTCGTCGGCCAGGGCCTTGCCTACGTCGTCCTGGATGTCGGTCACCAGGACCCGGGCCCCGTCGGCCACCAACCGGCGGGCGGTTGCCGCCCCGATCCCGCTGGCCGCCCCGGTCACCACCGCCACCCGGTCATCCAGTTTCCCCATCGGATGGGCCCCCTTCGCCTGTCGCCGGTCCCGGGAAGCGCCCGGCGCCGGTGTTCCTGCTGTGCCCCTCGTTGTAGACGGCCGGAGCAGGCTCCAGCCATTCCGCATTTGGAGTCCACCGCTCCGCATGGGTCAAACTCGGCGTCGATCCGTGTCACCCATCGCCAGTTCGAGGTCCCCGCCATGAAGCTCAGCGTCACCGTCCCCAGCGTCGCCGCCCAGGAGGGCCCCGGAGCCCTGGCCGACTTCGGCCGGGCGGTGGAGGAGATCGGCTACGACGACCTGTCGGTCTACGACCATGTGGTGATGGGCTACCCGACCGACACCCGCCCGGGCCCCATGTACCCGCCCCAGATGCCGATCATCGAGGCCCTCATCCTGTTGGGCCACCTGGCCGCGGTGACCGAGCGGGTCACCCTGACCACCGAGGTGCTGGTCCTGCCCCAACGCCAGCCGGTGCTGGTGGCCAAGCAGGTCTCCACCATCGACACCCTGTCCGGCGGCCGGGTTCGTCTCGGGGTGGGGGTCGGTTGGCAGGAGTCGGAGTACGAGGCCCTCGACGAGCGCTTCGACGATCGGGGTGTCCGCATGGACGAGGCCATCGCCGCCCTCCGGACGTGTTGGACCGAGGACCGGATCACCCTGCCGGGGCCCCACTACACCGCCGACACGGTGGCCATGGAACCCAAACCACCCCAGGGATCGGTACCCCTGTGGGTCGGTGGCGGCAGCCCTCGGGCCCTGCGGCGGGTCGGGGAGCTGGGCGACGGCTGGGTCGGCACCCCGGCCGACGACCCCGCCGTGATGGTCGGCATGGTGGAGACGATCCGTCGCCACGCCGAGAAGGCGGGCCGGGACCCCGACGCCCTGGGCATGCAGATGATGCTCCAGCCGCCGCCCCGGAAGAAGGAGGACAAGGCCTACTACGCGGATCACGATCGGGTCGTGGCCCGGGCGGAGAGCCTGGCCGGCCTCGGTTTCGGGTGGGTTTCCCTCAACGCCACCGCCGTGTACCAGGCCGGGGCCCGCAGCAGCGCCGAGATGCTCGACCAGCTCCAGATCCTCCACGACCGGATCCGGTCCGTGGTCGCCTGATCGGGGCGGGCGGTCACTCCCTCCCGAACACCTGCCCGTCGGCCACCGCCGCGGCGATGGCGTCCATCCGGTCGAACGACACGCCCAGATCGGCCAGCTCGTCGAGCCACGCCTCGAGGGCTCGCAGCCGGTGACCACGACCGATGACCTGCGGGTGGAAGACGAACGTGGCCACGCCCCGGTCGACATGGTCGACCATCCAGCGGACGTCGCCGGAGAAGTTGGCGAACATCTCGACCGGTGACCGCAGACCTGGCATCAGCATCCGGGGAAAGGCGACGAACTCCAGGTGGACATAGTCGTCAACCGTCCACGACCAGGGCAGCTCGATCAGGCTGGTCTCGGTACCCCACCGGACCGGACCGTCCTCGGGGATCCCGGTGCCGACGCGGACCCGGTACGGGCGGTAGTCGTGGCCCATGAGCGACGAGTCGTAACGCAGGCCGGCCTCCACGAGCAGCTCCAGGGTCTGGTCGGTGACCACCCCCGACGGGGCCCGGTACCCAACCGGCGGCGATCCCGTCACGGCCGCCAGCACCTCGGTGCACCGTTCCAGCAGGCCCCGCTCGGTCGGGGTGTCGAGGCGGGAGTTCAGCTCGTGGGCGTACCCGTGCAGGGCCAGCTCGCAACCGGCGTCGCTGATGGCCCGGACCACGTTGGGATAGGTCTCGGCCGTGTGGCCGGGCACGAAGAACGTGGCGGTCAGGTTGCGGCGGGTCAGCAGGTCCAGGATCCGGGGCACGGCGACCGCGCCGAACTCGCCGCGTGAGACGGAGGTGGGGTCGGTCTGCCGGCGTTGGATCCACAGCGACGGCCCGTCGAAATCGAAACTGAGGCACACGTGGCCGCAGGCCGGATGGGCGCCGGTGGCCGCGCCCGCCCGGAGGCTCACGACTGCTCGGACCCGCCCTGCTCCGCAGCAGCCACCGCCAGCAGCCCGGCGTGGATGGCCGGGTTGAGCACGGTGGAGTGGGTGTAGCCGTCGAACTGCTGCCAGATGATCTCCAGGCCGGGATGGCGCCGCACGGCCAGCCGATCACGGAAGCGGCGGTGACCGCCGTAGTCGCCTTCCAGCTCGTCGGTGGCCGCCGACAGGAACACCCGGGCCGCCGGGATCCGCCCGGCCCCCGACGCCGCGCTCTCGGTCTCGAAGATGGTCCGGTCGTCCCACCACACCGACGGGCTGGTGAGGACCAGGTCGGTGAACGCGTCCGACCCGGACAGGAGCAGGTCGACCCCGAACAGGGCCGAGAACGAGTGGCCGACCAGGATCCGGCGCTCGGACAGCCGGTAGTGGGCTTCGAGGGTGGGCAGGACGGTGCCGAGCAGGAACGAGCGGAACGAGGCCGCGCCGCCCAGTTCCTCGGCCGGGACCTTCACCCCGGTTTCCGGTGGGGCCGGTGCCGCGGTTGGGGTGAAGTCCATGGCCCGGAGCTGGACGATGGTACCGATGTCGGGGGCGACGTGACGCAGGCCTACCACGACCGCCTCCGGCAGATCCCGGCTCCGGCTGAGCAGGCGGAAGGTGTCGCGCACCAGGCCGTAGGTCCACTGACCGTCGAGGGCCAGGACCAGGGGGAAGGCCGCGTCGGGCTTGGTGGCGTAGCGGTCGGGGAGGTCGACGTCGAGGGCGAAGGTCCGCCCGGTGGCCGGGTCGGTGAGGACGAAGGCGTCGGACCCGACCGGGCTCTCCGTCGGGCCCTCGGTGGTGGTGGGGGCCGTGGCGCTCACCGGTTCGTCCCCGACGGGCCGGTGGCCGAACGATGTTGCCATTGGACCAGGGTGAACGGCGGTTCGCCGTCGTCGTGCGGTTCGAATACTGCTTCCACGTCGTCTCCGATCGACACTGATTGGAGGGGGTCACCGAGGAGGTTGCCCAGCATGCGGATCCCCCCGGCCTGCGGCAGCTCGACCAGGACCACGAGGTACGGGCCCTGCTCGGCCAGCGCAGGATGCACGGGATGATAGGGCCGCTGCCAGCTGTAGACGCGGCCCTCGGGGGAAACCTCGGTCCAGCCGACGTCGAAGCTCCGGCAGTGGTGGCACATCCATTCCGGCCCCCACTGGTAGGTGCCGCAGTCGTGGCAGCGCTGGACCATCAGGACACCCCGGCGGGTGCCCTCCCAGTAGGGCGCGTCGAGCCCGTCGCGGGCCGGTCGCGGGCTCGGCAGGCCGGGGGCGAGGTAGGGGGTGGCGGTGCTGGTGGTGGGTGCGGTCGGCGGGGTCATCCCAGGGTCTCCTCGTTGCCGTAGAGGGCCGTCGAGGCCACCTCCACCATCGGTCCGGCGTTGGCCAGCGCCACCCGGGCCCCGGGCACCTGGTTGGTGGAGGTGCCCCGGATCTGGCGGATGGCCTCGATCTGGAGGCCGAGACCGTGCATGTAGCACTCGGCCAGGTTGCCGCCGCTGGTGTTGAGCGGGAGGCGGCCGTCGGGGGCGATCAGGTTGTCGTAGGTGAGCACCTTGTTGGCGTCGTCGTAACCGACGAGGCCGTGTTCGATGAGGCTCATCACGACCGCCCCGGTGAAATTCTCGTAGGACTGGACCACGTCGACGTCGTCCGGGCCCACCCCGGCTTTGGCGTAGAGATGCGGCACCATCGACTTGAAGCTCGAGGTGGCGTAGTCGGGCACATTGTGGACCGTGGCCCCCGACCGGAACGGTCCCCCCTGCTGGATCGACAGGGGGTAGACGGGATGGTCGGTGACGTCGCGGGCCCGCTCGGCCGACATGACGATGATGGCGGCCGCCCCGTCGTTCTCGAGGCAGCAGTCGTAGAGCCGGAACGGTTCGGTGATCCAGCGGGACTCGTCGTAGGTGGCCTCGTCGAGGGGTCGGCCGTACATGACGGCCCGGGGGTTTTTCTGGGCGTGGTGGTAGGCGGCCATGGCGACCGCTTTCAGGGTGTCGGGTGAGATGCCGTGCTCGTGGAACAGGCGGGTGGTGCGCATGGCGTACATCTGGGCCGGGGACATGACCCCGTAGGGCACGCTGAACGCGTTCGGCCCCGACACGTTGGCCACCTGGGCCCCGGATCCGAACCGGCCGAACTGGCCCTGGGCCAGTCCCCGGTAGGCGACCACACAGTCGGCGTAGCCGGCGGTGACCGCGGCAGCGGCGTTGCCGACCGCGGCGGCCGCTCCCCCACCGCCGGACCCCCACTGCATCACCGAGTAGCGCAGCTCGGGGAGGCCGAGGGCGTTGGCCAGGCGGGCGGGCATGTTCCGGTCGTTGGAGTACGAGGTGAACCCGTCGATGACGCTCGGGTCGATGCCGGCGTCGGCGCAGGCGGCCATGATGGCCTTCAACACCAGCACGAACTCGGGGTCGGGGGATTCGCCGCGCTTGTAGTAGGTGGTCTCGCCGATCCCCACCACGGCCACCCGGCCCTTGATGGTCAGCTCCGGCGCGGCCCGGTCGGTCGTGGTGCCCGTCGTCACGATGCGCCCCCTTTCCCGGCCATTGCTAGCAGGTCGGCACCGGGCGGATCGACCTGGACCGCAAACGGCGTGACCCGACGGTTCCCGCCGCCGGGCCGGTCACAGCTCCCGGGCTCAGGACCCGGGGACGACGACCAGGCGGCCGATGGTGTCCCGCCCGGCGAGGCGGCGGAGGGCGTGGGGGACCTCGTCGAGCGGGGGCCGGCCGGTGATCAGGGGTTCGATGCCGCCGGGGCCGATACGGTCGTAAACCCGCTGGTAGAGCCGGCTGACCGTGTCGGGTTCGACCCGGCGGGCGCCGCCCAGGTGGACGCCGACCACGGCATAGTTCTTGACCAGGAGATGGTTGGTGGGGGCGGGCCGGATTTCGCCGCCGGCGAAGCCGACCACGAGGAGCCGTCCGTTCCAGGCCACCAGTCGCCGGGCCACGTCGAACACGGCCCCGCCGACCGGGTCGACCACCACGTCGACCCCACGACCGTCAGTCAACGCCATCACCGTGTCGTACAAGCGGTCAGTGTCGTACCGATGGTCGGCGTCCGGTTCCGGCCGGTAGTCGATGGCGATCCCGGCCCCGAGCGCCTCCACCGCGGCCGTCTTCTCCGGTCCGGCGGCCGCGCCCAGCACCCAGCAGCCGGTGTCGACGGCGAGTTGGACCGCGGCCGAGCCGACCCCGCCCGCCGCGGCCAGCACCAGCACCGTTTCCCCGGGCCGGATGTGGCCCCGGTCGTGGAGGGCGTACCAGGCCGTTCCGAAGGTGACGTGGGCCCCGGCCGCCACCACCGGGTCGATCCCGTCGGGCAGGACGGTGAGCTGGTCGGCGGCCAGGAGGGCCGCCTCGGCGAACCCACCCCAGGGGGGCACGGTGGGGCCTACGACGAGGGCACCGACGCTCAGGTCGACCCCGGCCCCGACCGCGGTGATCCGACCCGAGGCACTCATCCCGGGCACGAACGGTGGGTCGAGACGGACCTGGTACCGGCCCTGGACCTGGAGGATGTCGGCGAAGTTCACGTCCGCACCGGTCACCGCCACCCGGACGGTGCCGGGCCCGGGTTCGGGTTCGGCGAGGTCGGTCAGCCGGAGCACGTCCCACGGGTCGCCCGGCTCGGTCACCTGCCATGCTCTCATCGGGGCGTCAACCCCCACGCGTCGGCCACCCGCTCCAGACTGTCGAGACGTTCGCGCAGACCGTGGGTGGGGGTGTTGATCATGAGCTCGGTGGCCCCGGTGCGGGCGGCCAGGTCTTCGAGGCCGGCCACGACGTCGGGCCCCGTCCCGACCAGGGCGGCGGTGCCGGCCGCGGCCGCCGCCGGGTAGTCGGGGTGGGCCAGCGACGCCTCCGGCGACAGGAGGGGCAGGATCTGCCCGGTCCGGATCCCATGGCGGCGCAACCGGGCCGGGGCGGCCAGGCGGTCGGCGGTGTCGGCGTCGGCCGCGCCCAGGGTGGAGGCGGTCACGATCACGTACGGTTCGTCGAGGATGTCCGAGGCGCGGAAGGCGTCGCGGTAGATGGCCACCGCCTGGACGGTGCCACCCATGTCGAAATGGTGGGCGAACGCGAACGGAAGGCCGAGCAGCCCGGCCAGCTGGGCGCTGAACCCGCTCGACCCGAGGAGCATGACGCGGGGCGCCGATGTGGCCACCGGGGTGGCCCGGAAGTGCCGCCACAGGCCGTCTTCGGTGCGGGGGTCGCCGAGCAGGCCCATCAGGTCGAGGAGGTGGCGGCCGAACTCCTCGTCGGCGTCGAGGCCGCCCCGGCGCAGCGCCTGGGCGGTCGCCCGGTCGGTGCCGGGGGCCCGGCCGATGCCGAGGTCGATCCGGCCCGGGTGGAGGGCCTCGAGCATGGCGAACTGTTCGGCCACCGACAGGGTGGCGTGGTTGGGCAGCATCACCCCTCCGGAGCCCACCGCGATCCGGCTGGTGCTCGCGGCCAGGTGGGCGATCAGGACCGAGGGGACGGTGGAGGCCACGGTGGCCATGTTGTGGTGCTCGGCCACCCAGAACCGCCGGTAGCCGAGGGTCTCGGCCCGGCGGACCAGTTCGGTGGTCTCGGCCAGGGCGGTGGCCGAGGTGCCGCTGTCGGCCACGGTGGCCAGGTCGAGGACCGAAAGCGGCATCCGGTCCGAGGTCCCGGTCCGGTCGTTGGGGTCCGGCGGGTCCGCGGCGGGCGGGCGCGCCGGGTCGGCGGGCACGTCGGGAGGCAGGTCAGAGGCCAAGGCGGTCACGCTCCTCGAGGGCGCACGTTCGGATCCGGTGGCGGATGGGGCCACCGTAGTCCCCCACCCTTGGCCCCCTACGGTCCGGGTGGGGTATCAATGGCCCCATGACCGATTTCTCGGCTGCCGCACCGGATCCGTCCGATTCCCCGCCCGGTCCCCTCGCCGGTCTCCGGGTGATCGACCTCACCGATGATCTCGGTCGTTTCGCCACCAAACTGCTGGCCGAGCACGGGGCGTCGGTGGTCCGCCGCGCCGGGGCGGGAAGCCGGGGCACCCCGATGATCGGCCGCCCCGGCGGCGTGCTCGACTGGTGGTTCAACGCCGCCACCGTGCCGGTCGACATGGACCTGACCACCCCGGAGGGCCGTGACGTCTACCGCCGCCTGGCCGCCACCGCGGATCTGGTCATCGACAGCACCCCGGTCGGGTTCCTGGCCGGGGTGGGTGCGGATCACGCCGATCTGGTGGCCCTGAACCCGACCCTGGTCCAGGTGTCGCTGACCCCGTTCGGCCGGACCGGTCCCCGGGCCCACTGGCGCCACTCCGACATGGTGGCCGGGGCGATGAGCGGGGTGTTGTCGATCACCGGCCCGCCCGACCACCCGCTGAACTCGTGGGGCGGTCAGAACGACAACTTCGGCGGTTTCGCCGCCGCGATCTGCGCCCTGGCCGGGGTCCGGGCGGCCCGGCGTGACGGGGTGGGGCAGCTGGTTGACGTGTCCCTGCACGAGGTGGTGACCGGGTCGATCGAGAACCTGTTCATGCAGTACTTCTACGACGACGAGCTACCGCCGGAGCTGCCGGCCCTGGCCGCCCGGCAGGGGTCGTTGCACTGGCTCGGGGCCTACGAGGTGGTACCGGCCCGGACCGGGAACGTGATGGTCACCCCGACCCCGCAGCCCGAGAACCTGATCGGCTGGATGGTGGAATCCGGTCTGGAGGCGGCCCGGGTGTTCGACGGGATGTCGGTGGAGGACCTTCTGGCCGACATGCCGGCCCTGATGGCCACCATGCGGGCGTTCGCCCGGACCCGGGACGCCGGTGAGCTGTTCACCGGGGCTCAGTCCCGTCACGTCGCCTTCGGCGAGGTCCAGACCGTCGAGCAGGTGCTGGCCAACCCCCAGTTCGCCCACCGGGAGTTCCTCACCACCGTCGACGACAGCGTCCACGCCCATCCCGGCTCGGGCATCGGTCTCGACGCGGTCGGTCCGGTGATCCGGCCGGACCGCCTCGTCCGGTTCACCGGCACCCCGACCGCCCCGCCGGGCCCGCCGGTCACCGAACCGCGGCCGGTCGACGAGATCCTGGCCCGGTGGGCGGCCGACCCGTACCGGGTGGGCGGCGAGGACACCCCCGATCCCCGGCCGGGGCCCGCCGCACCGGCCGGGGACGGCGGCGCCGCCGGATCGGGGCCTGGTGCGCTGCCGAAGCCGTTGGACGGGCTGGTCGTGCTCGACCTGAGCTGGGTCCTGGCCGGACCGTTCGGGACCCGGATCCTGGGTGATCTGGGCGCGGATGTGATCAAGGTCCAGACCGAGGAGCGGGCCACCCTGGTCAACCGGCCCGACTACCCCTACTACCCGGTGTGGAACCGGTCGAAACGGTCGCTGGCGCTCGACCTCAAACACCCCGACGCCCTCGCCGCCATCCGGCCCCTGATCGAACGGGCCGACGTGGTGGTGGAGAACTACTCCTCCGGGGTCCTGGAGCGCCTCGGGTTGGGGTGGTCGACGGTGCGGGAATGGAACGACCGGCTCGTCTACATCTCGATGTCGGGGTGCGGGCACACCGGGCCGTGGGCGGACGTGATCAGCTACGCCCCGACGGTGCACGCCCTGTGCGGCCTGACCTTCCTGACCAATCCGGTGGACCGGGGCGACATCGGCTGCGGCTACTCCTTGAACGACCACGCGGCGGGGTTCGCGGCCGCGTTCTCGGTGCTGGCCGCCCTCGAAGCCCGGCGACGGACCGGCACCGGACAGTACCTGGACATGGCCCAGCTCGAGGTGGGCGCCTACCTGCTCGGCCCGGCCCTGATCAACACCAGCGCCAACCGGCATGTGGCCACCGCCTGCGGGAACCGGGACGGCCTCACCGACGCGGTGCCCAACGACGTCTACCCGTGTGCCGACGGCCGCTGGCTGGCGGTGACTGCCACCGACGACGCCATGTGGGCCCGCCTGCGGGAGACGATCGGCCCGGCCGAACCGGAGCTGGCGTCGGTGGAGCTGCGGCGCATCCACCGCCACGAGATCGGGCGCGCCATGCGCCGCTGGTGCGACGGCTACGAGGCCGAGAAGGCCATGGAACTGCTCCAGGGCGTCGGGGTGGCCGCCGGGGTGGTCCAGAACGCAGCGGACCTGGCCGAACGGGACCCCCAGCTCGCGGCGCGTGACTACTGGGTGGAGGCCGACTCCCTGGTGTTCGGTCGTCGTCGCCACGACCGGTTCCCGGCCCTGTGGAGCCGCTCCGACCTGAGTCCCTACCGGCCGGCCCCCAACTACCTCGGCGAGGCCTCGATCGAGGTCATGACCGAGGTGGCCGGGGTCGAG
>JBKDZN010000032.1:0-14129 GCA_047971245.1 Acidimicrobiales bacterium
TCCGGCCAGCCCACCGGCGCGCTGGTTGGTCATCACCCGCAGGGTGAATCGTGGATGATCGAGGGTCAGCGCCGGATCGGGGTCGGTGCGGTCGTAGACCACGATGACCTCCAAGGGTCCGTCGTGCTCCTGGGCGGTGACACCGGCCAGGGCCCGCTGGAGCATCTCGGGGCGATCACGGGTGGCGATGATCACCGACACCGAACGACCGGCCGACCGGGGGGCGGCCCCCTCGGGACCGGGTGCGGTGGCCCCGTCCGATTCCGGCTCCGGGGCCGACGATTCCGAGGGCGGGGTGGCGGTCATCCCGTGCCCGTCCGGGACGGACCCGCCGATTCCGACGAGCGGGGGACCGCCAGATCGGTGGTCACCCCGAGCAGCCGGTCGGCGACGGCGCCGAAGGCGACCAGACCGGGAATGGCGTCGGGGCTCACCGGCACGGTGAACAGGTCCGGGTCGGCCAGGGCGGCGGCCAGTTCGGCCTCCAGCCGCTTCCGGTCGTTGGCCACCCGGGCCAGGCCGTGGCGTTCCAGATGGGCTGCGAACCGGATCTGGTGTTCGTCGACGTGCTCCCCCCGTTCCGGGCGGCGCGGCATGACGATCGGGAGCCGTCCCATGGCCCGGGCGTCCATCACCGTCGACGGGCCACCGTGGGTGACCACCGCCACCGCGCTGCTGAACCGCAGGCACAACTCGGCGTGGGGGATGAGCGGCACGCTGGTGGCCACGGTGGTCTCCGCCGCAGTGCCCCGTTGGATCAGGACCTCCACGTCGGGGTGCTCGGCCGCCCATTCGTCCATCCATCCCACCATCCGGTCGAAGGGATGATGGTCGGTACCCACCGACGCCACCACCAGTGGCCGGACCCGACGGTCGGCACCGGGCGAGATGCGCCGGTCGGCGGCCCGCCGTCCGGCGGCGAGGTCGGTGGGGACGACCTCGGGACGCGGGGTGCCATGACCATCGCCACCCTCGGGTGGGCGGGATTCGGCCGTGAGCTCGATGTCGGACATCAGTACAGCGTTCCAATCAGGGTGGAGCCGCGATACAGATCCTGCTGCTCAGGCCACTGGACCAGGAACTCGCTGGTCAACGGCTGGCACAGCCGACCGGTCACCGTGCGGCTGTCGATCCGATCGTAGACTTCGAGATAGATGGTTGGGATCCGCAGAGCCCGGGCGACGACGAAGAACGGGAAGGCCACTCCGGCCCCGTTCGACACGACGAGGTCGGGTCGATCCGAGCGCATCACACTGGCCGCCAGGCCGAGGTTCCGGACCATGTTGCGGAGATTGCGCGTGGTGGGGTGGTATGCGCCGATCAGATGTTCACCGGCGAGCTTGGACCGAGCGTCGGGGAGGTCGAAGGTGACCCAGCGGCGACGGTGCCGTGACCACCACGGCCGGAGCTGCAGCAGTTGGGAGAGGTGCCCACCGGATGAGCAGACGAACAGCACCGACCTCACGTCAGACGTGGTTGCGTTGGCCCTTGTCTGGAGCGGTGCGGTATCGCCATTGGTCATCGGTACCTCCATCGACCGCTGGCAGCTCCGACCTGAGAAGACCGGTAGGTGAACTCAACCCATGGCGCGCCGATGAGTAGAGCTATGGCCGATTCCGCCGACCAGCATTGGCTGGAAGAGACCCTCGGATGGATCCCCAACGAGCCCACGATACGTTATTCGGCCCGACCAACGAGCGGACCGGTGAGTCTGCTCATCCCGGCGCGACCAACACGGGCTGCTGTCGCCGCCCTCCGCCGTCCCAGTGACGACCGATCATCCCGTGTCGCGGCCACTGCGGGCCTCGCTCAAAGCGTAGCCCGTTTGGGCCTCATGGGTCGACTGCCCGGCCGCCGGCTCGACCTTCCCCCCTTCGCGCTCGTCGCGGCGTTGCAGCGAACCCTCGGCGAACCGAAGCTGGTTGCCGCCGTCACCCTCGGCCCCCTGCGCCGCAATCGGAAACCGGTGTTGCAGCTGATCCGGCCCGACGGGATCACCGTCGGGTTCGCCAAGGTGGGGTGGTCTCCGATGACCGCGGCGCTGGTCGACGCCGAGGCGGCCGCCCTCCGTCGTATGGCCGGCCGGCTGCCCGCCGATCACACCATCCCCGCGGTGATTCATCACGGACCGTGGCGTGACGGCTCGGTGGTGGTCCTCACCTCCGTGACGGGCGGCGACGGCGGGCCGGGCTCCCTGCTCGCCGCCCTGCGGCGCCGGCGGGGCGGGACGGGCGACGACACCACGACCCCGCCCCTGGCGGCCACGATCGCCGCCATCGCCTCGGTCGACGCCGAACCCGGGCGGGCGGTGGCCGACCTGGCCGTGTTCCAGGAGTGGCGCCGGCTCGAGGCGACCGCCCCCCTCTACCCGGGCCTCGCCCTCGACGCGGTGATCTCCGTCCACGGCCGCACCCGGCTGGACGTCGGCTGGTGGCACGGCGACCTGACCCCGTGGAACCGGTGGCGGGGCGGCGGTTCGGTGGTGGTGTGGGACTGGGAGCTGGCCGGCCCGGGCCGGCCCGTCGGGGCCGATGCCCTCCACCACCACTTCGAGCTCCACCGCCGGACCGACGGTGACCACCGGTCGGCCCTGGACGCCGTGGTGGACGCCGCCCCCGACCTGCTCGCCGGCGTGGGTGTGGACCCCGAACCGGCGGTGGTGGCGGCCACCATCGACCTCTACCTCTGTGATCTCCTGGCCCGGGAACGCCGGCTGGAGGGTCAGCGGTGGGATGGTGGGGCGATGGCCGGCCTGGCCGACGTGGCCGGCCCCCTGCTCCGGCGACGGCTCGCTGCCCCCACCCCGCCCGGGGCCGACCCGGCCGGGACCGGCCGTCGGTGACCACCACCACCGCTCCCGGCGGGCAGACCCCGCCCCGCATCCAGTCCGCCGGTCGGGCCACCGGCTGGTCCCTGGCCGGCGCGGTGTCCACCACGGTGGCCAACTTCGCCATCGCCGTGGTGGCCACCCGGGCCGGCGCCGCGGTGGCCGGCCTCTTCTACACCGTCACCGCCATCGCCACCATCGCCGGCAACACCGGCGGCCTGGGTTCCATGACCGGCCAGGTCTACTTCATGCCCCGGGTGCTCGACACCGACCGTCCCGACCCCGGTGGCCTGGTTCGCCTGGCCCTCGGCCCGGTCACCGTCGCCGGTGTGCTCGGGGGGTCGGCCCTGGCCCTCGCCGCGCCGGCCGTGGCCGACCTGGTGGCGTCGACCCGCGCCGCGGATGCCGCCACCATGCTGCGGGTCGTGGCGGTGGCCGTCCCGTTCTGGGCCGTGACCGTGCCCCTGCTCGGCGCCACCCGCGGTCTGGGTTCGATGACGCCGACCGTGGTGGTCAACCAGATCTTCCGACCGCTCGGGCAGCTCGGCCTGGTGGTGGGGTTCTCGGCCACCGGCGAGCTCACCCCCACCATGCTGGCCGTGGCCTGGACGGCCCCGGTGGTGGTGGCCGCCGCCGTCGCCTTCGGCTGGCTGGTCCAGATGGGCGGCCTCCGCCGGGCCCCCGCCGGCCGTGCCCCCGCCGTGACCCGTTCGGAGTTCTGGGCCTACACCCGACCCCGGTCGGCCTCGACTGCGTTCCAGATCGCCCTGGAACGCAGTGACGTGGTGCTGGTATCCGCCCTGGCCGGCGAGGCCGCCGCCGGGATCTACGGGTCGATCAGCCGGTACGTGACCGCCGGGAACTTCCTCGTCTTCTCGATCGCCCAGGCCGCCGGCCCGGGGCTGCGGCGGGCCATCGCCTCGGTCCGGTGGGCCGAGGCCCAGCGGTTGCTGACCCAGGCCACCGGCTGGATGGTCCTGCTGGTGTGGCCGTACTTCCTGATCGTGGCGGCCAAACCCGGGACCCTGGCCGGCCTGATCGACCCGGCGGTGGTGGAGGGCGCCACCGCCCTGCGGATCCTGGCCATCGGCATGCTGGTCAACGCCCTGGCCGGACCGATCGACCTGACCCTGCTGATGCTGGGGCGGAGCCGGACCTCGCTGCTGTTCACCGGGGTGGCACTGGCCATCGACCTCCTGGTCGGCTGGCTGCTGATCCCCCGGTACGGGATGGTGGGCGCCGCCATCGCCTGGGGGCTGGCGACCGCCACCGTCAACGGGGGCGCCGCGGCTGCGGTGGCCCGGATCAGTCCCCTCCGTCCCGGTGGGCGGGTGGTCGCCCTGGCCGCCGTCGGGGCGGTGGCCGCCGTCGTCCCCGTCGGTGTCGTCACCCGAGACACCTTCGTGGGTCTGGTGATCACCCTGGGTGTGGCCGGGCTGATCTGGCTGGGGTTCGTGGCCCGTTACGCCGACCGGCTCGGGATCAAGATCCCTCGGGTGCGAACCGGCTGACGTTGCCGGCCATGGCCTCGGCCGCCGCCGGCGTGGAGTCGTACGACCAGTCACAGTCCGGCCACCCGGCGTCGTGGACGTCGAACCAGGCGACGAAGGTGATCGGGTGCCGCGCCGACAGCGACGCCACCGTGTCGCCCAGGTCGACCATCCACTGGGCCTTGCGGCCGGGATCGGCGGGGTCCTCGGTGGAGGCCACCTCGGGAATGGCCATCGGTTTGCCGTGCTCCTCGGCGAAGACCACCGCCGGTTCCAGCAGCTCCGACGGGCTGAGCCAGGGCCGGGGTGAGCCCTGACAGTCGAACCAGTTGTAGGCGTCGACCCCGATGATGTCGACCGCGGCATCGCCCGGGTACCACTGGTCGACCCGGCCATCGCCGAACGCCCCCCGGGTCAGCACCACCACCCGGGGGATGTCCCCGGCGCCGTGCTCGGCCATCACCTCGTTCCAGCGCCGAAAGGCGGCCACGAAGTCCTCGGCACTGCCGTTGGCCGCGCTGTCACGGGTCTCGGGCTCGTGGTTGAAGGTCAGATAGAGCTGGTCGGCGTACGGGGCGACGGCGTCGGCCCACTCCACCATGCGTTCGTACACCGGTGAGCCGGGCCGGGCCGCGGCCACGTCCGACCACAGCACCACCGTCCCGTCGTCGAACCGGGGTCGGACCGACAGGTGGATCCGGTGGCCGCTCTCGAGCAGGGCCAGATGGTCGGCGGTCGGGAACTGGGTGTCCCACCGGGCGAAGGTCCGCACCACCCCGAGCGGGGCCCCGGCGTCGGCCTCGAGCGTCTCCACCGCGGCCGCATCCGAACCCTTGAGTGCGGCACCGAACCGGGGGGTGTCGGCCGTCAGCGCCGGTCCGGACGCCTCGGGGAACGATGTCCCGCCGGCTCCGGGGTCGGCCTCGTCGTCGGTACAACCCACGGCGGCGACCATGACCGCGACGGCGAGGAACACGGCCGGCAGGCCGCGGGGGTGACGGGACGGCATGGTCAGATCCTCGACGACATCGGGGCCACGAGCTGCCGGTCCTCGAGGTGGCGGCGCCCGAGCGGGGTGCTACCGACGGCCCGGGGCGACTCGACCAGGGTCCGGGCCGCCACGGCGACGCCGGCCATGACGACGAACAGGGCGTTGGGAATCATCAGGTAGAACCCGATCTGGGTGATCCCGATCAGGATGACGGCGTTGGCCCAGACCCCCACTGCCGTTCTCTGCTTCCTGGTGTGGAACCAGAAGCTGACCAGGGCGCCCACGAAACCGACGGCGCCCACGAAACCGTGGGAGAACGTCACCATCCACAGCTGGCCGTGGGTGCCGATCGAGGGCAGGCTCCGGACGTTCGGGCGGGGAGCCCCCCAGCCGAACAGGGGCCGTTCGGTGGCCCCGCTGATCGCGGCGGTGGCCAGTTCGGTGCGGTCGTTGTCGGAGTGACCGTTGTCGATACGGCTGGTGACCAGCCCGCCGAGCGGGGACAGGACGATGATCAGGGCGAGCACCACCGCCCCGACGGCCAGGCGGACCAGCAGCCGGGTCTGACCACCGACGCCGAACCGGATGGCCGCGTACACCAGACCGACCGTGAGGCTCAGCCACAGGCCACGATTGAGCGACACCACGGCGGGGATGACCGAGGCGAACAGGGCGAATCGGACGACCCGTCGCGAGATCCCCACCCCGGGCAGGTTGAGGGCCATCAGGGCGAACGGGGTGAGCAGGGCCAGGTTGGAACCCCAACTGTTGGTGTAGGGGAACGGCGCCTTGGGACGGGGGATGGGGATCCCGATAATGTCCTGCAGATCGGCGAACCCCGGGGTGAGCAGGGAGTTGACGAGCTCGTTCGACCGCAGCACGTGAGGCATCAGGTACCAGGTCGGGGACCGGAACGACCAGTCGCCCAGCACCAGGGCCAGGTAGCCGCCGGTCACCGTGGCCAGGTAGACGATGGTGAACACCCGGACGATCCGGGACACCGGGAGACTCGTCCCCGCGTTGAGCAGGTACAGCAGGAACACCGTGGCGGCCCCGTAGTAGCCGAGCCGCAGCAGGTAGCCGGCGGTGCGGCCGAACCCGTCGAGGCTGGTGGCCGAACCGACCACCGCGGCCAGGAACAGCAGCCAGAAGCCGAACCCCTTGGGGACCACGGCCTGCCGCCGGCGGAGCAGGGCCACCGCCATCGGTACGGCCAGGATCACCCACATGAACCCGCCGAGCCCGGTCAGGAACCAGACCGGGTAGCCGGCGATCATCAGGGTCACCGGCCAGTGGGGCAGGGGGCGTTCGGCCTCGACCCGGTAGACCTCCACCCGGTCGCCGACCGCCGTGGCCGTCACCGGGCCGAGGAGTGGTCGTCGGCCACGATCACACCGATGATCTCGGCGCCCACGCCTCGCAGCTGGTCGACCGAGTCGGCGATGGCCTGACGGGTCTCGGTACCGCCGTCGGCCACCAGGACCGCGCCGTCGCAGACCCGGGCCACGTCGACGGCGTCGGCCACCTTCAGCACCGGCGGAGCCAGCACCACGACCAGGTCGAAATCGGCCCCGACCGCGGCGACCAGGCGGGCCAGGCTCTGGCTCCGCAGGACCTCGGCCGGGCGGTCCCGGCGGGTCCCGGCCGGGAGCAGCCAGAGATTGTTGACCCCCCGGACCGGGGTGACGGTGGCTTGCAGGCCGACCCCGTCGAACACCACATTGCTGAGACCGGCATCGACCTCCAGGCCGAGATGGCGGGCCAGCGGTGCATTGCGGAGATCGGCGTCGACCAGCAGGGTCCGCCGACCCCCACGGGCCGCGGTGGCGGCGAGGTTGGCGGCCACCGACGTCGGGGGGGCCGGCTCGGTCACGCCGGCGACCACGATGACGGTCTTGTCGGTCTGCTCCAGGCTGAAGGCCAGGGTGCTCTGGATCCGCCGGTAGGCGTCGCCCGCCGCGGTGTCGGAGCCGAACAGCCGGGCCGGCTGCTCACCCCGGCCTCCCCCGCCGCCCACGCCGACGAGCTCGGGGGCCACCGCGCTGCGGCCGGCACGTACCGGAGCGGTGCCCAGCATGGGCACGCCCAGCGCCGCCAGTTCGACCCGGCTGCTGCGGAGCCGGTCGTCGCTGCGATCGAGCAGGAAGGCGGCCGTGAAGGCGATCACCAGCCCGATGAGGGCGCCGATCACCGGCCCGGCCAGGAACGGCAGGCCCTCCGGATCCGAGGGCTGGTCGGCGTCGGTCAGGATCACCCCCGGGTTGTCCGCCAGGGTGGCCAGGTTGGCGTAGGTCCCGCCGATCGAGGACAGCTCCTGGACCGCGGCCACATCGGCGTAGTTGGTGGTGGTGGGCGGGCTCTCCTGACCGGCGGCGATCTGCTCCTGGACCTGGGCCGCCTGGGCGGCCTGCTGCTCGTTGAGCCGGCCGACCAGTTCGTGCTCACGGGCGTTCAGCCGTTCCAGGGTGGCCTGACGGTCCTGGATGACCCGATCGTTCCGGAAATCGAGGTACGCCACGGCGCTCGACTGGGCCAGGGCCTCGGCCGAGTCGGCCGTGTCGGTGGTGGCGGTGAAGACGAGGATCTGGGAATCGTCGGGGGCGGACACCACGAGCTGTTCGAGGGCGGTGGCCACCGAGGCCGGGTCGACCTCGACGGTGTCGGCCTCCTGGCTGACCTCGAGCGATGAGTAATTCTCCGCGTCGAGCTCCGTCGCCGCTGTGCGCAACGCCGAGGCCCGTTCGGCCACCCGCTCCGAACCGGCCACCGCCAGCTCGGTCTCCATGCTGATCTGGCGGGACACGTCCGCGGCCTGGTCGATCTCAGCGGTGAGGGGGGTGATTTGCACCACCGCTTCCGAAACGTACATCGTGGACTGCAACCGCATGGCCAGGGCGCCCACGACGGCGCCCAGGATCGCCGCGATGGCCAAGATCCAGAACCATCGTTTGACCACCCCGCTATAGTCGGTTACCGAGACCACCGGAGTCCCGCTGTCGGTCATGGGGATTCGCCGCCCTTTCCACGCATGGTGTGCACCTGCTGCAGCCTGTTCATCGTCGGCAGCGAACCACACGACCTGAACCGTTCCCGCGAAGACCGAGATTCACGATGCAAACCCAGTTGTCGCACCTGGACGCCCTCGAGGCGGAGGCCATCCACATCATCCGAGAGGTGGCGGCCGAGTTCGAACGCCCGGCCCTGCTGTTCTCGGGCGGTAAGGATTCGATCGTCCTGCTTCACTTGGCCGTCAAGGCGTTTTACCCAGCTCCTGTGCCATTCCCGATCATGCATGTCGATACGGGACACAACTTCGATGAGGTTATCGAGTTCCGCGACCAGCGGGTGGCCGAAACCGGGGTCCGCCTGGTCGTGGCCTCGGTCCAGGAAGCCATCGACGCCGGGAAGATCACCGAGGACACCGGCCCCCGGGCCTCCCGGAACCGTCTGCAGACCTCGGTGCTGCTCGAAGCGATCGAGGAGAACCGGTTCGACGCCCTGTTCGGCGGGGCCCGCCGGGACGAGGAGAAGGCCCGGGCCAAGGAACGGATCTTCAGTTTCCGTGACGAGTTCGGCCAGTGGGACCCCAAGGCCCAGCGGCCCGAACTGTGGAATCTGTACAACGGCCGGCACCGGCCGGGCGAACACATCCGCGTGTTCCCCATCTCCAACTGGACCGAGCTCGACGTGTGGCACTACATCCGCGACGAGCAGATCGAGGTCCCCTCGATCTACTTCGCCCACCACCGGCAGGTGTTCCCCCGCGACGGGATGTGGCTGGCGGTCAACCCCCACCTCCAGATGATGAAGGGCGAAGAACCCGAACAGCGCCTGGTGCGGTTCCGCACCATCGGCGACGCCACGTGCACCGGGGCCGTCGATTCGTCGGCCGCCGAGCTGGACGCGGTGATCGAAGAGGTGGCGGCCACCCGGATCACCGAGCGCGGGGCGACCCGGGCCGACGACCGAACGGCCGAGGCGGCGATGGAGGACCGGAAACGAGAGGGTTACTTCTGATGGATCTGCTCCGCCTAGCCACTGCCGGCTCGGTCGACGACGGCAAGAGCACGCTGATCGGCCGCCTGCTCTACGATTCGAAATCGATTTTCGAGGATCAGCTCGAAGCCATCGAGTCGACCAGTGCCAGCCGCGGTGACGAGCACACCAACCTGGCGTTGCTCACCGACGGCCTCCGGGCCGAGCGGGAACAGGGCATCACGATCGACGTGGCCCACCGCTACTTCGCCACCCCCGAGCGGAAGTTCATCATCGCCGACACCCCGGGGCACATCCAGTACACCCGCAACATGGTGACCGGCGCCTCCACCGCGGATCTGGCCATCATCCTGATCGACGCCCGCAAGGGGATCATCGAACAGTCCCGCCGCCACTCCTTCATCGCCAACCTGCTGCGGATCCCCCACCTGGTCCTGGCGGTCAACAAGATGGACCTGGTCGACTACAGCCAGGAGCGCTTCCTGGAGATCAAGCGGGAGTACGCCGAGTTCGCCAGCCGGCTCGAGTTCACCGACCTCACCTTCATCCCGATCTCCGCCCTCCACGGAGACAATGTCGTCGACCGGTCGGTCCACATGGACTGGTACCGGGGGGCCACCCTCCTCCACCATCTGGAGGAGGTCCACATCGCCTCCGACCGCAACCTGGTCGACGTCCGCTTCCCGGTCCAGTACGTGATCCGGCCCCAGAGCACCGAGCACCACGACTACCGGGGATACGCCGGCACCGTGGCCGGCGGCATGCTCCGTCCGGGTGACGACGTCATGGTCCTCCCGTCGGGGTTCACCACCCGGATCGCCGCCATCGAGACGGCCACCGGGCCGGTGGAATCCGCGGTGGCCCCGATGGCCGTCACCGTCCTGCTGGAGGACGACCTCGACGTCAGCCGGGGTGACATGATCTGCCGGCCCAACAACCAGCCCACCCCCACCCAGGATCTCGAGGCGATGGTGTGCTGGATGTCGGAGTCGTCGCGGCTCGCGTCGGGCTCCAAGCTGGCCATCAAGCACACCACCCGGTGGGCCCGGGCCCTGGTCAAGGACTTCCGCTACCGGCTCGACATCAACACCGGGCACCGCGACGAGTCGGCGACGGGCCTCGAGCTGAACGAGATCGGCCGGGTCCGGTTGCGGACCACCATGCCCTTGCTGGCCGATGAGTACCAGCGCAACCGCACCACCGGTAGCTTCATCCTCGTCGACGAGTCCACCAATGTCACCGTCGGCGCCGGGATGATCGTCGCCACCCAGTGACCGGCACCCCGGCCCCCGAGCCGACGCGTCCCGCCCGATGACCGGCGCCGCGGCGCCGGGGCCGGGCGAGCCGACCTCGGCCAACACCCTGTGGCACCCGAGCGCGGTGGCCCGGACCGATCGGTGGGCCACCGTGGGCGGTGACGCCCCCGGTGTCACCGTCTGGCTCACCGGCCTGTCGGGATCGGGCAAATCGTCGGTGGCGGTCGAGCTCGAAGCGGCCCTCGTCCGCCTGGGCCGGGCCGCCTACCTGCTCGACGGTGACAATCTGCGCCAAGGCCTCAACGGCGACCTCGGCTTCTCCGCCGCCGATCGGGACGAGAACGTCCGGCGGGTCGCCCACGTGGCCCGCCTGTTCGCCGACGCCGGTCTGGTGGCCATCGTGCCGCTCATCAGCCCGTACCGGGCCGGCCGCGACCTGGCTCGCCGGCTCCACGATGCTGCCGGGCTCGGGTTCGTGGAGGTGTTCGTCGACACCCCGCTCGACGAGTGCGAACGGCGTGACCCGAAGGGCCTCTACGCCAAGGCCCGCCGGGGGGAACTGTCCGGCATGACCGGTATCGACGCCCCCTACGAACCACCGCTCGACCCCGAGCTCCGGTACGTTCCCGCCGACGGCGACGCCGCCACCATCGCCGGCCGCATCATCACCAACCTGTAGCTCCCCCGGGTTCCCGCGGTCTCGGGTGCCCACAGTCTCGGGTGCCCGCGGTCTCGGGCGCCAGCGGCCGGCTCCCCCTCGCTCCCGTGATCCGTTCTGGCCGTGGACGCTCCGGAAACCTGGACGATCCACGGTCAGAAACGGTCAGAACGGGCGGAAGCGGGGCCGGCTTCCTAGGCGCAGGCGGTGCCGGCCTTGGGATCGGCGGGGGCGATGCCCACCTCGTCGATGGCCAACTCGGCGTGGTCGGCGGCCGGATCGTTGACCACGTTGGGGTCCGCGGCGCTCGGGCCGACCCCCTGGAAGTCGGAGCCGAGCACCAGGGTGATGCCCGTCGCGGTGGGATCGAGCTTGAACAGGGGCGGGCTGGTGAGCGCCCGGCCGATCTCCGACGCCGCCGCCTCCGAACCCTCGGGGTAGAGGATGACGGTGTCGGTCTCCGCCTCGTCGGCGTCGCCGATCTCGTCGATCACGAACCCGAGCTCACCGAGATCATCACCGGTGGAACCGGCCAGGCCGCCGATCCCGGCCCCGTTGGCCACGGCCAGGTTGACCGTGGCCGGGTCGACCCGTTCCTCGGACGGGAAGTCGGGCAAGGCGGCGGTACCGCGGAAGATGTCGAGCACCGGCTGGGCCTCGGCCACCTGAAGGTCGAGCACGTCGGCCCCACCGGCGGTCCGCCGGTCCTCGACCGGCAGGGCGTGGTTGCGGATGCCGTCACTACCCACAGTGGAGAACGTTCGGGCCAGACCGATCAGGTCATTGGCGCCCGAGCCGTTGTCGATGAGCAGGTTCGAACCGCCGGCCCGCAGGACGGCGTCGAGGGTGCCGAGGTCGGTCAGGTCGATGGTGCTGCTGGCCCGATCGGCCACCTGGGCCATCAGGAACTGCTGGCGGGCCGACCGGCCGTAGTCGCTCGAGGTGTCGGGCACCCAGCGACCGTCGATCTGGTACTCCAGGTGCCGGGAGCGGGCGAAGGCGAGGGAGTCGAACCCGTCGAGCAGGTGACAGCCCGGGGTCTCCACGTTCAGGCCGGAGTTCATGTCACGGACCGGGTTGTCGAACCAGACCGGCACACCACCGAGGGCATCGATCACATCCTGGAAACCGACGAAGTTGACCTCGGCGTAGTTGTTGATCGGGATGTCGAGGACGTCGTTGATGGTGGACACCAGCCGTTCCTGACCGCCCTCCCCGGTGAACGCCGAGTTGATGCGACCGTTCTCACCGGTCCCCGAGATCGGGACCCACAGGTCGCGGGGGACCGACAGCAGATCGACGGTCCGGGCGGTCGGGTCGACCCGGGCCACGATGATCGTGTCGGTCCGCTTGCCCTCGTCGTGTTCCCCGCCGACGAACACCGCGGCGTTGGGGTCGTCGGGGTCGATCCCTTCCCGGGTGTCGACCCCGACGAGCAGCCAGTTCTGAGGTTCGCTGGCCTCCGCAGCGGTCACGTTCGGTACATCCACGAACGTGATCGCCTGGTAGCGGCGCAGGCCCCAGGTGAGCACGCCGGCCATCAGCAGCAGGCACACGCTGGTCACGGCCCCGAAGGTGATGAGCAGCCGCTGGCCCCACGAGCGATGCAGCTTACGGCGCCGGGCCGGCTGCACTCGCCGGAGGTCCGGCTCGGACGTCATGGTCATGGGATCTCCACGGGCGAGATCTCTAGACACTACCAGTGGGCCCTCCGGGTGGGGCCTCAGCCCGGGCGTGGTTCCTTGGGCAATCCGAGCACCCGCTCACCGACGATGTTGCGCTGGATCTCCGCCGTGCCACCCCAGATCGTCTCGGAGCGGCTGAAGAAGAACGCGGCCTGCATGGCGTTGACCGGATAGGTCTGCTTACCCCGCCGGCGGCTGGGGTTGGTGCTGTCCGGGTCGTACACCCCGTCGAGGACAAGGCTCTGCATCCCGGCCACCCGGGTCCACAGTTCGAGGACGTTGCGGTGGTACTCCGACCAGAACATCTTGTTGGTGGCCCCCAGGGCGGCCACACCGGGGTCCTTCTTCTTCTGCAGGGTGGCGGTGAGGCTACGGAGACCGTTGACGCGCATGATCTGCACCGCCGAGTAGGCCTTGGCCAGCTCCTGGCGGATGGAGGCATCGTCGATGGCGCCGTTCTCGCGTGCGGTCTCGATGATCTCGTTGAGCTCGGTCTCGAAACGGCGGTAGCCGGTGGTGGCCGAGGTGCCCCGCTCGAAACCGAGGGTGGTCATGGCGACCTTCCAGCCGCCGTTGACCCCACCCACCACATTGTCGGCCGGGCAGCGGGCGTCGGAGAAGAACACCTCGTTGAACTCGGTGGAACCGTCCACCTGCTCGATGGGCCGGATCTCGATGCCCTCCTGGTCCATGGGGACCAGCATGTAGGAGATGCCCTTGTGGAGCGGGACGTCGGGGTCGGTCCGGGTGAGGAGGAAGACATAGTCGGCCTCCTTGGCCCGGGTGGTCCACACCTTCTGACCGTTGATGATCCACTCGTCACCGTCGAGCACGGCCCGGGTCTTCAGCGAGGCCAGGTCGCTCCCGGCCTCCGGTTCGGAGAAGCCCTGGCACCAGGTGATCTCGCCCCGCAGGATCCCCGGCAGGAACTCCTTCTTCTGCTCCTCGGTGCCCCACTGGAGGATGGTGGGACCCACCAGCGTGTCGCCGAAGAAGTCTCCCCGCATGGGGGCACCGGCCCGGGCGAACTCCTCGTTCAGCACCACGGCCTGCATGGTGGACAGGCCCTTGCCCCCGTACTCGGTGGGCCACGAGGCGCAGATCCAGCCACCTTCGAACAGCTTCTTCGTCCACGACTGGTTGAACGCGTCACGCTCGGCGTCACTCATGTCGAGGGTGCCGTCGATCCAGCCGTCGGGCAGATTCTCCTCCAGCCACGACCGGAT
>JBKDZN010000033.1:0-5559 GCA_047971245.1 Acidimicrobiales bacterium
TGCTCGACCATCTCGCTCGACCCCGAGCACGACGTCGCCGTCTCCTGGCTGCCCCTCTACCACGACATGGGCCTGGTCGGGTTCTGCATCCTGCCGATGACCACCGGGCTCGACCTGGTGCTCGGCGCCCCCCAGGATTTCATGGCCTCGCCGGCCCGGTGGATGGAGTGGATCTCCACCTACGGGGGTACGGCCACTGCGGGGCCCAACTTCAGCTACGTCCTGGCCACCCGGGCCCTGCGTCGCAGCGACACCGTGCTCGACCTGTCCCGCCTGCGGATCGCCCTCAACGGCGCCGAGCCGGTCGACCCCGACAGTGTCCGGGCGTTCATCGAGGCCGGAGCCCGCCACGGCATGCGGCCCGGGGCCGTGTTCCCCGCCTTCGGCATGGCCGAGGTGGCCATCGCCGGGTCGTTCCCCGTCCCGCTGACCGGTCTGGTCACCGATGTGGTCGACGCGGTCGCCCTCGAACGCGACCACAAGGCCATCCCGGTCGACCCCGCCCACCCCGAGGCCCGGGAGATCGTCCTGCTCGGTCGGCCGGTGCCGGGCCTGAGGTTCCGGATCGTCGACCCCAGGACCGGTGATGAGCTGGGCGAACGTCAGGTCGGCGAGCTCCAGATCGCCGGCACCTCGGTCATGAACGGCTACTACCGCCGACCCGACGCGGATGACGAGAGCTTCGACGGTGCCTGGCTCCGAACCGGTGACCTGGCGTATCTCGTCGACGGCCAGATGGCCATGTGCGGTCGGATCAAGGACGTGATCATCGTCGGTGGCCGCAATGTGTATCCCCAGGACATCGAACGGGCGGTCGGCACCGTCGACGGGGTGCGGACCGGGAACGTCATCGCCTTCGGCCTTCCCGGCCGAGCCGGAAAGGAACGGGTGGTGGTGGTGGCCGAGACCCGCTCCGACGACCGGGCCGCCCTCACCGAGGCCATCCAGCATCAGGCCCTGGAGGCGGTCGGGATCCCCATCCGGGACGTCGCCCTCGTCAAGCCGGGCACCCTGCCCAAGACGAGCTCCGGCAAGCTGCAACGAGCCCTGTGCCGCCAGCAGTACCTCGACGCCGATCTCGAATTGGCGTGCTGAACGGGACCCGTCCGGACCCGCCGATACTTGTCTGAGTGAGCACTCACTCAGACAAGTATCGTGAGGCGATGATCACCTCTCGCCCCCCGGTGCGTCGCGCCGGTGTCGCCGGTCTCGACGTCGATGACCGCACCGATCCGGGCGAACCGGATCCCGAGTCGTGCGGAGGTGCGGGACGCGCCCAAGCCCTGCCGCCCGAGCAGCGGCGGGCGTCGATCATCGCGGCCACCGTGCCCCTGCTGGCCGAGTACGGGGGAGCGGTGACCACCCGCCAGATCGCCGAGGCGGCCGGCGTGGCCGAGGGCACCGTGTTCCGGGTCTTCGCCGACAAGGACGAGATCATCGACGCCGCGGTCGAGGCCGCGTTCGACCGGGGCCGCCTGGAGGACCGCCTCGCCGCGATCGATCCGACCCTGGCGTTCCCCGACCGGCTGCAGGCCGCCGTGGTCGCCGTGCAGGACCGCATCGAACAGGTCTGGAAGCTGATCTCCTGGGTGGGGGCATCCCGGCCCCATCAGGTCCGCAGCGGTCCCCTGATCAGCCCCGCCCTCGTCGAGCTCATGTCCGACACCCCCGAGACCATCCGGGTGGACGCGGTCACCGCGGCCCGGTACCTGTGGGCGGTGACCATGGCCTCCTCTCACCCCCTGATGGCCACCGAGCCGGCCCCGCCCGAGGAGGTGGTGGCGCTGTTCCTCCACGGTGTGGCTCGGCCCGGGGAGGCAGAGCCGTGAGCCTCCGTCACCTGTTCCGCAGCCACCTGTGGCCCTACCGGCGGATCCTGCTGCTCGTCGTGGTCCTCCAGGCGGTGCAGACCTCGGCGTCCCTACTCCTGCCCAGCCTGAACGCCGAACTGATCGACCGGGGCGTCATGACCGGCGACACCGCCGTCATCTGGGGCGAGGGGGCCCGCATGCTGGCCGTCACCCTGGTCCAGGTGGTGTTCTCGATCGGCGCGGTGTGGTTCGGGGCCCGGGCCGCGATGGGGTTCGGCCGTGACCTCCGCCGCGATCTGTTCCACCAGGTCACCGACTTCTCCGCCCGGGAGCTCGGCCATTTCGGTGCCGCCTCGCTCATCACCCGGGTCACCAACGACGTCCAGCAGATCCAGTTACTGGTCGTCATGGCCACGACGATGATGATCGCGGCCCCGCTCACCATGGTCATCGGTCTGATCATGGCCATCCGCGAGGACGTCGGCCTGTCGGTCGTGTTGGCGGTGGCCATCCCGGCCACCGTCGTCGTCCTGGGCATGGTCGTGGTCCGGATGGTGCCGGCCTTCCAGGCCATGCAGTTCCGGATCGACCGGGTCAACCTGGTCCTACGGGAGCAGATCACCGGGCTGCGGGTGGTACGGGCCTTCGTGCGCGAACCCGAGGAGCGGGCCCGGTTCGCCGAGGCCAACGATGATCTCACCGAGGTGTCGCTCCGGGCCGGGAGGCTCCAGGCGTTCATCTTCCCCACGGTCGGTCTGGTGGTGAATCTGTCCAGCGTCGGGGTGCTCTATGTGGGGGCCCGACGTATCGGCGCCGGCGACATGCAGGTCGGTTCGCTGGTCGCCTACCTGAGCTATCTGATCCAGATCCTCATGGCCGTCGTCATGGGCACCTTCATGGTGTCGATGATCCCCCGTTCCGCGGTGGCGGGTGACCGGATCCGAGAGGTCCTTACCACCGAACCATCGGTGAAACCGCCCGAGCACCCGGTCCGGGAGGTCGGTGTGCACGCCACCGTCGAGTTCCGTGGTGTCGGTTTCCAGTATCCCGGGGCCCAGCAGGCCGTCCTGGAGGGCATCTCGTTCCGACTCGGCCCGGGCCAGACGACCGCCATCATCGGTTCGACCGGGGCGGGCAAGACCACCCTGGTCAACCTGGTCTCACGCCTGTTCGACGCCACCGACGGCTCGGTCCTGGTCGACGGGGTCGACGTCCGTGACCTCGAACCCGACCTCCTGTGGTCATCGGTCGGTTACGTACCCCAGAAGCCGTATCTGTTCTCCGGCACGGTGGCCTCGAACCTGCGCTTTGGTCGTCCCGGGGCCACCGAAGCCGAGCTCTGGCAGGCCCTCGAGATCGCCCAGGCCGCCGACTTCGTCCGGGCGATGCCCGACGGTCTCGACAGCCCGATCAGTCAGGGCGGCACCAATGTGTCGGGTGGGCAACGGCAACGACTCTCCATCGCCCGGGCCCTGGTGGTCGACCCGGAGATCTATGTGTTCGACGACTCGTTCTCCGCCCTCGATCTCGCCACCGACGCCCGGCTCCGGGCCGCCCTCGCCCCCCACACCCGGGACTCCGCCGTCCTCGTGGTAGCCCAGCGGGTGTCGACGATCATCGACGCCGACGAGATCCTCGTGCTCGAGAACGGCCGGATCGTCGGGCGGGGCCGCCACGACGATCTGGTGGTGACCTGTCCCACCTACGCCGAGATCGTGGACTCCCAGCTCGGGGAAGGAGCAGCGGCATGAGCGGCGACGGCACGCGAAACGACGGCCCCGACCGCGGCGGCGCCGATCACGGGGACCAGACCGATGGCGCCCGGGCCAACGGCGGCCCGGCCCGGTCCGGCAACGGCTCGGGTCCGGGGGAACCCGCCGACCGTGAGCAGGATGTGATCAAGACCACCGGCGCCGCGGCCCGACGGTCGAGCTTCGGTCCGCACGGCGCAGCCGGGATGCCGGTGGAGCGCAGCGACAACTTCGGGGCCACCGTCCGGCGCCTCGGCTCGATCCTGGGCGCCGAGACCACCCCCCTGGTGCTGGTGTTCGTTCTGGTGGTGGGGAGCGTGATCCTGGTCGTGCTCGGCCCCCGGCTCCTGGGGCAGGCCACCGACCTGATCATCCAGGGCGTCATCGGCGACGGGATCGACTACGACGCCCTCAGCCGCAAACTGCTGGTTCTGCTCGGCGTGTACGGCGGCTCCTGGGTGCTGGCCTACACCCAGGCCTACATCCTGGCCGGGGTCGTCCAGCGTTCGATGCAGGCCCTGCGGCGCGGCGTCGAGGACAAGATCCACCGGTTGCCGCTCGCCTACGTCGACCGCCAACCCCGGGGCGACCTGCTGAGCCGGGTCACCAACGACATCGACAACCTGGCCCAGAGCCTCCAGCAGACCATCAGCCAGATCCTCGTCTCCCTGCTCACCCTGCTCGGGGTGGCCATCATGATGTTCACCATCTCCCCGGTGTTGGCCCTGGTCGCCCTGAGCACGGTGCCGGCGTCGGTGCTGTTGATGAAGACCATCGCCGGCCGGGCCCGCCCCCGGTTCCTGGCCCAATGGAGCCACACCGGCTCCCTGAACGCCCAGGCCGAGGAGGTGTTCACCGGGCACAGCATCGTGAAGAGCTTCGGCCGGCAACGGCAGGTGGAGGAACGCTTCTCCGACGAGAACGAGCAGCTCTACCGGGCGGCGTTCGGGGCCCAGTTCGCCTCCAGCCTCATCCAGCCGGTCATCATGTTCATGGGCAACGTGCAGTACGTGCTCATCGCCGTGGTCGGCGGCCTGCAGATCTCCAGCGGCCGGATCAGTATCGGCGACTTGCAGGCCATGATCCAGTACGCCCGCCAGTTCGCCCAGCCGCTCACGATGCTCGCCTCGATGGCGGCCACGTTCCAGTCCGGCATCGCCTCCCTGGAACGGGTCCTGGAACTCCTCGACGTCGAGGAATTGTCCCCCGAACCGCCGTGGACCCCGGACCATGAGCGGGTCCAGGGCCGGATCGTGTTCGACGACGTCACCTTCTCCTACGATCCGGACACACCACTGATCAGTGGCTTGAGCGTCGTGGCCGAACCCGGCCAGACCGTGGCCATCGTCGGCCCCACCGGCGCCGGCAAGACCACCCTGGTCAACCTGATCATGCGGTTCTACGAACTCGACGGGGGGCGCATCACCCTGGACGGCCGGGACATCGCCACCAGGTCGCGTCACGAGCTGCGGTCCAAGATCGGGATGGTCCTCCAGGACACCTGGCTGTTCGGGGGCACCATCCACGACAACCTGGCCTACGGCAACCCGTCGGCCACCGAGGAGCAGATCCTCGACGCCGCCCGTCTCGCCTACGTCGACCGGTTCGTCCAGTCCCTTCCCGAGGGCTACGAAACCGTCATCAACGACGAGGGCGACAATCTCTCGGCCGGGGAGAAACAGCTCATCACCATCGCCCGCGCCTTCCTGGCCGACCCGTCGATCCTGATCCTCGACGAGGCCACCAGCTCGGTCGACACCCGGACCGAG
Organism: Acidimicrobiales bacterium; assembly: GCA_047971245.1. GTDB lineage: Bacteria > Actinomycetota > Acidimicrobiia > Acidimicrobiales > SZUA-35 > CADEDH01. The sequence continues at coordinate 5,332 of JBKDZN010000033.1, forward strand.
GTCCTCATCCAGGAGGCGATGAACACCCTCCGGGCCAACCGCACCAGTTTCGTGATCGCCCACCGGCTGTCCACCATCCGCGGCGCCGACGTCATCCTGGTCATGGAGAACGGGCAGATCGTGGAACAGGGGAACCACGAGTCGCTCCTGGCCCACGACGGCCCCTACGCCCGCCTCCACCAGGCCCAGTTCGCCGGTGAGGTCACCTGAGCCTGGATTCACCCACCG
>JBKDZN010000034.1:0-26676 GCA_047971245.1 Acidimicrobiales bacterium
CACCAGCGCCGGTGCCGGCACGCCCGCCGCCACGTGGCGGAAGCGCAGCACCTCGCCACCGATCACGACGAGCGCGGCCACGGTGAAGACCATCGCCGCCGGGTCCTCGATCACCTCCGCCGGGTGGAGGGTCCGGAGGGAGGGTGCGCTGGCGACGGCGAGGGCCACCACACCGATCTCCGCTGCGAGCAGGATCCGGTGGGAAGGCCGGCCCGTGGCCTGGCACAGGGCCAGGGCGACGGCGCCCTGGCCGATCAGGTAGAACGCCGACGGGTTCACGGCCCCGGCGGCGGGGAAGTGCAGATTGAACAGCATCCCCGCGGCCAGGCCCGCTTCGAGCCGCCATCCGGTGAGCAGGGTGACGGCCGCCACCAACTGGAGCACGACGACAACCGCGGCCACCGTGACGGTGTGATCACCCACGAAGCCGACGAGGAACGGGCGGTACCAGCCCAGCGCGTGATCGGTGTGGTCGGCCACGAAGTCGGCGAGACGGCTCCCGTTCCACCAGGCTGGATCGATCACCTTCTCGGCCGCAGCCCGACTCCAGCCCAGACCGAAGAACAGCATGGTGATCAGCATCCAGGTGCCGTGCTCGGGCCGGCGATCGAGCCCAGACGCGACGGCGCCAAGCAGCCCGAAACGGCTCGATCGGCGTGGGTGCGAGCTGAACGTCATCTCTCTCACGTTCGGGGTGGCTCCGAACGGGCCCGTTCATCTTTTCCTGACCCGTGCCACCGCCATGACGGGCCCCGTGAGCGAGACGCGGCCGGCGATTCGACCCGATTGCCGCCACCGCCGTACGCCTCGTTATCCCCACCGTAGAGCGTCCGGGCGGCGCCGACGACGCAGGCCGCCGAGGCGAAGCCGTTCGGCCCATCGGTGTGGGTGCGCTGCCCACCGGCGCGGGTTCGTGGGTGAGGACGTGCGGCCACGATGTCCGACGGGCGACCGTAGCCGTCGTCCACGTCCGGGCACCCAACCGAGCCAATACCGGGGAGCGTAGGCTCCCGGGGATGGACGGTGACGTCGGTGCGGTGGGGGTGGCGGCCTCGCTGACTCTGGTCGTGGTGGCGGGCCTGGTGTCGTGGCGCTTCCAGCTGGGGCTCGTCCCGTCACTGGTCCGGGCGTCGGCCCAAGCCCTGGTCCAGCTACTGGTGGTGGGGTCGGCGCTGTTCCTCGTCATCGAACCAGACCGGCCGTTGCTGCTGAGCTGGCTGTGGGTGGCGGGGATGACCGCCTACGCAGCGTGGACGGTGCGGCGGCGGGTCCCCCAGGCCCCGTCGATCCTGCTGGCGGCCAGTACCGCCTTCGCCGCCACCCTGGCCGTCGCCCTCCTGGTCCTGTTCGGGCTACGGGTCTTCCCCCTCGAGGGCCGAACCATCGTCCCCCTGGCCGGGATGGCGATCGGCAACTCGATGACTGCGGCAGTCCAGGCGGCCCGCATGCTCACCGACCAGTTCCGGCAACGGATCGGTGAGATCGAGGCGGCCCTGGCCCTCGGCCTGACCCCGGACCAGTCGGTGTTACCCCTGGTCCGATCGGTACTGCGCGACGCCATGTCACCCCAGATCGACCGCACCGCCACCGTCGGCCTGGTGTTCCTCCCCGGAGCCATGGTCGGCCTCATCCTGGCCGGGGCCGACCCGTTCAGCGCGGTCATGGTGCAGGTGGTGGTCATGTACCTGGTACTGGGTGCGGTCGCCACCGCCACCAGCACCATCGTGGTCGTGCTCAGCCGACGCCTGTTCACGCCCGACTGGCGCCCCCGCCGGCTCGACGACAGCCCGTAGCCACCCGCGCTGGGCACGGCGTCGCGGCCGCCGACATCGAATCGGCCGTCGCGACTGCGGCAGCATCCGGACCTTCGACTGTCGGAACGCCTCAAAGTACGGAAGCAGTGAACGATGACAGGCGCCGTCTACTTCGCATCCTTCCGCGAACAACGTCCTGCCGACGGCTGACAAAACATCCTTACGCAGGCAGCCCTCCGAGCCGCCGCAGGATATTCCGTGTCGGACCTTGCAGCCAGCTTGCAGGCCCCTCACCTGGATGTACTTTCACGACAGCCTCGAAGAAGGTTAAGATTCCAGGCGCGTAATTTGCGGTTTGGGCTCTACCTTAAAAAGGTGGACCTGGACGCGTATCCCGCTGCCAGGCACGGGTGCGGGTTGGCAGCGTGGTTAGCACTGGCCGGCCTCGCCGAACCGCTGATCAGAATGATGCCCAGGAGACCACGATCTCGTTCTGGCGGGGCAGACCAGGTCTGGGGAAGGGCCGTCCGTAGTCGAGATCGTGCGACGAGATCTGCTCGTCGAGCATCGCCGCAAGAACGACCACGATGTGGTCAGACGGCAACGCCGGCCCGGAGTCCAGCGGCGGCATCGAGAACCGACATAGATCTCCTCCAGCATCGTGGAGCCGTCGCGAACCTGATGCACAACGACGCTGACCATTAGCCTCCCGCCGAGGGTCGCGGTGATCTCGACACCAGGCGCACTCCGGGCTCGTGCGACGTGGAGCGGCGCTTCCGTCGCAACAAGCTCGACGAAGGACCTGGTCTCAGCAAGCGACAGCTCAAGATCCAGGTAGTCGACCTCCTGCGGCATCAGCTCGTCGTCTTCGTCACGCCGCTTCAGCACTTCGTAGGCGTCGTGGATGCTCCCAGACTCGTGCCAACCGACACCGAGGAGCCAGACCACGCCGGCAGCCTGGTCGTCTCCTGCCCGACGGGGCTTTGCTGTCGCAGACCAACGAAGCCCTTGACCACGGCGTGAGCGTCGACAAAATCGGTTGCTTCACAAGAGGCGTACTTGTCGACCGCAAGATCGAGGTCGGCGAGAGCCCGTCTGGTCAGCCGCAGTCGCACGATCGGACGATACCCCCGCGGCGGGGACCTCTCGACGGGCCCTACTGGGGTTCCCTGAGGTTCCTCACCGCCGCAGCGCGGCTCCGGGCACGATCCTGCGCCTGCTCGTGGAGCTGCGAAGCGATCAGGTCGAGATCTCCGCTCGCAAACGCCTTCCGAGCCGCCTCCAGCTCGCTCACAAACTCAGGGGTCTGACGGTACGCGTCCCACGCGCGCTCCAGCAGCTCGGCGGTGTTGCACCCGAGCAGGCGAGCAGCTGCCTTGACCTCTCCGTGCACCGCTTCGGGGACCCGAACCGGACTTGTCGCCATCGCCGAACACCTCACAGTCGTAACGGTGTAACAGTGATACTAGTCATCGACCGGGAGATGGCAATACTGAAACCGCCATCTACGCTCGAACGAAACACTCCAGAGGCTCCAGCTGCCCCCACTCGCTACCAACCCTGCGCTCAGCGATCGACGAACCTTCGTGGTTAGCACCGGGGATAGCACCACCCCTCCCACGGCCTTCTCCAGGCGGTAGATTCCCTGCTGGAGGTGTCTGAGCGCCTGGTGGGCTCCCCCGCCTTCAAAGCGGGTGTACGGTGCGATCCACCGTAGGCGGGTTCGATTCCCGTCCACCTCCGCCATCAGGATCCGAGCTGGTCAGCCACGACCTCAGCGGGATGCGGTGCTTCCGGCGGCGTCCCGGCGCCGAAGGGACGGCCGCCGAGGCGGGCCCGGTCTGGTTCCGTTCCCCAGCCGGAGAGGTCGGGCCCATCGGGCACGATGCCGGACGGGTTCAGGTTGCGGTGCACCTCGTAGTAGTGCGACTTGATCTGGCGGAAATCGACGGTGTCGCCGAAACCGGGCGTCTGGAAGAGGTCACGGGCGTACGCCCAGAGCACCGGCATCTCGGTGAGCTTGTTGCGATTGCACTTGAAGTGACCGTGGTAGACGGGGTCGAAACGCTCCAGGGTGGGGAACAACCGCACGTCGGCCTCGGTGAAGCTGTCGCCCACCAGGGACCGACGATCGGCCAGGCGTTCCTCCAGCCAGTCGAGTGCGGCGAACAACCGGTCGTAGGCGTCATCGTAGGCCTCCTGCGTCCCCGCGAATCCGCACCGGTAAACGCCGTTGTTGATGTCGGAGAACACCCGGGCGTTGACGGCGTCGATCTCCGCCTGCTGTGCCTCCGGGTACAGCTCGGGCGCGCCGTCGCGCTGGAAGGCCCCCCATTCACGCTCCATGTCGAGGGTGATCTGGGCGAAGTCGTTGGTGACCACCGCACCGGTGGGCACGTCCACGATCGCGGGAACGGTGATTCCTCTGGGGTACTCGGGGTCGCGAGCCAGGAAGGCATCCTTCAACCGGGGGATCTTCAGCACCGGATCCACCCCACCCGGGTCGAGGTCGAACGTCCACGATTCGGCATCGTGGGTCGGCCCTGGCATCCCCACCGGCAGCGCATCCTCCAACCCGAGGAGGCGGCGCACGATCAGGGTCCGGTTGGCCCACGGGCAGGCCCGGGCCGCGATCAGGCGGTACCGGCCCGCCTCGACGGGATACCCGTCACGGCCGTCCGCGGTGATCCGATCCGACAGATAGCGCATGTCGCGCTCGAAGGCCTTCTCGCCCTTGTCGCCGCCCCGGTCGGGGTCGGTCCGGGCCGTCGCACCGTCGTCCTGGTTCTGGTCGGCTGCTGACATGCCCCGAGACTAGAGGATCGCCGACGTTCTCCGGACGGCCCACCGATCCGGCCTACGAGGCGGGGGCGTCGGCCACCTTCTGGTACACCGACTCGTTCTCGCCCACGGTGATCGTCAGCTGCAAACCACTGATCGTGTACGCGGCCGGCACAGGCAGGTTGATGAACACCCGGCACGGGCTCCCGTCGCTCATCTGGTCCTCCAGCTCGGCCGGCTCAGTCGACTGGAGGGTGCCCGCGGCCTCATCGACGATCAGCCCGGTTTGCACCCCGAGCGTGAACTCATCGTTGCAGTTGACCACGGAATGAAGCGTGTCCGGTTGGATCCAGATCCGGAACCCACTGCCCACCGCTGGGTCAACCGGGGCACCGTTTTCGCTCTCCGGCCGGTAGATCCCGTACAGATCATTGGGCGTGACCGGACCGGTGGCCGCCATCACCGCGGTGTAGTCGGCCACGCCGGACGGGACGCTGTCCGCCACTGTTGTGGTCGTGGACGCGGCGGTCGAAGCCGTGGTCGTGGACGCCTCGGTCGAGGCCGAGGTGGACGCCTGCTCGCCGATGGTCGACACGGTGCTGGACGAGGTGTCCTCCCCGTCGGAGCTGCACGAGGCCAGCAGCAACGCGGAGGAGACCACCACCGGCATCGCCCACCAGCGCCACGAGACCGGCCCGGACGTTCCACCCCCCGGTCGAGGGCGGGCGTTCCTGCGTACAGCCGACATCATCACATTCTCCTTCATCGAGGTTGGCGCGCCCTGAGAGGCGCAGATCTTGAACATCACGGGCCTTGCAACCGCACCACTGCCGGGTTCAGTTCCGACCGGTCATCCGGTCCACGTCGAGGGCGGCATCGAGATCCGCTTCGGTGATCTCGCCCCGCTCGGTGAAACCCATGTCCACCACGGTGGCCCGGATCGTCGCGCCGGTGGCGAGTGCCCGTTTCGCCACGGCCGCCGCCGCCTCGTAGCCGATGTACCGATTCAATGGGGTCACCACCGACGGTGAGGACTCGGCGTACCGCCGCATCCGCTCCTCGTCGGCCACCATCCCGGCGATGCACCGATCAGCCAGCAGCCGGGTGGCGGTGCTCAGCAGGCGAATCGACTCCAGCACGTTGCGGGCCATGACGGGCATCGCCACGTTCAGCTCGAAACTGCCGCTCGCCCCGGCCACCGTCACCGCGGCATCATTGCCGATCACCTGGGCGCAGACCATCACGACCGCTTCCGGGATCACGGGGTTGACCTTGCCGGGCATGATACTCGACCCGGGTTGGAGGTCCGGGAGGTGGATCTCGGCCAGGCCGGTGGACGGCCCCGACCCCATCCAGCGGAGATCGTTGGCCACCTTGACGAGGCCAACGGCGATGGTGCGCAGCACCCCACTCAACTCCACCAGACCATCGCGGGTGCCCTGGGCCTCGAAGTGGTTCCTGGCCTCGGTGAACGGCTGCCCCAGCTGGGTCGACAGGTCGGCGAGCACCCCGGCGGCGAATCCCTCCGGGGCGTTCAGGCCGGTCCCCACCGCGGTGCCCCCGAGGGGCACCTCCCGCACCCGGGGCAGGACGGCCTCCAGCCGTTCGATCCCGTACCGGGCCGTGGCTCCGTAGCCGCTGAGCTCCTGACCGAACGTGACCGGGGTGGCGTCCATCAGGTGGGTCCGCCCGGACTTCACCAGATCGCGGTAGGCCTCCGCCTTCGCCTCCAGCGCGCCGGCCAGATGGTCGAGCGCCGGTTCGAGATCGTCGACGACGCCAAACGCCGCGGCCACATGGATCGCGGTGGGGAACACGTCATTGCTCGACTGGCCGGCATTGACATGGTCGTTGGGGTGCACGTCACGGCCGGCGAGGGTTGCGATCACCTCGTTGGCGTTCATGTTGGAGCTGGTCCCCGATCCGGTCTGGAAGACATCGATCGGGAACTGGCCGTCGTGGAGGCCGGCCGCCACCTCATCCCCCGCGGCCGCGATCCGGGACGCCCGGGACGCGTCGAGCACCCCGAGCCGGCCGTTGGTTCGGGCGGCTGCCGCCTTCACCCCGCCGAGGGCGTGGATCAGGGCGGGCTCGATCGGTGTGCCGCTGATCGGGAAGTTCTCGACCGCCCGCTGGGTCTGAGCCTGCCACAGGGCGCGGGCGGGAACGCGCACCTCGCCCATCGAGTCATGCTCGATGCGCCAGCCGTCGTCCGCAGCGCGGCCGGCCGGGTCGGCGCCCGACCGGTCGGTCGGGCCGGTCACCGACCAGTGAGCTCCGCGAACTGGCTCTGGTAGGAACCCATGTCGAAGTAGTCCCGCCACAGGGTGATCAGGCCGCGATCGTCCACCTCGAACACCCCGGCCACGGGCAGCTCGAGCCACCCGTCGCCGATCCGGAACCGGTCGAGCCGTTCGTTGAACACGACCCCGCCCGTCTCGTACTGGCGGAGCACCTTCCAGTCCACCTCGTCGGCCGGAGCGAGAAACGACCCGAGAGTGGCCCGCAGTCCGTCACGACCCACGATGGGCTCGATCGGCATGTTCTCGTAGGAGATCGATTCGGCCGCCATCGCGACCGCCGCCTCGATGTCGCCGGCCTCGATGGCGGTGATGAACGCGGTCACCACCTGCCCGGCCGACAGTTCCTGGTCTGCCATTTTTCAGCCCCCGGACTCAGACCGCGAGCAGGTCGCGGGCGCCGGTGTCGGACGACGGGTGCCGCAGCTTCGACATGGCCCGGGCCTCGATCTGACGGATCCGTTCCCGGGTGAGGTTGAAGTACTCTCCCACCTCTTCCAGGGTGCGGGGCTCACCACGGTCGAGACCGAACCGGAGTTTCAGGATCTCCCGCTCCCGCTCGTCGAGCGGCGCGAGCAGGCGGGCGATCTCCTCGGGCAGCAGGGCCGTGGCCGCCACCTCGAACGGCGAGTCGGCCGATCGATCCTCCACCACATCACCCAATTCGGCGTCGCCGTCTTCGCGCAGCGGCTCGGACAGCGAAAGGGGTTCGGCTGCGAACCTGAGCGCCTCGGTGACCTTGTCCTCCGGCATCTCGACCTCGCGGGCCAGCTCCGACAGGGTGGCCGGGCGGCCGTACTTGAGCTCGAGGCGGGCCCGGGCCTTCTGGAGCCGGGCCAGGGTGTCACCGGCGTGCACCGGCAGCCGGATGGTCCGGCCGGTGTTGGCGATACCCCGGGTGATGGCTTGGCGGATCCACCAGGTGGCGTAGGTGGAGAACTTGAAGCCCTTGCGCCAGTCGAACTTCTCGACCGCGTGCATCAGGCCCAGGTTGCCTTCCTGGATGAGGTCGAGCAGGGGCAGACCGGACGCCTGGTACTTCTTGGCGATCGACACGACCAGCCGAAGGTTCGACTGGGCGAAGGTCCACTCGGCGTCGCGGCCTTTGCGGGCAAGGCGACGGAGCTCACGCTTGCGGGTGGGAGAGAGGTTGTCGTCGGCCTCGAGTTCTTCAGCCGCTTCCTTGCCCTTTTCTATGGCTTGGGCCAGCCGAACCTCATCTTCCTTGGTGAGGAGTGGGTACTTGCCGATATCGGTTAGGTACAACCTGACGAGATCTTCCTCGTCTCGCTCGACTCGCTCCTTTGCCAAGGACCCAACCCTTCGTCGGCCGGCAGGACCCAACAGCCCCGCCGAGCACCTCCCGGGCGTCCACCCGGTGGGGTGAATTACCCGCTACCATCACGTGCTCTCGCAGTGTACTCCGAACTGCTCCGCCTGCGTCAGGACGAGCGCCCAAGTGGTGCGGCGGGTTGTTCTGTCTGTCGGCTACACCTCGGCGGCACTTGAGCGTTGCGCCGGGCACGCGTCATGGTGGTCACCACCAGCCGCACCCGGCCCGACCAGGGGGATCATCCAATGTCAGACGACATCGCCGACCCGGCCGACTCGCCGGACCGATCCGGTCCCGGTGCCGGCGGTCAACCCGCCGGCCGCGACGAACCCGAGGTCGATCCGGTGATGGTGATCCTGGATTTCCGCACCGACCGGCCGGATCGCCTGCTCGAGGTCCTCGCCCGGTACGTCGTGGTGAGCCGGAACCAGCCCGGCTGCCGCAACATCGATCTGGTCGCCTCGATGACCGACCCGGAGCGAGTCGTCGTGGTGGAGAAGTGGGCCTCCGAGGTCGACCAACGGGCCCACTTCGACTCCGGGGCCATGGTCGACATGGCTCGATCGTGCGAGGGGATCCTCCGCTCCGCCCCGGCCATCGACCTGCTCCACGGCGTTTCGATGCACGACCTCGCCTGAGGAACCGGCCCTCCGGGGACCGTCCGGGAATCCGACCCCCGGTCAGGTCCGAGACGGGGCCACCGCGGTGGCTTCGTCCGACCAGGCCACGATCTGGTCCCACGAGGTGGGCCCGGCCGACCAGAGCCGGTCGAACACGGCGTCGGCCACGTCGGTGAACCCGTGGCGGTTGCGGAAGTTGTAGCGGTACCGGGGCCGGTACAGGTCCAGCCCGGCGGCCGCGGTGCGACCATGCAGCACCACGTCCCACGCCTGGGCGTGCGGCAGGCTCAGCTCGGTGTCGAGGTCGGGTCCACCGAAGTCGGGCCGAAGCCGGTCGGCCACCTCGAGGAAGAGGCGGGTCAGCGTGATCGCCGCCGCGGCGTCACCGAGGTAGCGGGGGTCGCGGTAATCCTCCAGGGCGCCGCTGTCGACGGCGAACACGATCGGGTCGACCGACACCACCGTGGCGTGGCTGGTGGCCGCGTTCTGGTCGACCCGGACCTCGACGTCGGCCTGGGGATCGAGCTCGGGCACCCGGGCCAGGGCGGCCGCGGTGAGCGCGTCGATCCGTTCGGCGTCGAAGAACACCTGGGTGAACTCGTCGGGTACGACGGTGATCATCGACCACCGCCGGCGCCGTTGCCGCTGTCGGCGGCGGCCGCCACCGCCGCGTCGTCGGGACCGCCGGGCACGAACGAGCCGATCGAGCCCGGCCCGACCGCGCCGCCGGCCGCCACCATCAGCTCGGTCAGGGCCGCCTGGTGGTCGGCGGCCCGGCGCACCTCGTTCGGGGTGGAGATCAGCGACTGCAGCATCATCTCGCCTTCCAGCCACTCCTGCTGATCGTCGAGCAGGCAGAAGTTGATGGCCCGGATCGTGGGCGCATCGGCGATCTCGCTGGTGTTGTTCCGGTGGTAGGTGTAGGCGGCGATCAGATAGGGCAGCAGAACCCGGTAGAGCCCGACGAGTTTCTCGATGGTCTGATCCGGCGCCTCAGGAGCGCCCAAGGCCGCCACGAAGGCCTCCATCTCGGGATTGGGTGCCGCCGTCAACCGGTCGGGGTTCATCTCCCGGAGCTCGGGCAGCCGCTTGTGCCAGAGCTCGGAATGGAAGGCGTGGTGATAGCAGTGGGTGCCGAGGCGGAGCTTCACGTCGAGCTCGGGGACGGTGGCCACCCAGCCGCCCATGAGCTCGAAGATCCTCATCTCCAGCCACTTGTAGTGTCCGGCCCGTACGGCTGTTTCCTCCACCGTGAACGAACCCGGCAGTTCCCGCCGGTCCCACGGTGCGAACGGTGTCCGCGGACGAGTCCCATCGGCCATGTGCATTGCCTCCCGTCGGCCCCCTGCGCCGGCCCGGTACCCCGGGGCTCCGGCAGGCCGCAGCCTAGCTCACCGCCCTGCTGCCGGTCAGGTGCGCCGGCCCCGCCGGGGCGGCCGCTACTTGCCGTTGACCGACCAGTGCCACGGTTCCGACGGCAGGTTGTAGAAGCCGTACTTGCCGGCGTTGGCGGCCAGCCACTTGAAGCCGGCGTTCGATCGGGAGGTGATGGTGCCGCCGTTGTAGCGGAAGTCGATGGCGAGCCCCTGCTCGTGGTTGGAGCGGCCGGGCCGGGCCGTCGGCGGCCGGCACTGGGACGAGGGCATCTGATAGATCGCGTAGTTGCTGGTCCCACAGTGGGCGCGGCGGAGCCGGATCTGGGAGGACGGGTCGCGGTAGCCACCCCCGGTGAAGGTGTGACCCTCGGCCGAGGCGGCGTCGAGCAGGCGCTGCAGGTTTCCCGCGATCGACTGGTGGACCTGGATCCCGCCGACGCTGACGATGTCGCCCGAGACCGGGAAGGTCGGGGTGGAGACCGAGCCGCCGCCACCCGACGAGCCCGAGGAACTGCCGGAGGCGGCCGCGGCTGCTTCGCGTTGCCGCTGGGCCGCCGCGGCCTGGGCGGCCAGTTCCTCGTTCTTCTGCACGATGTTCGCGGACAGCTGGGCGTCGGTCTGCTCCAGCGCCCACGCCTCGGCGAGCTGGGCCTCCAACCGGGCCTCGGCCTCGTCCACCAGGACCTGCTGCTCGGCCTTGCGGTCCTCGAGGGCCTGCAGGTCGGCTTCGAGCTGGGCGCGCAGCTCCGCGGCCTCGGTTTCGGCGTCGGCCGCCCGGGCCTCCTCCAGTTCGAGGTCTTCCCGGGCCGTCTTGAGCTCGTCGGTGAGGCTCAGCCCGTCGTCGGTCACCGACTCCACCAGCGATTGCATCCGGACGGCCACGTTCGGATCGGCCTCCTCCAGCAGGGGGCTCGGGTTGGCGTTCTGGTTCACGAACGACGAGATCGCCCGGTCGCTGATCTCGGCCTCGAGGTCGGCGATGGCGTCGTTCTGGTCGTCGACGGCGTCGGTGGCGTCGTCGTGGCGGGTCTCGGCCGCGGCCAGGGCCTGCTCGGCGGCATCGACATCGGCCTGGAGGGCGTTGACCTCGGCCGTGATCGATTCCAGCGCCGTCGTCAGATCACCGACCTCGGCGGTGGCCGCATCGACATTCGCGGCGGACGCCTCCCGTTCCGCCCGCACCTGATCCTGCTGAGTCTTCAGGTCTTCCAGCTCGCTGCTCAGATCGGCGCCGGACGGTGCCGATCCGGCCGCCAACAGTGCGGCCACGACCAGACCGACCACGGTGAGGGTGCTTCGTCGGGGCCGGCGCGCCGTGGGGTGAGCGGCCCGGGAACGGGCCCGGGCCTCACCGTCGGCGGTCGGACGAGCCGGCCGGTCGAGCGCGTCCGGGCCGACGTTCGACGGCGGCTCGGCCACCAGGCTGAGCCGCCGTGGGGCGGCGGTCTCCGATCCGTCCGGCCTCGGATCCGGGGTCACCTCACCGGTGGTGTCGCCAGGGTTCGAGGCCGTCACCGCCGCCGGTTCTGGCTGACGATCACGGGGCTGGCCGGTGGGCTCGGAGGGTCGACGAAAAGACATTACGGTCACCAACCGCCCACATGGCTTGCCAGCTTAGCTATCAGGATCCACCTACTGAGGGATGTCGACCAGCACAACATAGACGCTCGGTGGCCTATCGACTGCGGGGGGTGCCCGATTGAGGCTCGGAGCGTGGGCACATTGCCGCATTGCGTGCCACCGCGATCTGGGCAGGATAGCCCAAAACCGCCACCGCCCCCACGACAGGTCTCGTCGCAAGGGGCGGTGGACGGCGGCTCGGGTGCGGCTCCGATCGCGGGGGGAGTGCGTCCGGAACCACCGGCCGGTCGGCGGACCGGCGCCACTGGTGGGAGGGCAGGTGGCGCCGGTCCGGTTCCCGAGTGCCGGCGCTCAGACGGGCGCTCGGGAGGTGCTGGCTCGGGGAGGATCAGGTGGTCTGGTAGCTCGACGGCTGGGTCTCGCCGTCAGCGGCGGAGGTGCCGCTGTCGGCCGTCGACCCGTCGTCGCTACCCCCCATGGGGCCGTGGCCCCGACCGGGCCCGTGGCCCCGACCTTCACCGGGGGTCCGGTTGATCATGTCGGTGGCCATGGTCTCGAGGTCGGCCTTGCGGGCCTCGGCCTCTTCGGCGGTCAGGTCACCTTCGGCCACCTCCTCGTCGAGGTGCTCGGTCATCTGGGTGACGATGGCGGCGACGAGGTCGTCCTCGCTGACCCCGGCGTCGGCGGCGATCTCGGCCAGGGTCTTGCCTTCCGCGAAGCCGGCCTGGAGGTCCTCCTCGGAGATGCCGAGGGAGTCGGCCACGTCACTCATGGGGCCGATGCCTCGACCACCGAAGCCTCCGGGACCGCCCCGACCCGCACAGTCGCCGGTCGTACCATCCTCGGTGGTGGTGTCGTCAGCGGTGGTGTCACCGGTGGTGGTGTCGCTGCTGCCACTGTCCTCGGCCACGGTGGTGTCGGTCGTGGCGTCGGACTGGGCGGAGGCGAGGCCGATCGGGCTGACGAGGGCGCCGAGGGCCATACCCCCGGCGAGCAGGGCGCCGGCCACGAGCGGGGTACGCCAGCGAGGTGATTGACCGGCCGATTCGGCCGGGTCGGTGGGGTCGAATGGCTGGGGGGCCGGGGTGGTCATGATGTTCCGGTTCTCCTTCGGGACCGGGTGCTCCGATGCACCTGGTGTCTTGTTGATGACCTCATCTTCGGGATCCAGGATCGGAGGAGGGTGAAGGCAACCTCAGAGTTTGCTGAGAACCCGGCCCAGCGGCCGTCCGGGACGCGGTGAGCCCCGCCACCCGAAACGGGGGACGGGGCTCACCGGCAGCGACAAGGAGTCCGGCGGGAATCGGGTCAGCTCAGGGCACCGCAACAGGTGTTGGTGATGAGGGTGGCCACCACATAGGGATCGGCGTTGGCGTTGGGCCGGCGATCCTCGATATAGCCCTTCTTGTCCTTCGCCACCTGCCATGGGATCCGGACCGAGGCACCCCGATCGGACACCCCGTAGCTGAACTGGTCGTAGCGCTGGGTCTCGTGGGCGCCGGTCAGGCGGTCCTCGATGCCGGCCCCGTAGCCGGTCAGGTGCTCCTCGGGCTTGCCGGGGGCGCCCAGCGCCTCCGCCGCGGTGATGATGGCGTCGTAGCCGTCGCGCATCTCGTTGGTGGAGAAGTTGGTGTGCATGCCGGCGCCGTTCCAGTCGCCCTTCATGGGCTTGGCCTCTAGCGAGATCTCCACATTGTGCTTCTCACCCAGGCGGTACAGCAGGTAGCGGGCCACCCACATGTGGTCGCCCACCGTCACCGTGTCGAGCGGGCCGATCTGGAACTCCCACTGGCCGGGCATGACCTCGGCGTTGGTGCCCGAGATGCCGAGGCCGGCCTCGATGCACATGCTGGTGTGCTCCTCCACGATGTCCCGACCGGCGATCTTCACCGCGCCGACACCGCAGTAGTACGGGCCCTGGGGGCCGGGGTAGCCGTGCTCCGGGAACCCGTAGGGCCAACCGGTGGTGGGGTGGAGCATGGTGTACTCCTGCTCCAGACCGAACAGGGGCTGCTGGTCGCCGTACTTCTCGAGCGCCGCCACCGCCGGGGCCCGGGTGTTGGTCGGGTGCGGGGCGAGATCCCCGGTGAGTAACGTCTCGCACAGCACCAGGATGTTGTCGCCACCCCGGACCGGATCCGGGCAGGTGAACACCGGCATCAGCACCACGTCGGAGTTGTCGCCGGTCGCCTGGTTGGTGCTGGAACCGTCATAACCCCACATGCCGGGCTCTTCGCCGTCGGCCAGGATCTTCGTCTTGGATCGCACCTCCCGGGTCGGCTCGGTGCCGTCAATCCACAAGTACTCGGCCCTGTATGCCACGATTTCTTCTCCAACTTGGGTTTCGGGGGACCCGACGCCGTGTCGATGGCGGGGTCGGAGCCGGTCCGTCGGCGTCGTCGACGGCCGGATCGAACTCCTGGGTTCATGAAACCGCCGGTAAGGGGTCAGCAGCAATGGCCCAGTGTTAACGGCGTGTGAAAGACACCCGTCAGACCGCCGCTACAGACCCGCGACGCGTGTCACCGGCCCGGTCAGGTGGTGTACTCGGTCCTGTGGAACGACGACACGAGTACGTGCTCCGGGCGGTCGAGGAGCGCAACATCAAGCTGATCAGGCTGTGGTTCACCGACGTGCTCGGTCAGCTCAAGTCGGTGGCCATCTCGCCGGTCGAGCTGGACACCGCACTGGAGGAAGGCGTCCATTTCGACGGTTCGGCCATCGACGGGTTCAGCCGGGTGCAGGAATCCGACGTGCTGGCCGTGCCCGATCCGACCACGTTCGAGATCCTCCCATGGGCCGACGAGGGGACCACCGCCCGGATGTTCTGCGACATCCGCAACCACGACGGCACCCCGTTCGACGGCGACCCGCGCCAGGTCCTGCGGCGCAACATCACCACCGCCCGGGAGCTCGGCTACGAGTTCTTCGTCGCCCCGGAAATGGAGTTCTTCTACTTCGCCGACGGCGATCCGAGCGCCCCGCCCCGGCCGCTCGACGCCGGTTCCTACTTCGATCTCACCACCAGCGACGTGTCGTCGGACCTGCGGCGCCAGACCATCTCGGTGCTGGAGACCATGGGGATCCCGGTGGAGTACTCCTTCCACGAGGATTCGCCCTCCCAGCACGAGATCGACCTGCGCTACACCGACGCCATGTCCATGGCCGACCAGGTCATGACCTTCCGGGTCGTGGTGCGCGAGCTCGCCCTGGAACGGGGGCGGTACGCCTCGTTCATGCCCAAACCGCTGGCCGGCATGCAGGGCTCGGGGATGCATCTCCACCTGTCGCTGTTCGCCAACGACGAGAACGCCTTCAGCGACGACGCCGATCCGGCCACCCTGTCACCGGTGGCCCGCCGGTTCGTCGCCGGGCTCCTGGCCCACGCGCCCGAGATCACCGCAGTGACCAACCAGCTGGTCAATTCCTACAAACGACTCATCGTCGGCTTCGAAGCCCCGGCCCGCATCAGCTGGGCCCGCAACAACCGATCGGCCCTGGTGCGGGTCCCGCTCACCAAACCGAACAAGCCGTCGTCGACCCGGATCGAGTACCGGGCCCCCGACCCGGCCTGCAACCCCTACCTCACGTTCTCGGTCGTCCTGGCGGCCGGGTTGAAGGGGGTGACCGAAGGCTACGAGCTGCCCGAGGAGACCATCGACAACCTCCTGGCCATGACGCCCGAGGAGGCCGACAAGCGGGGCGTCGGCCTTCTACCCCAGAGCCTCTCCGACGCCCTTGACGTCATGGAACGATCCGATCTGGTGCGGGAAACCCTGGGCGAGCACATCTTCGAGTGGTTCCTGCGGAACAAGCGGCGAGAATGGCGCGACTACAAGACACACGTGAGCCAGTGGGAGCTGGAGCGCTACCTTCGGTCCTGGTGAGGTCTGGCGAACCGTGACAGCAGAAGAGTGTTTCCTCGTTTTCCCCGACCCTCCTCCCCCGGAGCTGGTCCGGACCCTCGACCTCTCCGGGCACGCCTGGAAGGCGGTGGGTGGTCTGGAGTCGTTACGGGCCGACGAAGACGGCGAACGGTGGACCGGGGCCATCGTCGTGGCCGACACCAACCCCGACGCGGCCTGGATGATGTGCCGCGAGCTGCGCCGCAACGACGTGCCCACCGAGCCGTTGCTGCTGGCCGTCTCGGGGGCCCAGCTCGACGATCTCGACTCCCGCAACGAGCTGTTCGACGATTTCATCATCACCCCCTTCCACCCACGGGAGCTGGAGACACGGCTGCGTCACCTGTTGTGGCGGGCCGGCCGCGGCGCCCGTCCCGAGGTGGTCAGCTACGGGCCGATCGAGCTCAACCTGGAGACCTACCAGGCCCAGGTGGCGAAACGGGCGCTCGACCTCACCTACATGGAGTACGAGCTGCTCCGCTTCCTGGCCTCCAACCCCGGCCGGGTGTTCACCCGCGAGACCCTGCTCAACCGGGTCTGGGGCTACGAGTACTACGGCGGCGCCCGCACGGTCGACGTCCACATCCGTCGCCTGCGCGCCAAACTCGGCGAGGAGCACTCGCACCTGATCCAGACGGTGCGAAGCGTCGGCTACAAGCTCGGCCAATCACGCTGGGCCGAGCAGCCCGACGGTGAGGACCCCGACCCCCAGGACGGGGACCCTCAGGACCGGGCCGCCGCCGCCAGATGAAGCGGACCGCCGGTTCTGACCGTGTGGTCGGGGATCGGCGCTACGGGAAGATGCCCCGGCGGTCGTAGACCTCGACCAGGCGGGTGAGGGCCACCACATAGGCGGCATCCCGACGGCTGCAGCCCAGCGCCGCCCGCTTGGCGATCACCTCGTCGTGCGCGGTCCACACGATGTCCCGGAACCGGCTGTCGACGTCGGACCGGGACCAGGCCCGGCTCGACTTGTTCTGCAGCCACTCGAAGTAGGACACCACCACGCCGCCCGCGTTGGCCAGGATGTCGGGGATCACCTCGATCCCCCGGTCGGCCAGGACGATCTCCGCCCCGGGCGTGGTGGGGCCGTTGGCCGCCTCGATGATCAGGCGGCACGACATCAGCTCGGCCCGGGCCGTGGTGACCTGGTTCTCCAGGGCGGCGGGGACGAAGACGTCGACCGGTTCGAGGAACAGGTCCTCGGGGTCGATCTCTTCCCCACCGGGGTACCCGGCCACCCCGCCAGTGTCGGCCACCCAGGTGCGCAGCTTGACCACATCGAGGCCACCCCGGGCCCGCACGGCGCCGGTGTGGTCCCCGACGGCGACGATCCGGCAACCGGCCTCCGCCGCCAGCTCGGCGAAGTTCCCG
Source organism: Acidimicrobiales bacterium (assembly GCA_047971245.1). Classification (GTDB taxonomy): domain Bacteria; phylum Actinomycetota; class Acidimicrobiia; order Acidimicrobiales; family SZUA-35; genus CADEDH01. The sequence continues at coordinate 17,025 of JBKDZN010000034.1, forward strand.
CCCACATTGCCGAACCCCTGGACCGCGATGTCGAGCTCGTCGAGGCGGGCGTCGACCTCACCGCACCAGTGGCGCAGGCTGTAGAGCACCCCTTGCCCCGTGGCCTCCTCCCGCCCGACCGAACCCCCGCAGGCCAACGACTTGCCGGTGACCACACCCTTCACGCTCTGGCGGAACCCGGGCGGCGAGATGTTGGCGTAGGTGTCCATGACCCAGTCCATCGTCTGGCTGTTGGTGCCGAGGTCGGGGGCCGGGATGTCGTGGTCCGGACCGATGTTGGATCCGAGGGCGTGGGTGAACCGCCGCACCACCGCTTTGAGGTCATTGGTCGACAACTGGGACGGGTCGATCCGCAACCCACCCTTGGCCCCCCCGAACGGGACACCGACGAGGGCCGTCTTGAACGTCATCCAGGCGGCGAGGGCCTTGACCTCGTCCAGGTCGACCTGGGGGTGGAATCGAAGGCCACCCTTGAACGGTCCGAGGATGTCGTTGTGCTGGATCCGGTAGCCCGTGAACACCCGGGTCGTGCCGTCCTCCAGGTGGACCGGGAAGTTGACGATGATCTCGTTCTTCGGTTGAGCGAGGATCTCCCGGTAGGCGGGGTCGAGGTCGATCAGGTCGGCCGCCCGCTGAAACTGCTCCACGGCGACCTGGTGGAGACTCCGTTGTCTCTCGTGCTGCATCGTCTTGATTCCTGTGGGGTTGTCGGGTACTCACACCCCACCTCGCTGTGGGGATGAGGCTCGCGGCGGGAACCGCAAGTTCTGATGGGTCAGGCGTCGGCCGCTCCGGCCGGCATCTCGATCCGCTCCAGGCCTCCGCAGAACGGACGGATGGCCTCGGGGACCACCACCGTCCCATCGGCCTGTTGGTGGTTCTCCATGATGAAAACCAGGGTTCGGCCGATGGCGCACGCCGTGCCGTTGAGGGTGTGCACCAGCTCGGTGCCACGGTCGGTGCCGAAGCGGGTCCCCATCCGCCGGGCCGAGTAGTCGGTGTAGTTGGAGCATGAGGTCAGTTCCCGGTACCGCTGCTCGGACGGCAACCAGACCTCGATGTCGTACTTCTTTGCCGCCGCCGGCCCGAGGTCGCCCGACGCCGTCGTGATCACCCGGTACGGCAGCTCGAGCTCGGAGATCAGCTCCTCCTCGATGCTGCGGATCAGCTCCAGCTCGTCCCACGACGACTCGGGGGCGCAGTAGGAGAACATCTCCACCTTGTCGAACTGGTGGACGCGGAACAGGCCGCTGGTGTCCTTGCCGTAGGTGCCGGCCTCCCGGCGGAAGCACGACGAGTACCCGGCGTACCGCAGGGGTAGATCGGCCCCATCGAGTTTCTCCTCCCGGTGGAGGCCGGCCAAGCCGACCTCAGCGGTGCCGATCAGGAACAGCTCGTCGGCCTCGAGGGTGTAGACCTGATGCCGGTCGGTGGGGAAGAACCCCGCCAGTTCCATCATGTCTTCCCGGACCAGGACCGGGGTGATCACCGGTATGAACCCCCGGCCGGACAGTTTGGCGAGAGCCCACTGGACCAGACCGAACTGGAGGCGCACGGCGTCGCCCAGTAGGTAGGCGAACCGGCTGCCCGACATGCGTACGGCCCGGGACGTGTCGACGATACCGAGCCGCTCACCGAGCTCGCCGTGGTCGTAGCGGGGGGCAGGCCCGGTCTCCCCGATCACCTTCTCCACCCGGAAGCTGTCCTCGCCCCCCACGGGCACCGAGGGGTCGGCCGGGTTCGGGATGGTGAGGGCCTCGCTGCGCACCGCGGTCTCCGCCGCGGCAAACTCGGCCTCCCGGGCCTGGAGGACCTCCTTCAGCTCCGCCGCCGCCGCGATCCGGGTGGGCCGCTCGTCGGGGTCGGCCCGCCCGATCTCCTTCGACGCCGCGTTGGCCTCGGCTCGGAGCGACTCCACCTCGGCGAGCAGCGCGCGGCGCAGCGTGTCGTCGGCAACCAGGCGCTCGATCGTTTCCGGCGTCGCCCCCTTGGCCAGGGCTCCGGCGCGGTACCCATCGTCGTCGCGCAACAAACGCAGATCAATCACGCGCTCGTACCGTACTGGCCGCGACCGGCGATGCATCGGCGGTACAAATCCTGGTCACGGTTCCTCGATCATCAGGATTTCACCGATCGACGGTAGGGACCGAAGGGCGCGGCCTCGGCCGAACCCGATCGTTAGGGCCCAATAGGATTGCCGACAACCACGCCCAATGTCGGCTCGGAGCCTCAGTCGAATGACCTGGTAGCCTCCAACGGATATGGGCGCGACGTAGCGGCCCGGCGGGCCCGATCTATTCGAGTCCCAAACAACCCCGCCGCCTTTCCAAACGTCGTTTCCCCCTGACAGTCGGGTGACGCTGGGGCGGTGACACTGGATGGGGGCCTAGCATATGGGCGGTGACCGAGCGACCTCCAAAGTCGGAACAAACCCGCCGACGCCTCCTGGATGCGGCCGCGGCCGTGATCAGTCAACGGGGCGACAGCGGCACACGACTTAGCGATATCGCCGGTCGGGCCAATGTGAGAACGCCGGCGATCTACTACCACTTCTCCTCCCGCGAAGACCTCCTCGAGGAGGTGATGTACGAGGGCGCGATCACCATGCTCACCCGTCACGACGACGCCATGGCCGAGCTTCCCCCGAACACCCTCACCATCGACCGGATCGCCGTCGCGGTCGACATCCATCTGCGCACCGAGCTCAGCCTGTCGGACTACTCCAAGGCCCTCATCCGCAACGCAAACCAGCTCTCCGAGGGGGTTGCCGCCCGGGCCCTCACCGCGGTGCGGGAGTACGCGGAACGATGGCGTGCCCTGCTGACCGCCCTGGAGCAGGAGGGCTCCCTGCGCCCGGGGTTGAACGTCTCGGTGGCCCGCATGTTCGTACTGTCGGCCCTCAACGGAGCGCCGGAATGGTACGAGCCGAGCCAGGGCGCGCTCGACCACATCGTCGATCAGGCACAGATCCTCATCGTCGGGTCACTGGTCGCGTCCGAACACGGGTAGGAGCAGCAGGACGGCGAGCGCCCCGGCCACCGGTCAGGCCGCCGCCTCGGCCACATCGGCCCCGGACTCGTCCTCGGCGGCCTGTTCGCTCCGCACCGTGAGCAGCTGACCGATCACCCCGGCAGCCAGGCCGGTACTCCAGAGAAAGCCGATCGGGATCACCAGCACCAACACGACCACCACACCAATGACATACCAAATCACTGCTATTCCTCCTCGTCCGATGTGTAGCCACCGACATGGCCCACATGCCACGCCATGGCCTCGATCTCGACCAGAGCCCCGACCGGCAATGCGGCCACGGCAACGGCTGAGCGGGCCGGCCGATGGCCCTCGAACACCTCGGTGTAGATCCGGTTCATTTCCCCGTAGTCGTCCATGTCGGTGAGGAACACCGTGGTCTTGACCACATCGTCGAGGGTGGCGCCCTCGGTGGCCAGCACCGCCTGGAGATTAGCCAACGCCTGCCGGAACTGGGGTTCGAATCCGCCGTCGACCACGGCGCCGCCGGCCAGGCCGACCTGGCCCGAGGTCAACAACCACGGACCGACGGCGACGATGGGGGTGTAGGGCCCGACCGGCTTGCTCACTGGCTCCTCCTCGGGAGTGGCGGCTCGGCGCCGCAGGGGCCGTCCGGCGATGGGGTCACCGCGTCGACGGCCCGGGGTCGAGCGGCCAGTCTGGCCGACATCCGTGGTGAAGCCAAACAGCCGCCGCCACCGCGGCGAACACGGCGTCGGAGCCGTTGACCGGCGGACCGTCGGCGGCAGGATCGATGGTGACACCGATCGGCGGGGTGTCAAGGGCCCGAGCGATACCGAAGCTCCGGATGGTGAGATCGTGGACCTGCCCGTCGGCGTCGACGGTGAGCGCCTCGCCGCACACCCACGACCAGGCCATGTGAGCGGCACCGATGGCGTACGAGCGGAGCACCACCTCGTCCAGGGGATCCCCGCAGGCCACGGTCACCCTGATGCCGTCGTCGTCGACCACGGCCGACGCCCGCCCGCCGTCCGGTCCGGTGACCTCGCTCGTCTCCCCCCTCGCCCCGGCCAGCAGGACGACGGCCTCGGCCCAACCGGCGGCCCGGATCCGGGCCGAGGTGGGTGGTCCCGGCACCGTCACCGGCTCCACCACCAGGCCCGGGGCCACCCGAGCCACGGCCTCGTCGATCCCCGGCGTGGCCACCACCCGCAACACACCGGTACCGTCCCGGTTGGCCCCGCCCGCCACCGGCGGCCGTTTGGGGCCCCGGCGGGTGACGTCCTCCCGGCTGGCGAGGACCAGCACGGGACGACCGTGATCGTCGGCCAACGCCCGAGCCGTGGCACCGACGGTCGAGTCCGTCTTGCCCCCGAAGGCGCCGCCGTTGGCCAATGGTGAGGCCGGGGTCCCCCCGGGCCGGCACCAGGCGGCGTCGGTCTCCAGGTAGGCGGGCTCCACCCAGGTGGTCCGCAGGGTTGCCGCCCAGGCCCCGTCGGGCACCTCGAGTGGCCAGTGGTGGCCGACGGTGGTCCGCCGGCCCTGCACCTTGCCGATCAGGGCCCGCGCCTCGCCGAGGCTCTCGGCCACCGCCCAGCGACCGGACCGGTCGGCCAGGGCCACCAGGGCGTCGTCAGGAGCGGTGTCGGCGGCGAAACCGCCGGCGCCGCGGACGATCTCGGGGCCGACCCGTTGGGGCGAGCCGCCCTCGATGGTGGCGCGCCGGGCCGAACGGTCCGGGTCGCGCCGTCGGGCCAGGGTCACCGCGGTCTCCGGCCCGTCGCGGTGGAACCGCTCCCACGCTTCGGTGATGGTCTGCCATCCGGTGCAGCGGCACAGGTGGGCAACCAGGGCGCCGCGCACGTCGCCACCCGACACCGCGGGCGGTTCGCCCTGGCCGGGCCGGCCGGCCACCGGGTCGAGCCGGGTGATGATCCCCGGGGTGCAGAAGCCGCACTGGCTGGCCCCGGTGGCCATGAACGCGGCGGTCCAGGCCGAGAGCCGCTCGGCGTCGAGGCCCTCCACCGTGGTCACCTCACGACCGGCCACCCGGCGGAGGGGGGTCACGCACGCCACCCTCGGGCGGCCGTCGACCAGGACCGTGCAACAGCCGCATTGCCCCTGCGGCGCACAGCCGTCCTTCACCGACGTCACGCCGAACCGCCCCCGCAGCGCATCGAGCAGGCTGCCGCCCGGGTCGGCCACCTCGACGGCGCTCCCGTTGAGACGGAACGCCACCGGGCCCGGCCAGGATGGCCCGGCCGGAGACCCGTCGGCGTCGGGTCGGGGGCCGGACGGCGGGGCGGGAGGCTGGGCCGACGGTGAGGTCGAGGGGGGCGGGCCGGCGTCGGCTGGATCGGTCACGTGGTGTCCCTCGCGGTGTCGGGCTCGGACGGCACCCGGGGGCGGCCGGGGGCTTTCCCGGACCGGTGCACGCCGAGATCGGTCCGGACCGAGGATACGGTCCGCCCACCGCTACCGTCGCCGTCATGGCCGTACACCATTCGCCGACCCGTTGGTCACGGCGCCGGTTCATCGGCGGGGCGCTCACCGGGGGCCTCACCACGGCCTGGTGGGCCACCGGCTGCTCCACCGGGGCGCCCAAGGCCACGCCACAACTCGTCGGCCTGTACGACACCGACCACGTCATCGCCGCCGGGTCGATCCAACGCATCCCGTTCGCGGTGGTCGCCGACGGGGCGATCGAGCTACCGGACCGGCCCGAGCTTCCCGTCACCGTCTCCCTGGACGGGGTCGACCTGGAGCACACGACGGTCACCGGCCGCATCGTCGACCACGACCATGCCGACGGGGCCTCAGCACTCGATCACAACCACTCCGAGTTGTTGCGTTACTTCGCCCTACGGGCCGAGTTGCCCGACCCCGGGATCTACGACATCAGGGTGGACTTCGGTGACGGGATGACGTCCAGCCTGGCCGTTCAGGCCTTCGATCCGGCCACGGTCTCGGTGGTCCGTCCCGGCCAGCCCATGCCCGCGGTGACCACACCCACCACGACCGACCCGGCCGGTGTCGACCCGATCTGCACCCGATTCGACGGACCGTGCCCATTCCACGATCTGACGGTGGGCGAAGCCCTCGATTCCGAGCGTTCCCTGGCGGTCCTGGTTGCCACCCCGGCGTACTGCCAGACCGCCTATTGCGGCCCGGTGCTGGACACGCTCATTGCCGCCGCCCCGGAGTTTCCCACCGTCCGCATGATCCATCTCGAGGTCTACGCCAACCCGACCGCGGTGGACGGTGGCTACGCGGATCCCGACATCCGGCCTGCCCCGGCGATGACGGAGCTCCACCTCGATTTCGAACCCTCGTTGTTCCTGGTCGTCGACGGCATCGTGGTCGACCGGATCGACAACCTCTTCGACGCCGACGAGCTCCACGCCGCCCTCGCCGCCATCGCCTGACCCGGGAGCCGGCCGAGCGGGCCGACGCGACCCCGGTCCGGACCGGCCGCGCACGGGTCGGGCCGGACCGGGGTCGGCACCGGGCTCACCAGCCGGTCACTGCGGGGGCATCGGGGGCAGGTCATCGGAGGGACCCCCGGCCGCCGCCGTTCCCGGCACCTGGGAGCCGGCCACCGGGCCGGTGGCCCGCCGGGCTCCGCTGGAGACGCTGTCGAACACCGACGGCCAGAACCGGTCACGGGCCGCCCACACGCCGCCGACCCCGAACATGATGACCAGGACCCCGGTGAGGCTGGCGAAGATGGCGGTGGTCAGGGCGTCGATCACGTCGCGACCGATGTCGATCTGGTCCAGTGCGGCCAGGCCGAAGAAGACCCACACCGCGGCCACCGCACCCCGGGTCACCAGGGAACCGAAGCTCTGACCTGCGGTGGCGCCGGCCACCACCTGTCGCACGACGTTGGCCACCAGCCCGCCGATGATCACCAGGATGACGGCGACCACCAGCTTGGGCATCCAGGCCACGAGGCCGTTTAGGGCATCGGTGATCGGGTTGGGCCCGAACACATTGAACGCCATCTGCAGTACCAGCAGGGCGATGAGGTAGTAGACGAGTTGGGCCAGTAGGCGTCCCGAGTCTGCGTAGCCGGCCCGGGCCAGCGGCTCACCCAGCCCGGACCGGTCGATGTAGTGATCGAATCGGAGCCGGGACAGACCCGCGGTGACCCCTCGCCTGATCCATCGCGCCACCCAGAAACCGACAAGCAGCACGACGAGGAACAGCAAGAAACGAGGAATGAAGTCGGTGATCGTCCCCAAGGTGGACTCGAGGGGTCCTCGCCAATCGAAGGACTGTTGTGCAAGCATGATCGCTCCGCTTTTGTCGCCTATGTGTCGTCAGTCATGACGGATGACGGCGCCGTCGAGTCGCGGATCCGGTCCGGGAGGCCACAGCCAGGAGCATCGGGGCCATAGCACGAACGCCGCGAGGAGTGACTTCGCGACCGATCTAGGCTGCGATGCGTCGATGAACTGTGACGTCGCTCGCTCCGTGCGCGAGATCCAGCCGGGGACCGTTCCCCGAGGTGATCCGAGTGGAATCGCCTAGCACGTCGCGCCCCGCGCCGCCCGCCGAGGGTGACCCCGAGGAGCTGCGTCGGCTCGTCACCGAACACGGCGACGCCATCTACCGTCTTGCCCTGTCGATCGTGCGCGACAAGGCCCTGGCCGAGGACATCTCCCAGGACAGCCTGGTCAAGGCGTGGCTGGCCCTCCCCACCCTGAAGGACCGCACATCGTTGCGGGGCTGGCTGCTGCGGATCACCCACAACACCGCCATCAGCACCATCAGGGCCCGGCGAGCGGTCGTCGTCGATCCCCATGAGCTACCCGAGGCCTCTACGGACCCGGGCCGATCGGTGGAGGCACAGGTGCAGAACGTGGCCGTGGTCGATGAGTTCGTCCTGGCCCTCGACGAGCTCGACGAGCTGTCACGATCCATCGTCGTGCTGCGCGAGGTGGAGGATCTCTCCTACGACGAGATCGCCGCCATGCTCGATGTGCCCCTGCCCACGGTGAAGACCCGGTTGCTCCGGGCCCGACGGCGGCTCGGTGCCGCACTGAGGGAGTGGGAATGAGCTTCCGACACCCCTCCCACACCGAGCTCGAGACCTGGCTCAACGGCGACGACGGTCCCCAGCCCCGCCGCTATGATGCCGAGGCGGTCGATCGCCACCTCCGCACCTGCGAGCGCTGCGCGGCGACGATCGAGCGTCTGGCCTCCGCCGACACCGAGGAGGACGAAGAGGTCGGATCCCAACTGTCCCTCCTGCTCGCCCCGCCCCCCGATCTCAACGACCGGCTCGAACGCCGGGTGGCCGACGCCCTCAACTCGCGGCAGGTCTTCGGTGTCGTGGCCGATCTGTTCGGAGCCGGGCTGGAGACCAGCCGGATGCTGTTCATCGACGAGGGGGCCGACCAGGCCGACACACTCGGCACCCCACTCGAACCTGAGGACGACGCATGACCATGAACCAGTGGATCGGACTGGCGGTCGCCATCGTGGCCGGGTTCGCCGGCGGCAGCATCCTGTCCCGGGTCGTGTCGGGTGTGGCCGGCGCACCTAACCGTCCCGAGCCGATCCGCAACTCGGCCCCGGCCCTGGCCCGCCTGGTGTTCTCCGTGGCCGTCACCATCGGCCTCGTCATCGCCCTGGGTATCGCCTCGCCCTCGTCGCTCGAACAGTTCCCGGCCGACCTGGTCGAGTTCCTCCCGCGGGTCCTGGCCGCCGCCATCATCGTGATCGCGGCCAGCATCCTCTCCGCCTTCGCCACCGCGGCCCTCAACCCGGCCCTCGGACGCCTCCGGGACCTGGTGCGGGTGCAGATCCTGCGGGCAGTCCATCTGGCCATCATCACCCTGGCCGCCCTGATGGCGATCCGTCAGCTGGGCATCGACACCATGGTGGTCAACCTGGCCCTGGCGGCCATCTTCTTCGGCGCCGCCGGGGCGATGATGCTGCTGGTCGCCTTCGGGGGCCGGCAGGTGGCCACCGAGGTGGCGTCGGGCCGCATCCTGCGGCGGATGCTGCACTCCGGGGACATCGTGCGAGTGGGTGACGTCAGCGGCCGCGTGGTCGCCGTGCACCCCACCGCGATCGAGGTGGAGACCGGCCCGGGTTCCACCGTGCTGGTGCCGTCGTCGCGCTTCGTGGCCGAGACGATCACGGTCGAACGCCCGGTCCGGACGGCCATCGACCCGGGCCCCGGCGACCCCGGTCAGACCCCGGACAACTGACCGCCAAGCTCAGGAGCCGTCCTCGGGCCCGGACCCACCCGCCGTGGCCGGCCCGGCGGCGTCGAACGCGGCCAGAGCGGCCTCGGCCGCCTCGAACATCCGGGCGGTGCACGACGCCATCTCGACCGGCGGGGCGACCTCGTCGGTGACCCGTTCCGCCAGGGCGGTGAAGGCCGCGGCCGCGGGGCCGTCCGAGCTGACCACCACCGGGACCCCGGCGTCACCACCTGCCGACACCGCAGGCTCGATGGGGATGGAGGCCAGCAGCGGCACCCCGGTCTGGGCGGCGAGGGCCTCGCCCCCGCCCCGGCCGAACAGGGCGTGACGCGAACCATCGGGGGCGACGAACTCCGACATGTTCTCCACCACTCCCGCCACCCGGAGGTGGGATTTCCGGGCCATGGTCACCGCCCGGGCCGCCACCTTCTGGGCCCCGGTGG
>JBKDZN010000035.1:0-2615 GCA_047971245.1 Acidimicrobiales bacterium
CAGCTCGGAGAGGGTGTTGGCCATCGAATCGATGGCACCGACGTCCAGTCGGCCTGCGGGGTGATCGGCGGCCACGGTGACATCTCCTCGGAACGGTCCCGGCGGCCGTGGGCCCCGGGGAAGGCCGTCGGGCGGGCGGGGCTCGCGCCAGAGGAGTCGTCCCCACCGAAACCCGGCCCGGGTCGGTGTCGGGTCACGCTACCGTCCCGGGGGTAGGGAACGGCCGTCCGGCCGGGCAAGGAGCTAGTGGTGCTGCATCGTCTCGATCTCCGGGGGCGGGGGAGCGGGGTGGTCGACGACCTGCCGCGGCCGGCAATCGCCGGTGACGGACCCCGTCAGGTCGTCCGGGAGATCATCGAACGGGTGAGGTCGGAGGGCGATCCGGCGCTGGTCGCCCTCACCGAGGAGTTCGACGGGGTCCGCCTCGTCGACCTCACGGTGGCCGCCGAGGAGCTCGATGCTGCGGTGGCCGCCCTGGCCCCGGAGCTGCGGGCCGCCATCGACACCGCGATCGCCAATGTGGAGCGGTTCCACCAAGCCCAGCGGAGCGAACCGCACGTGGTCGATCACGGCGGGGTCCGCATCGAGGCCTGGGCCCGCCCGGTGGCCTCGGCCGGCCTCTACGTTCCCGGTGGCCGGGCCGCCTATCCCTCCACCGTCATCATGACCGCCGTGCCCGCCCGGGTGGCCGGCGTCGGCCGCCTGGCCCTGTGCGTACCGCCGGACCGGTCCACCGGAGCGGTCCACCCCGTGGTCCTGGCCGCGGCCCGCCTGGCCGGGGTCGATGAGGTGCACCCCGTGGGTGGGGCCCAGGCCATCGCCGCCCTCGCCTACGGAACCGAGAGCATCGTGGCGGTGGACGTGATCGCCGGTCCGGGGAACGTGTACGTGGCCCTGGCCAAACAGGCTGTGGCGGGCGACGTGGGCATCGCGGCCGCCTTCGCCGGGCCCTCCGAGGTGGTGGTCGTGGCCGACGACACCGCCGTCGCCGACTACGCGGCCATCGACCTGATCGTTCAGGCCGAACACGGACCGGACGGCCTGGCCTGGCTGGTCACCTGGGACGAGACGGTGGCCGACGCCGTGTGCCGGGCGGGGGAGCGGCTCCTGGCCGACGAGACCCGGGCCGAGGAGGTGCGGGCCACCATCGCCAACGGTGGGTACGTGGCCCTGGTCGACGGGCCGGACGACGCCCGGGCCGTGGTGGACGCCATCGCCCCGGAACACCTCGAACTGATGTGCCGGGACGCCGAAGCGTTCGGTCGGCAGGTGGCCAACGCCGGGGCCATCTTCTGTGGCAACCTGGCCCCGGCGTCGCTGGGCGACTATGTGGCCGGGCCGAGTCATGTGTTGCCCACCAACGGGTCGGCGCGATTCTCCAGCGCCCTGACGGTGGCCGACTTCACCAAGGACCATCACCTCGTCACCGTGCAGCCGGAGGGCCTGGCCGGCCTGGGTCCCGACGTGATCGCCCTGGCCTCCGCCGAGGGCCTCGACGCCCACGCCCGGTCCATCTCGTTGCGGCTCGAGGCCGGCGACGGCGAACCGGCGACCGGCGGTGCGGCATGAGCCGGCCCCGGGTGCGGGACGACCTCCGTGACCTGGCCGGATACCATTCCCCCCAGCTCGACGTCGAGGTCCGCCTGAACACCAACGAGGCCCCCGAGAGTCCCCCGGCGAGGTTCGTCGCCGCAGTGGAGGCGGCGGTGGCCGGGGTCGACTGGCACCGCTATCCCGATCGGGCGGCCACGGCCCTGCGAACCCGGATCGGCGAGCTCCACGGCCGCTCGCCGGACGAGATCTTCTGCGCCAACGGCTCCAACGAGGTGCTCCAATCGATCCTCCTGGCCTACGCGGGCCCGGGACGTCGGGTGCTCACCTTCGAACCGACCTACGCCATGCACGCCCACATCGCCCGGATCGTCGGCTCGACGTCGGTGGTGGCCGAACGCGACCCCGACTTCCGGCTCCGGCCGGAGCCGGCGGCCGTCGTGGTGGCGGAACACCGGCCGGCCGTCACCTTTCTCACCTCACCCAACAACCCGACCGGTCTGGTCGAGCCCGACGCCGTCCTCGACGCCGTCCTCGACGCGGTGGCGGCGGTGGACGGGCTGCTGGTGGTCGACGAGGCCTACGGCCAGTTCGCCCCCCGGTCGGCCCTCGACCGGGTGAACGAGGACCGGTCGCTGGTGGTGACCCGCACCTTCTCCAAGACCTGGGCCATGGCCGGGGCCCGGCTCGGCTACGCCGTCGGCCCGACCTGGGTGATCGACCAGCTGCTGCGGGTGGCCCTGCCGTACCACCTGGATGCGCTCACACAGGCGGCCGGGGTGGCCGCCCTGGACTTCGTGGCCGAGATGGACGACCGAGTCAAGGGCATCGTGGCCGAACGGGAACGCCTGGTGCTGGCCCTGGACGAACTCGGGGCCACCGTCTGGCCGTCGGGAGCGAACTTCGTGCTGTTCCGCCCGCCCGAACCCGTCGACCACGACGACGGGATCACCGGCACCGGCGGTGCCGGTGATCCGCCCGCCGGCCGCTCGGTCTGGCAGCAGTTGGTGGACCGCTCGGTCCTGGTCCGTGACACCTCGAGCTGGGATTACCTCGACGGGTGC
>JBKDZN010000036.1:0-31945 GCA_047971245.1 Acidimicrobiales bacterium
CGGCGAGCACCTTCATCCTCGCCACCGTCGGATCGCGGTCGGCATCATCGAGCAGCTCGACCAGAGTCATACTGCCCATCTTGAGCCGCTGCTTGATCTCGGAACGGACCCGTCGCGCTTCGGCGGCCTTTTCACGGGCCGCGAGTCGCTGTTCGTCATTCAACTGCGGAGGCTTTGGCATACGCCCACCAGTATCGGGAATTTCCGACGGTTCTGACACCACTTCAGCAGGAAAAACTTGGTCACCACGCCACGGATGACCCGGTTCGAGCTACCCTAGTTCGGTCTAGATGCTTGTCGCATCACCACCAACCAGAGCGCTGACCAGGCCGTATCACGTCGCTCTACCGGGTGACATGCGTCTTGGGAATTTGTACCAACCGGTCCGGACGGCCGGTCTGGTCAATGCTCCCTATCCCGGCTGGCGCGGCGATTCGCGCCCTTCCGGGCCCCGGGCGGGACGCCGGCACCGCCGGAGACGCGGCCGGGGTGCCCCGCCCCGGCCCGCCGGTCGGCCTCACCGACCGGCTCGGCTCAGGTCCGATCCGCCCCCAGATCGGTGAAGAGGGCGGCCGCCGCGGCCGCCGGATCATGGGCCAGGGTCACCGCCCGGCCGATGACGAGCACGTCGGCCCCCCACGCCAGGGCCTCGGTGGGGGTGACCGCCCGGGGCTGATCGTGCCGTTCGGCACCGGCGGCCCGGATGCCGGGCACGATGCGCAAGGTACGGGGCGACATCTGGCGCACCGCTTCGAGGTCGGGTCCGGAGCAGACGATGCCCTGGCAGCCCGCCTCGATCGCGAGGCGGAGGCGGGCGGGCACGATATGGGAGGGGGCATCGGCGTCACTGGTCAGCACGGTGATGGCCACCGGTACCGGCTCGGGCAGCCCGGCGTCGCGGGCCCCCTGGAGGAAGCCTTCCACCCCGGCGCCCAACATGTCGGCGCCGCCACTGGCGTGCATGGTCAGGTAGGTGGCGCCGAGCGCGCCGGCCACGCTGGCCGCCTTGCGGACCGTGGTGGGGATGTCGTGCAGCTTCAGGTCGAGGAAGACGTCGAAGTCGGCGTCGAGCATCGCCCCCACCGCGTCGGGTCCCGCCGCGGTGAACAGCTCGAGGCCGATCTTGGCCACCCCGAACCAGGGCGAGAGCTGCCGGGCCAGGCGGGCCGCCTGGACCAGGTCGTCGACGTCGAGGGCCAGCGCCATGCGCGACCGGAGTTCGTCCGGCAGCCCATCCGCGGCATTGCGCAGGCTTCCGGGGGTGGATGTCTCGGCCACGGTGTCCTTCTCCTAGCTCAGCCGCTCCGGCTGCAGGTGTGGGTTCTCGGGTCCCGGCCGAGCCGACGGCGCGGCGTGGGCGGGTGGCGAGCCGGGGCCCGGAGTTCGGTTCGGTGCAACAGCCGGGGACGGCTGTCGGGTGGGTCTCCCAGCCCGGACCGGCCACGGCCGGCCGGTGCTCGTCAGCGCGTCATCCCAGATCGGCGGTTCCGATCAGGTCGACGAACCGGGCGACCTGGTGTTGTTCGCACCATTGTGCCAGGTCCGAGGCCAGCCGCTGGCAGACGCGCGGATCAGCCAAGGTGGCCGTCCCGATTTGTACCGCCGATGCCCCCACCCGGGCAAACTCGACCACGTCGGCGACCGACGCGATCCCACCGACCCCGATGATGGGGATGTCGGGGTGGGCGGCGTGGACGTCGGCCACCGCCCGGACGGCCAGGGGCCGGATCGCCGGCCCCGACACCCCGCCCCGACCGGCCCCCAGCACGGCCCGGCCCGACTTCGGATCCACGCTCAAACCGAAATAGGTGTTGACCAGGGTGACGGCCTCGGCGCCGGCGTCGACCGCCGACCGGGCCACCTCGGTGAGGACCGGGCCGCCGTTGGGGCTCAGCTTGGCCCACCGGGGCCGGCCGCAGGCCTCGGTGGCGGCGATGACGGCCCCGGTGCGTTCCGGGTCGTGGGAGAACAAGGCGTTGCCCGCCTCGGTGTTGGGGCACGAGATGTTGACCTCCACCGCCACCACCTCGGGACCGGCCGCCGCCACCAGTTCGGCTCCCCGCCGGTAGTCGTCGACCGTCCGGCCCCACAGCGACGCCACCACCCGGGCCCCGGTGGACACCAGCTCCGGCAGCTCCTCGGCCAGCCATCGCTCCACACCGGGTCCCTGGAGCCCGACACTGTTGATCATCCCCGAGGGGGTGGCATGCACCCGCAGTGGGGGGTTCCCATCCCACGGGTAGGGGGCGAGGGACTTGACGACCAGCGCCCCCAGACCGGCCAGGTCGACATACGCCCCCAGCTCGGCGCCGTGGCCGGCGGTTCCCGCCGCGGTCATGATCGGCGACGGGAACCTCAGCGAACCGACGGTGGCACCCAGGTCGGCGGGCGGTCGGACGGTCACCGGGAACGACCGTGGATGGCCTGGAGGGGCCGGACACTCAACGCCCGATCGCCCGATTCGGCCAGGCCCGCCGCCGCCTCCCGGGCCGCGGCAACCGTGGTCACCAGCGGGATCCCGTGCCGGGCCGCGGCCATCCTGATGTAGTCGCCGTCGGCCCGGGCCCCGCGGCCCCGCGGCGTGTTGACCACCACCGAGATCCTCCCCGAGGCGATCAGGTCGACCGCGTCGGTGCCGTCACCGCCGAGGCGTTCCACCACCTGGTCCACCGGGATGCCGGCCTCCGTGAGCGACTTGGCCGTACCGGTGGTGGCGACCAGGGCGAACCCGAGCCGGGCGAAGGCGGCCGCCACCTCCACCCCGGCCGGCTTGTCCCGGTCGGCCAGGGACCAGAACACCGCCCCCTTCTCGGCCCCCCGGGGCAGGCGGCTGCCGGCCGCCAGCTGGCTCTTGAGGTAGGCCAGGCCCGGGGTGACGTCGATGCCCATGACCTCCCCGGTGGACCGCATCTCCGGACCGAGCAGGGCGTCGGAGTCGGGGAACCGGTTGAACGGCAGCACCGCCTCCTTGACCGACCAGTGCCCCTCGGCCGACTCGACCGGGAGGAGCCCCTCGGCCCGCAGCTCGTCCAGGGTCGCCCCGGCCATCACCCGGGCCGCGACCTTGGCCATCGGCCGACCGGTGGCCTTGGACACGAACGGCACCGTGCGCGACGCCCGGGGGTTGGCCTCGATCACGAACACCTGGCCGCTCTTGACCGCGTACTGGACGTTGATCGGACCGACCACACCGAGCTCGTCGGCGATCCGGGTCGTGTAGTCGACCAGGACCGTCTCGGTCTCGGCCGACAGGGTGGACGGGGGCAGGACGCAGGCCGAGTCACCGGAGTGGACCCCGGCCTCCTCCACATGCTCCATGATGCCGCCGATCTCGGTCTCCCCCGCCCGGTCCCGCACCGCGTCGACGTCGACCTCGACCGCGGCTTCGAGGAACCGGTCGACCAGGACGGGACGCTCGGCCGACAGGCCACCCTCACGGCCGAGGGTTCCGTCGACGGCCATGGCGGCCATGGCCCGCCGCAGGTCGTCGTCGTCGTAGACCACCTCCATCGCCCGGCCCCCGAGGACATAGCTGGGCCGCACCAGGGCCGGGTAGCCGATCCGTCCCGCCACCGCCATCGCCCCCTCCATCGAGGTGGCCGTGCCCCCGGCGGGCTGGGGGATGTCGAGCCGGGCGCACAACGACGCCCACTGGTCGCGGTCCTCCGCGGCGTCGATGGAGGCGGGCGAGGTACCGAACACCAGCTCCGGGGGAAGGCGATCGGCCAGCTTCAACGGGGTCTGACCACCGAGGGAGACCACGATCCCGACCGGCTGCTCGGCCTCGATGATGTTGGTGACGTCCTCCCAGGTGATCGGCTCGAAGTACAACCGGTCGGAGGTGTCGTAGTCGGTCGACACCGTCTCCGGGTTGCAGTTGACCATCACGGTCTCGTAGCCGGCGTCACGCAGGGCGAAACTGGCGTGGACGCAGCAGTAGTCGAACTCGATGCCCTGACCGATCCGGTTCGGGCCCGAGCCGAGGATGACCACCCGGGGCCGCTCCCCCGGCGTCACCTCGCTCTCGTCCTCGTAGGTCGAATAGTGGTACGGGGTGGTGGCGGCGAACTCGGCGGCGCAGGTGTCGACGGTCTTGAACGTGACCGTAACCCCGGCCTCGAGGCGGGTGCGGCGAACGTCGGGCTCGGCCGCCCCGAGCAGGTACCCGATCTGGGCGTCGGAGAAGCCGAGCTGTTTGGTTCGACGCCAGGCCGCCCGGGTCAACCCGGCCAGGCCGGCCGGGGCGGATGCCTCCAACCATTGACGGTGCTCCACGATCTCGGCCATGTGGTCGAGGAACCACGGGTCGATCCGGGTGATCGTCGCCGCCTCGTCGACGGTCATGCCCCGCCGGAGCCCTTCGGCCACCTGGAACAACCGGTCCGGGGTGGCGACGGCCATCCGGGCGGTGAGCTCGTCGTCGGAGGTGGCCACGAAACGGGCCTCGGCCGGTCCGGCGTTCAGGCCGACCTGCCCCAGCTCCAGTGAGCGGCAGGCCTTCTGCAACGACTCGGGGAACGTCCGACCGATGGCCATGACCTCCCCCACCGACTGCATGGACGTGCCGAGCACATGGTCGGTCCCGGGGAACTTCTCGAACGCCCACCGGGGGATCTTGGTGACCACATAGTCGATGACGGGTTCGAACGAGGCCGGGGTGAGCCGGGTGATGTCGTTGGGGATCTCGTCGAGGGTGTAGCCGACGGCCAGTTTGGCCGCGATCTTGGCGATCGGGAATCCGGTCGCCTTCGAGGCCAGCGCCGACGAACGGCTCACCCGCGGGTTCATCTCGATCACCACCATGCGGCCGTCGTCGGGGTCGACCGCGAACTGGACGTTCGAGCCCCCGGTCTCCACCCCGACCCGACGCAGGCAGGCGAAGGCGGCGTCCCGCATCAGCTGGTATTCGACGTCCGACAGGGTCTGGGCCGGGGCCACCGTTATCGAGTCACCGGTGTGGACCCCCATGGGATCGAGGTTCTCGATCGAGCAGATGACCACCTGGTTGTCGGCCCGGTCCCGCATGACCTCGAGCTCGAACTCCTTCCAACCGGCGATCGACTCCTCAATGAGGATCTCGCTGATCGGGCTGGCGGCGAGCCCGTTGGCCGCCACCGCCTCGAACTCCTCGGCGGTGGCCGCGATCCCGGTACCGCGGCCCCCCAGGATGTAGGCGGGGCGGATCACCACCGGCAGGCCGATCTCGCCGACGACGGTGCGGGCCTCGTCCATGGTGTGGGCCGTGCCGCTGCGGGGCACCTCGAGGCCGATCTCCAGCATCGCTTCTTTGAACTGCTGACGGTCCTCGGCGGTGGCGATGGCGGTGGCGTCGGCCCCGATCAGTTCCACCCCGTACCGGTCCAGGACCCCGGCCTCGACCAGTTCCATGGCCAGGTTCAGCGCCGTCTGACCCCCAAGGGTGGGGAGCAGGGCGTCGGGCCGTTCGGCCTCGATGATCGAGGTCAGGACGTCGAGGGTGAGCGGCTCGATGTAGGTGGCATCCGCGAAGTCCGGGTCGGTCATGATGGTGGCCGGATTGGAGTTGGCCAGGATGACCCGGTAGCCGTCGTCCCGCAGGGCCCGGCAGGCCTGGGTGCCGGAGTAGTCGAACTCGCAGGCCTGACCGATGACGATCGGGCCCGAGCCGATCAGCAGGATCGAGGAGATGTCGGTGCGGCGCCCCATCAGCCGGCCTCCGCCATCAGGCGCTCGAAACGGTCGAACAGGTAGGCGCTGTCGTGGGGGCCGGGGCTGGCCTCGGGGTGATGTTGCACACTGAAGGCGGGGGCATCCAGCACCCGGAGGCCTTCACACACCCCGTCGTTCAGGTTCACGTGGGTCACCTCGGCCCGATCCGCGATCGATTCGGCGTCGACCGCGAAATTGTGGTTCTGGCTGGTGATCTCGATCGCCCCGGTGGTCTCGTCCCGCACCGGGTGGTTGGCCCCATGATGACCGAAGGGCAACTTCACGATGGCGCCGCCGATGGCCAGGGAGAGGATCTGGTGGCCGAGGCAGATGCCGAACACCGGGACCCGACCGACCAGTTCAGCCACGGCGTCGACTGCGTAGGCCACCTCGGTGGGATCGCCGGGCCCGTTGGAGAGGAACACCCCGTCGGGCCGCCGGCCCAGGACTTCGGCCGCTGGGGTGGCCGCCGGGACGACCTCGACGGTGCCCAGCCGGGCGAGCTGTTCGACGATGCTGGTTTTGATGCCGAAGTCATAGGCCACGATCCGGCGGTCACCGGAGCCGACGGTGTAGGGCTGCCGGGTCGTCACCTCGGCGACGAGGTCGATCCCGACCGTGCCCGGTTCCGCGGCCGCCGCCCGGCGGAGGGTGTCGAGGTCGGCCGAGCCCGGACCGTCGAGGGGCCCGAACGCTCCCGGCATGGCGCCGGCGGAGCGGATGATGCGGGTCAGGCGCCGGGTGTCGACCCCGGCGATCCCGGGCAGGCGGCGGGCCTCGAGGAACGCCTCCAGGTCGGTTTCGGACCGCCAGCTCGAGCGACGGCGGGCCAGTTGCCGCACGATCACCCCGCGGGCTGCGGTCTGCTCGGACTCGTCATCGGCCCGGTTCACCCCGTAGTTCCCGATGTGGGGGTAGGTGAAGGTGATGATCTGACCGGCGTAGGACGGGTCGGTCAGGACCTCCTGATAGCCGGTGAGCCCGGTGTTGAACACCACCTCACCGGAGGCCACGCCCCCGATCGGGCGGTGGCCGATGTGCTCGCCTTCGAACTCCGAGCCGTCGGCCAGGACCAGGGCCGCGGCAGTGACGTGCTTCACCGATAGGTCTCCTCATTGTGAACGATGGGGCGGGGGATGACGGTCGGATCGGACGGGGGGCGGCGAGGCCCGATCATCGGACGGCCCGGTGATCGACCACCACCGGCTCTCCCCGGTGGATCGTGTGCCGGGCCCGGCCCCGGAGTTCCCGCCCGGCGAAGATGCTGTTGACCGATCGGCTGGCCCCGGCGGCGGGGTCGTACCGCCAGCGGTGGTCGGGGTCGATCACCACCAGGTTGGCGGCCCGGCCGGCGACCACCGGCCCCCCATGGTCATCGGCCAGGCCGGCGATGGCGGCCGGGCGCCACGACAGGGCGGCCAGGGCCTGCTCCGGGGTGAGCCCGACGTCGCCGAGCACGACCGCCAGGGCCGTCTCCAGCCCGATCGTCCCGAACGGGGCCTGGTCGAAGGGTCGGTCGGTCCGATCCGGGGATCGGGGTGCGTGGCCGGTGGCCACCGCGTCGATGGTCCCGTCGATCACTGCGGCCCGGACGGCGTCCACGTCGGCGGCGGGTCGGAGGGGCGGCGACACCTTGGTGGCGGTGTCGTAGTGGGCACAGGCGTCGTCGGTGAGGACCAGGTGGTGCGGGGTGGTTTCCGCGGTGACCGGGGCCCCCTCGGCCTTGGCCTGCCGGAGCAGCGCCAC
The DNA here is from genome assembly GCA_047971245.1 of Acidimicrobiales bacterium. Taxonomy (GTDB): domain Bacteria; phylum Actinomycetota; class Acidimicrobiia; order Acidimicrobiales; family SZUA-35; genus CADEDH01. The sequence continues at coordinate 7,435 of JBKDZN010000036.1, forward strand.
CGATCGGGCGGTCGACACCCCCTGGAGGTGGACCCGGGCTCCGGTGAGCCGGGCCAGGGCCAGGTCGCGGGCCACGGCCAGCTCCTCGGCCTCCGCCGGTTGACCGGCCAGACCGAGCCGGGAGGACACTGCGCCCTCGTGCATCACCCCACCGGCGGCCAGGGCGTCGACCACACAGGGTTGGGCCGCCACCAGGGGGAGGCGGCGGGTGTCGGCCACCCCGGCCAGGTAGTCGAGGGCCCGGCGGGCCACCGCGGGGTCCTGCACCGCCCGCCCGGCGTCGCTGAACACGGTCACCCCCAGGTCGGCCAGTTCGCCCATGGGGGCCAGGGCCTCACCGGCCCGGCCGACGGTCAACGCCCCGGCCGGATGGATCCGGCACAGGGCGCCCTTGGCCAGGGCCAGGATCTCGTTGACCACCGCGGCGTGGTCGACCGTCGGGTCGGTGTCGGCCCTGGCCACCACCGCCGGGTAGCCGCCGAGCGCGGCCGCCCGCGAGCCGGTCTCGATGGTCTCCTCCGGTTCCCGGCCGGGTTGCCGGAGGTGGGCGTGCAGATCGACCAGCCCGGAGGCGACGAGGCATCCGGCCGCGTCGAGGGTCCGGTCGCCGGACAGGCCGGCGCCGACGGCGACGATCAGACCGGTGTCGTCGTCCACGGCCACATCCGCCACCCGGCGGTCGGCGGTGCCGGTCCCGGTCGGATCCGCGCCGACGATCGTGCCGCCGGTGATCACGGTGACCGTCACGCCCACACCCCGGCGGGATCGGCCGGCCGTTCGCCCGCCGCGTCACCGTTCCGTCCCCCGGTGGGGGCGGGATCGGGCCCGGCGAGCGCTTCGGCCGACGCCCCGGATCCGGCTCCGGATCCGGCGAAACGGCCCGGACCGAGCAGGAGATACAGCACCGCCATCCGGACCGCCACCCCGTTGGCCACCTGGTCGAGCACGGCCACCCGTGGGTCGTCCAGGACCTCCGGGTCGATCTCGACCCCCCGGTTCATCGGCCCGGGGTGCATGACCAGCCCGTCCGGCCGGAACCGGGCCGCCCGGCGGCGGGTGAGGCCGTAGCGAGCCCGGTACTCCCGGTCGCTGGGGAGCAGGGCGGGCTCCAGGCGTTCGTTCTGGATGCGGAGCAGGTAGACGACGTCGATCTGGTCGATGATGTCGTCGAGGTCGGCCTCGACGGTCACCGGCCAGCCCTCGATGCTGGGGGGCAGCAGGGTGGAAGGACCGACCAGCACCACCTCGGCGCCGAGGCCGGCGAACGCGAACACGTTCGAGCGGGCCACCCGGGAGTGGGCGATGTCGCCGACGATGGCGATCCGCCGCCCGGCCAGCGATCCGAGCCGTTGCCGGATGGTGAAGGCGTCGAGCAGGCCCTGGGTGGGGTGCTGGTGCCAACCGTCGCCGGCGTTGATGACCGAGGCGTCGGTCCAGCCCGCCACCTGGCGGGGCACCCCCGAACTGGCGTGTCGGACCACGAGGGCGTCGATCCCCATGGCCGAGATCGTCTCCACCGTGTCCCGCAGGGACTCCCCCTTCTTCAGTGACGAGCTCCCGGCCGCGAAGTTGACCACGTCGGCCGAGAGGCGACGGGCGGCCAGATCGAAGCTGACCCGGGTGCGGGTGGAGTCCTCGAAGAAGGCGAGCACGATCGTGGAACCGCGCAGGGCCGGCACCTTGCGGATCGTGCGCTGCTGGACCTCATGGAAACGGTCGGCCAGTTCGAGCAGGTCGGTAAGAGTGCCGGCGTCGAGGTCCTCGGTGGACAGGAAGTGCTTCATCGGGTCACCTCGCCCAGCTCGACGGCGTCCAGGGTGGCGTTGACCGCCTCGTCCCGCCGGGTGGGGAGGTTCTTGCCCACATAGTCGGGCCGGATCGGCAGCTCCCGGTGGCCCCGGTCGACCATGACGGCGAGCTGGATGGCCCGTGGTCGGCCCTGGTCGATGAGGGCGTCGAGCGCCGCCCGGATCGTGCGCCCGGTGAACAGGACGTCGTCGACCAGGACCACCACCTTGCGGTCGATGTCGAAGTCGACGTCGGTCGCCGCCTCGGGCAGGACGGGCCGGAGGCTGATGTCGTCGCGGTAGAACGCCACGTCGAGGCGGCCGAGCGGCACCCGTACCGCTTCGATGGTGAACAGGGCGTCGGCCAGGGCCTCGGCGAAAGGCACGCCACCGGTCTGCAGGCCGATGATGACCACCTCATCGAGCCCCGAGTTGCGCTCGATGACCTCGTGCGCCATCCGCCGCACGGCCCGGGAAACGGCGGCAGCGTCGAGCACGGTGTTCCGGGGCACGAAAACGCCCCCGAACGGGGGCGTGCGTCGACGTTCGCGTTCAGCCATGACTACTCCTTCCGTGCCGGCCTCGCGGGACCGGCTTCACGGATCGAGATTGGCACCGAGCGTAGCGTCCCGGACGGCGCGGACCATCCCGCGTCGACGACGCCGGTGGGAACCGGCGATATCGGTCATGCGGGCCGGCCGCCGTTCACATCCCGCCGCCCACCGCTTCGGCCCCTACCACGACCGGCGGGTCCCGCTCGATCTGGATGACGGAGGCGAAGCCGTCCCGATCCACGATGTAGCACTCGGTGAGGTCGTACCGGTCGTTCCGGAAGCAGGTGCCGGACTCGACGGGGATCATCCAGGAGAGTTCCTGCAAACGCGGACAGGCCACCGGAACTGGCGCACCCTTCGATGCTCGACCACGCCTCGGCGTTGAAGTCATCGATCACCGCCGCGGCGAGTGCTTCGGCCCCCTGCGCGGCGGCCGGGCAGCCCGATTCGTCCAACACGAAGTCCTGACCGTTCCACCGGTGCAACCGGACGAGCGTGTTGCCGTCGGCACACGACGGCTCGCAGGTGTTGATCTCGGATCGGATCTCGTAGACGCCGTCGCCGTCGTCGGTCACGCGGGATTCGTAGAACCGGGCCGCGATGTCCTCCACGCCGGGCAGGGTCCCGAAGTCGGCGAATCCGTCGTCGGTCGGGCGCAACACGATGACCCCGTTGTACCGGCCCGGATCGTAGTTGATGAAGATGTTCCCGGTCCCGTCCCGCGGCTGGAGGCCGCTCGGGGGTTGGGCCTCGAACGGCCAGCCGTCCCCCCGGCCCTCGAACCCGAGGCGGTAGCGGGAGGCTTCGTCGAGCGCGCGCTCCCAGACCATCTCGCCCTGGCCGTCGACGGCGACGATCCCTCCTCCCCTGATCGTGAGGTCGTACCGGTAGGTGGCGAGGTCGATGTTGCCCCAGGTCGGATGGTCGAGTCCGATCGCTCCGGTCACCTCGCAACCCGAACCGCAACCGACGATCGCCGCCAGATCGCCGAGGTCGCGGCTCGGCTCGCCGTCGGGAACCTCCGGCTCAGCCGACAGGACGGCCCTGATCTCGGCGGCCAGCGTGGCTCCCAGCGCATCGTGGCCGAGCTGGTTGGGGTGGAAGCTCCGCAGCAGGCGAATCGGGATCTTGCCCGAATCCGGTCCCTCGAAACCCAGGGTCAGGCCGTTGATCCACGGAGCGCCGCTGCACAGCCCGTGGCGTCCCTCATCGTTCTCCTACACCTTGGACACGTCGATCCAGTGGAAGTTCCGGTCGCTCTCCGCGTCCAGCTGGTCGACCATCATGGCCAGCCGCCGGTTGAGTTCCCCGGTCAAGCTTCGCAGCATCGGCGTGTCGGCCCGGCTGATCCGCTGGCACCGGTTGCCCTTCCTCCACCCACCGGCCCATCGACCCGTCTCCTCCACCAGGTTGGGATAACCGAGGACGAAGATGTGCCCGCCGGGTTTCACGACCTCCGCCGCCAGTTCCCGGTACATGTCAGGGAGCGTCTGGCCGCCATCGGGTCCGACGGCGGCCGGCGTGGGATCGACCAGCCGCTCGATCCGTTCCCGGAGTGCGCTTTCGGGTGTCGTGCACCCGACCGGTCCGAGTGCCCAACCGACGGCACCACCGAGCACCGCGACGGCACGCCCTGGATCGAGACACCGACACAGTCCAGCACCAGGTCGGAGAAACCCAGATTGTTGCCGCCCATGGTGATGGTGACGATGTCGGCCTGCCCGCCGCCCGCACGATACGACCCGTACTGTTCGTTGACCTCGTTGGAGATGGCGCCGCTGCAGGCGAGCAGCTAGAAGTCGGAGTTCGACCATTCCCCGCAACTGGTCGTAGGCCACCTTGGCGTAGGCGCGTGACCCGCTCCCGCCTTCGACGGGATCCGTTCCCGGCGCGCCTTTGACCGTACCGTTGGCGCGTTCGCAGTTGTGACCGTCACGATTCGCACCCTGGTCGACGTAACGGAGACCCTCGCCGGACGAGATAGGAGTCGCCCAACGCGAGCCAGACCAGTCCGTCGGGGAACGACGGGGACCCCTGGGCGGTGAGGCCCTCCGCGCTCATCGGGGGCGACACCACGACAGCCAGAACGACCAGCAGCACCCCGACCGCCGCTCGGGCGGCCGAACCGCGACGTCCCGTCATCATCAGTACTCGATACCGATCTCGTCGAGCCGTCCCCGCCCGAGCTCTGCCGTCCGGCCGAGGTCCCGATCCTCCAGCGCCGCCTGCTCCTCGTCACCGGTGGCGCAGGCCTGCTCCCGGGCCCGCATCGCTGCGTCCGCGTGGAGCAGGAGTTCGCCGAGCACCTCATCGGGAAGCACCATCGCGTCCTCGAACAGCTGCTCGTCCATCATGGTGGCCGCATCGCCGCACGGCCCCGAATCGGCGTCACCGGTCTCGGCCAGACCCTGCGTCCAGGCGCCGAGCGGGCTGTCGACGAGCACGCCACGGTCAGCGCCGACAGCCCGGCCACGGTCAGCACGACAACACCGAGATCGACAGGTCCCAACATGGTGCGTATCTGGCTGACGCCCGCTGACCGGGCCGGACAAGAGGTGATGTGCTCACCTGTCCGGATCTCGGGGGACCCAGGGCCGAGCTACCGGCCGGTGAAGACCGGGTCGCGCTTCTCGACGAACGCCGCGGCGGCCTCCCGGTGATCCGCGGTGCTCATGCTGCGGACCATGGCCGGGGCCTCCGCGTCGAGCGCAGCGGCCAGATCGACGTCGGCCGCCCGGTTGACGTTCTCCTTGACGTACCGCAGGGCGATCGGTGGACGGGCGGCCAGGCGCCGGCAGTAGTCGAGCGCGGCCTTGTCGAAACCGTCGTCGTCGAACACCTGGTTGACCAGCCCCAGCCCGGCCGCCTCCTCGGCGCTCAGGCGGGGCGACAGGAAGTACAGCTCCTTGGCCTTGGCCTCACCGACCAGGCGGGCCAGGAACCAGCTGCCCCCGAAGTCGCCGGAGGCCCCCACACCGGTGAACGCGGTGACGAGCACGGCCCTGCGGGCGGCCACCCGCAGGTCGGCGGCCAAGGCGATCGACAGACCGGCCCCGGCGGCCGGGCCGGGGAGTGCGGCCACCACCGGCTGCGGCAGCTGCCGCAGGGCGAGGGAGACCTGACGCTGCCGGTAGCGGAGATCCGCCACGCGCGATTCCGGATCGGACGGTCCCGACGGGGCACCCTGGTTGCGTTCGTTCATGTTCTTGACGTCGCCACCGGCCGAGAAGGCGCCCCCTTCCCCGGTCACCATGACCACCCGGATCTCGGGGTCATCCGCGATGGCGGGCAGGGCCGTGGCGAACCCGGTGTACACGCCCGGGGAGAGGGCGTTGCGCCGTTCCGGGCGGTTGAAGCTCAGCACGGCCACATGGCCGTCGATCCGGCCGACGAGATCGTCGGTGCCCGTGGCGAGGGGTCGGGTGTCAGCGGTACCGGTCATGGCCATCATGCTGGCACGGCCACCGGTCCGCGGGCCAAGGCGTCCCGGTGCGGTCCCGGTCAGGGACCGGCGTGGGCGATCGCGCCCAGCACGGCGCCGGGTTGCTCGGCCCCCGGCGACGGGCCGGAACCGAGTACCGTGACCCGGTAGGCGTACCCGGAGCGGAAGGTGGGGTCGGCGGCGCCGTCGGGCCGGAGCCCGGCCACGGCGACCAGATAGCTGGTGTCACGCTCCGGTTCGGGGCCGAGCCCGGTGGAGAAGTCGGGTTCCCAGACCACGGTGGGCAGCGGGACGTGCCCCGGGGCACCCACCCGGTCGACCACGACCACCGGTATGGGCACGAGGCCACCGTCGCCGTACCGGTACATCGAGATGCGGGCCCCGCTCACATCGACCCCGGCCCGGGTGAACGACCACCGGGGATGGACCAGGGGCGACGGCACGTAGCCCCGGGGCGGCCAGGCCACGAAGCGGCCCGGCTCCCGCATGGGGGTCACCCCGGCGCCGACCGAATCGGCGAAGACCTGGTCGTCGAACACCCACAGTGCGTTGGCCGAGGTCGCGGTGGGCCCGGCGTCGACGTCGCCGACCCCCATGGACCGGGTGGGGGGATGGAGGATCGTGGCCCGGTGCCCGACGTCGGTGTTGTGGTCACCCGGATCCTCGATGTAGCCGTCCACAGCGTCGGGACCGGTACGCCCCAGGTACAGGTTCGAGTTGGCGGCACCGGCGATCCCGGCCGGAGAGGCACAGGCGAAATCCGTACCCGGCTCATGGCTGAGCAGGCCCTCGGCGCTCATCATCAGGGCCGTCTGCTGGGCCTGGTCCGACAGGGCGGGGTCCTCGGTGACGGTGGCGGGCACCCCGGCCAGGGCCCGATAGACGTTGACCCGGTCGATGGTGGCCCGGTGGGAGGCCGCCGAGCTGATCCCGGCCCGGCACGACGCCTGATCACCGGCCCATTCCAGAGGCGGATCCGCCGGCCCGAAGGCCACCCGGTAGGCGGCCACCATCGCCTGACGATCCGACGTGTCGTACCACCCGCCGCCTTCGAGTGGGGGGCTGGTCGCCGTCGCCGGCGATCCCGGCGCGGGCGCCGGCGACTCGACGTGGCCGAGGGTGGCCACCGACCGGCTCGGCCGGGCCCCGGTCACCACCGCAACGACCGCGACGGCGAGCGCGGCCGACACCGACAGGAGCCGCAGGGCCCGCTCCGCGCTCCCACGAACCGCACCGGGCCGGCCGAGAGCACCCGGACCCGCAACGGGCCGGCCGTGGGCAGAGCGTGGATGTGCCATCCCCGCTCCATCGGCGGGGGCGGCACCCCGATGACTGCTCCGCCCGGGTCATCCCACCCAGACGGCTGCCCCAGGTGGGTGGTGTCAGGGGCGGACCCGGCGGGCGATCGCGGCCAGGACGCCGTTGACGAAACGGCTCGACTCGTCGGTGGAGAACCGGCCGGCCAGATCGACCGCCTCGGCCAGGATCACCCCGGTCGGGGTGTCGGCGGTCAGCATCTCGGCCACCGCCAGTCGCATCACGACCCGGTCCATGGTCGGCATCCGCTCGAGGGTCCAGCCCGTCGCGTACTCCGTCACCAGCGCGTCGGCCTCGTCACGGCGGGCCTCGCCAGCGTGGAGCAGCTCGACGGTGAACTCGGCCGGTGGCAGGGGCAGGCGCCGCAACAGGTCGTCGACGGGGACGGACCGCATGTCGGCCTCGTAGGCCAGCTCGACGGCTCGTTCCCGGGCTTCCCGCCGACTCCCCGGGCCGTCGTTGCGCCCGGTCACGCCCGGGTCAGATACTCGCCGGTGCGGGTGTCGACCTTGACCCGACCGCCGGCCTCGACGAACAGGGGGACCTGGATCACCAGACCGGTCTCCAGGGTCGCCGGCTTGCGGGCACCCGAGACCCGGTCACCGGCGAAACCGGGCTCGGTCTCGGTGACCGTCAACTCCACCGCGGCGGGAAGGTCGGTGCCCACGATCTCGCTGCCGTAGGTCAGCAGCACCACGTTCGATCCGTCGGTGAGGTAGTTCCCGGCGTCGCCCATGACCTCGCTCGGCACCGTCTGCTGCTCGAAGGTCTCGTTGTCCATGACCACGAAACCGCTGCCGTCCCGGTAGAGGAACTGCTGCTCCCGCTTCTCGATGTAGGCGCTCTCCATCTTCTCGCCGGCCCGGAACGTCCGGTCGACGACGGCGCCGGTGCGCACGTTCTTCAGGGTCGAGCGGACGAACGCCCCGCCCTTGCCCGGCTTCACGTGCTGAAACTCCTGGATCTGGAACAGACCGTCAGCGAGGTCGATGGTCATCCCGTTCTTGAAATCGTTGGTGCTGATGCTGGCCATGCGACATTCCTCCGCTCCGGCGGGCCGGCCCCGGAGGATACCGCTCCCCCGGTCCGCTTCGGTCAGCGGACGGGTTCAAGCTCCGCTTCGGTCAGCGGACGGTGGCCAGCGTTTCCAGGAGGACGCTTCGGTCGTCGATGACGACCGGGGCCACACCGTCCGGGCCGTCGAGCACGAAGGTGATCCCGTCCACCGCCTTCTTGTCGGCGGCGAAGGCGTCGACCACGGCATCGGCGTCCAGGTCGGGGGGCAGGTGGGCGGACAGGCCGTAGGTGGCCACCACCCGCCGGTGTTCGGCCACCCGGGCCGCGTCGATGCGTCCCAGCCGAAAGGCCAACTCGGCTGCGTAGACCAGGCCGACGGCCACCGCCTCACCGTGGCGGATCCCGTACCCGGTGAGGGTCTCCAGGGCGTGGGCCAGGGTGTGGCCGTAGTTCAGGATCACCCGGCGGCCCTGCTCCGTCTCGTCGCCGGCCACCACGTCACCCTTGATCCGAACACAGGCGGCCACCCGCTCGTCGAGGGGGAGCCGATCGAGCCGGCCGCCGCCGAGGAAGTGGTACTTGGCCAGCTCTCCCATACCGCTCAGGAACTCGGCCGCGGGGAGGGAGCCCAGGGTGGAGGTGTCGCACAACACCGCGGCGGGCTGCTTGAACGCCCCCAGCAGGTTCTTTCCCTCGGGTAGGTTGACCCCGCACTTGCCACCGATGGCGGCGTCGATCTGGCCCAGCAGGGTGGTGGAGACGTGGATCACCTCGACCCCCCGGTGATAGCTGGCGGCCAGATAGCCGCTCAGGTCGGAGACCGCACCACCCCCCACGCTGACGATCACGTCACGCCGGGTGAGGCCCCATTGGGCCAGCTCGGAGGCCACCCGGCCCAGCACGTCCAGGCTCTTGGCCATCTCACCGTCGGGGAGCTCGAACACCCGGTGCTCGACCGGGATGTCGACCGTCACCCCCACCGGGGGCTGGGTGACGACCGCGACCCGGCGGGCCTGGGCGGGCAGCACGTCGGCCAGGCGGTGCCGGGCGCCCCGGCCGATGACCACCGGGTACCGGCGCCGCTCGTCGACCGCGACCGTCTCCACCCGGACCTCGGGCCGGGGGCGGTCGGTGGTGACCGCGGCCACGATCTCGTCGACCGCGGCCGCCTGGGCCGCCCGGTCGGGCGGACCCTGCTGGTCGTCGAGGCCGGGCGCGGTGACGATGACGTCCGCCACGGTGGTGACCACCCCCAGCCAGCGGCGGTGGCCGACCGATCGGGCGCCGTGGTCGAGCCAGACGGTGATGGCCTCCCGGGCCAGTTCGGCCCGTTGATCGACGGTGTCGGCCGCTTCGGGGCCCACCGCGGTGACCGGGCGGCCCACCCGGTCCGCCACGTCGGCGGCGACCGCCTCCGTGACCTCGGGCGACCATCCGATGATGACAACGGGGAGATCCACCGGGTCACCCTAGCGGGGCGGTGTTGTCCGGCATGGCGATCCGTTCGCCGACGGTGATCGGTGTGGTCGGGACCGGGTTGGCCCGCTTCTGACCGTGGATGCTCCGAGAACCTGGAGGGTTCACGGTCAGAAGCAGCTGACGGGGCGGGCGGCGCCCACCCCGCCCCCACCGAATGGGGTCTAGCCCCTGACCAGGGCGGGCGAGACGACGACCACCACCAGCGCGGCGGCGGCCAGCGCCGGACCCGCCGGAACCTCGGCGCGCAGTGATCGGCGCCGGAGGGCGTTGAAGCCGATCCCGATGACCGCGACGCTGATGAGCCCGAGCACGAAGCTCCGCAGCACGAGCTGGACCGCGTCGATCCGGGTCGGCGCCACCCAACCGATGAACAGGCCGAGCAGGAGGGCGAGCTTGACGTCGCCCCGGCCCATGCCCGGTTCGTAGACGATGTGGGCCAGGCCCACGAAACCGCCGTAGACGGCGGCCCCGATCAGGGCCGCGTCGATGCCGGCCCCGTCGGCGAACTCGCCGCTGAGGACCAGTACGGCGAACAGCCCGGTCAGGATCGACGGCCACACGACCACGTTGGGGAGCAGGTGGGTCTCCAGGTCGATGGCCGACAGGATGACGAGGACTGCGGCGAGCCCCAGGTAGGGGCCGAGCCGCCAGTCGAGGCCGAACCGGGCGGCCACGGCGGCGAAGCTGGCCGCGGTGGCCACGTCGACCATCGGGTAGCGGAGGCCGGGATGACATCCGCACGACCGGCAGCGGGACACCCACGACACCACCGGCCGGAGCGACGCCGCCCCCTGGCCGGCCCGGCAGTGGACGCACCGGTGCTCCGGAGCCCAGGCCAGCCGCTCGACAATGCGGTCCACGCCGATGCCGAGCACGGGGCCGACGATCAGGCCGGCCACGGCCGCGGCCAGGATCACCATGGCGGTGTCCACTCGTCGGCGCTAATCGTCGCTCCGCAGGTACCGCATCAGCAGACCCCCGCTCTTCTTCGGCCGATCCTCGGCCGACGGTTCGGCGGCGGGCCCACCCGCTTCGGTATCGGGCCCGGGCGAACCGGCGGGTTCTGCCCCGCCCCACGGCGCACTCGATGCTCCGGCGTCGTCGAGTGACCCCCCCGGGTCGGAGGTGCCGGTAGGAGCACCGGGCGCGCCCCACGCATCGGGGGCCTCAGCCGGCGCATCAGGTGTGCCCCACGGGTCGGGGGCCTCAGCCGGCGCATCTGATGAGCCCCACAGATCGGTCGGAGCCGCCAGGGATTCGGTCCCGGCCCACGGATCCGCCATCGGGGTGCCGGGGGCGGATCCCCCCCATGGATCCCCGGCCGGGGCGTCACCGGAGCCCCACAGATCGCGGGACGAGGTTTCACCGGGCGTCCCGACGGGTCGATCCCACGGGGTCGAGCCACCGTCGGTGGGTGCGGGGGCCGCCCACGGATCTGGGGCCGGGCGGGGTGTCGGGTCGGCAACGGGATCCGGGGCCGCCGGGGGCGCGTCGGTCAGCTCCGGCGCCGCTTCGAACTCCGGTGCCGGTTCGAACTCCGGGGCCGGTGGCGGGGCGCTCCACGGGTGAGCCGCGGTGGCGTCGGCGACGGCCCCCTCGCCCCACGGGTCGCCGGCGGGTGCGGCGGCCCGGCTCTCCCGCCGGGTCGGGGCGGTGCCGCGCTGGGGCAGGGCCCCGTCGCCGAGGAGATGGCCGGCGTCCTCCCCACCCGACCAGGTGTGGTTGGCCGACCAACCGCCCACGTCAGCGGGAGGGTCGTCGTAGCTGCGACTGCGCCGCTCCACCGGGGGCAGCATGCCCGCGTCGTCATCGACCGGAACGGACTCGATCGGGCCGCCGAGGGCGGGCGGCACGGAGGCAACGGGGTCGTCGGCCCGCATCGTGGCCATCGGGGCCGGTTCGGCCGCCGGCGCGTCGGGGGTCGCCGGGTCGGCGGGGACGGACCCGGCCGTCGCCGATTCGACGTCGGTCGTCCAGCGGGGGTCGGCGGGCGCCGGCCAGTCTCGGGTGGCGGCCGCCCGGGCGTCCTCTGTCTGCTCGTGGTCCGGCCACCCCAGCGGCGGCTCCGTGACCGCCGGGTCAGCGCCGGTAGGCTCCCCGTCCGATCCGGCGGGGACCGGTCCCTCGTCGAACGGCACGACCGGTGCGGCCGCCGGCTCCTCGCCGGGGTGTTCGACGGCCGGGTCGGGCGCGGCCGTCGCTCCGGCGGCCGGCCCGGTGATCTGCACCAGGCCTCGCTCGGACAGCTGTTTGAGGCGGCGGCACGATTCGACCTCGCCGAGCCCGACCGCCGCGCCGATTGCGGCCACCGTGCTCCCGGTGGCGACGGCCCGCAGGACCTTCCAGTCGGCCCGGTCCACCGTGACCTCCTCGGTGGGGAGCTCCTCGGTCACGGTCACGTGATGGTCGGGCGAGGGCACCACCGCCTCGATGATGCGCCAGTCGACCAGGCGGACCTTGGCCGCGGCGAGGACCGTGGCGATGTCGAGCCCGCCGCCGCCCGTCCCGGCCAGGGGGTCGACCGAACCACTCTCGAACGCGAACGAGCCGTCGGTGTACCGGAGCAGTTCGAAGACCACGTCCTCGGGGTCGGTGCTGACCAGGCCCGATGCCGACGCCTCCACCATGGCTCCGTCCCGGATGGTGACGCATCCGACTCCCCGGTCTCCGTCGATCGCAAGCCGTCCCGTCTTGGCTGAGGACGACAGCAGGCCGAGGACCTCGTCCAAGGCGAAGTTGTCGAGTGAACCCTGCAGCATGGTCATCCTTCCGAGAAATCCAGGTGTTGGCATTCGCTGTCCCGGTTCTCTTCGGCGAGCCACGCCGGTTCTTGAGTCGACGCCGGAGGCCCCGCGCCTGTCGATCCGTGCCGGTTCAGGCCACGCCGGATCCGGCCGCCCGCATCACCGCGACGGGTGCCGGCTGCCCCGTCCACCGTTCGAAGGCGATTGCCGCCTGGTGGATGAGCATCCCGACCCCGTCAACGGGCGTGGCCCCGGCGGTGGCGGCGGCCGCCAACAGTGGGGTGCGCCGCGGCTGGTAGACGATGTCCACCACGGCCTGTCCCGGATGGAGGGTGGCGGCGGGGACGGGCAGGCCCGTCGGGTCCGGTCCGCCGGCCATCCCGACGGGGGTGGCGTTGATGATCAGGTCGGCATCGGCGGCGTCGTCCGGTGTGCCGGTTCGGGCCCCCGGGGCCAAAGCGGCCGCGGTGGCGGCCCGGGACGGGTCGCGGCTCGCCACCACCAGACCGGCGGGATCGTGCCGGCCGACCGCCTCGATGATCGATCGGGCGGCGCCACCGGTGCCGACCACGAGCACCCGGCGTCCTCCGATGGGGATGCCGTGATCATCGGCCAGGGACCGCACCAGGCCGTCACCGTCGGTGCTCTCCCCCACCAGATCGTCCCCGTCACGCCACACACAGTTGCAGGCGCCGAGGGCGAGCACGGTGGGGCTCGGCCGGTCGACCGCGGCCGCGACGGCCTCCTTGTGGGGCATGGTCACCGAGAGCCCGTCGATCCCGAGGGTCCGCATGGCCGCCACGGCGTCACCGCCCCGGCCGGCCGGCACCGGGAGGGCCAGGTACACCCAGTCGAGCCCGAGCGCGGCGAACGCCGCGTTGTGGATGGCCGGGGAGAGGGAATGACGGACCGGGTCACCGATGACGGCGGCCAGCCGGGTCGACCCCGTGGGCGCCCAGCCGGCCGGTCTCGACCGGTCGCCGGTCACGGTCAGAACAATCCCTCGTCCTTGGCCTTCTGCACCTGGGCCTGGAACTCGTCGTAGTCGTCGGTGAAGAAGTGATTGCCCTCGGCGTCGGCCAGCACGTAGTAGAGCCAGTCACCATCGGCCGGTTGCAGGGCGGCTCGCAGCGACGCCTCGCCCGGCATCGAGATCGGCGTCGGCGGGAGGTTGGGGTTGTTCCGACACGCGTAGTCGCCCTCGGTCATCATGCCCCGGGTGAGTTCGACCTGGCGGTCCTGGGCCCCGTAGATGCAGGTGGCGTCGATGTCGAGCGACATCTGTTCCTGGAGGCGGTTGTAGATGACCCGGGCGATCTTGGGCCGGTCGCCGTCGGTCTTGGCCTCGGCCTCGACCATCGAGGCGATGATCAGCACCTCGTAGGCCGATCGACCCACACTGGTCTCGGATCCGCCATAGCCGATCTCGCCGGTCACCTGGGCGAACGAGGCGTTCATCCGACCCAGGATCTCTGCCGCGGAGGCGTCCGCCTCGAGCTCGTAGTTGGCCGGGAACAGCAGGCCCTCCCACGAGGTGATCCCGTCGGGCCGGTACCGGGCGTCGAGCTGGCCCGAGTCGAGGACGGCCTGGAGCTCCTCCACCGTCACCGACGGCACCTGCTCGGCGATGACGGCCAGGGTCTCGTTCAGCCACAGGCCCTCCCGGATCTGGAGGGTGGTGTACACCGGTGGCACCGGACCGGCGTTGAGCACGGCGATCGCCTCCGACGCGGAGGAGTTGACCTGCATCTGGTACTCGCCGGCCTGGATCGACGAGGCCCCCTTCCAATCCGCGTAGTACCGGAAGAAGGTGCTGTTGGGCACGATGTCCTGATCCTCGAGGAGGCTGGCGATCTCCGCCGTCGTGGCCCCGGTGGGGACGACCACCGCCACCGTCTCCCCCGGCGGTCCCGCCGGGTCGAGCTGTTGTTCGAACCAGCCGCGGACCCCCCGGTAGAGGACGAAACCGATGACGACGAGGACGAGCAGGGCGACCACGGATCGGGCCAGCCGGGAGCCGCCCGACCGGACCGAGACGAAGTCGTCCTCGTCGTCCCAGCCGAGGTCGTCGTCGGGATCGTCGTGACCACCGGCCCCGTCGTCGACGATCGCCCCGCGACGCTCGCCGGGGCCTCGGGTCAGGAGTAGATCCTCGTCTTGGCCGGGGTGGGTGCTCACCGGGTGAAGCCTAGTCTCCGCCCCGGCCGGCGCGGGCTCAAGCCCCGGTCGGGGCGCCGGCGTCGATCCAGGCCTGGAGGATCACGGCGGCCGCCAGCTGATCCACCAGCGGGCGGCCCCGCCGACCGCCCCGGCCCTGCTCCCGCAGGGACCGCTCGGCGGTGACCGTGGTCAGCCGCTCGTCGTGGGTCCACACCTCGACCCCGAGGCGCCGCCGCAGGGCCTTCACCTCCGAGGCGATCGTCTTGGCCGCCGGACCCCGGCCGCCGTCGAGGCCGAACGGCATGCCGACCACCAGGGCCACCGCCTGGTTGGTCTCCATCAGCTCGGCGATGGCCCGGTGCTCGACGGTGCGGTCGCCGACCCGGTGCACGGTGTCGAGGGGGGTGGCGATGGTGCGGGCGTCGTCGCAGACCGCCACCCCGATCCGTTTGGTGCCGAGGTCGAGCCCCAGCACCCGGCCCGGGCGGCCCGTCACCCGGCGGCGCTCGGCACGCCGGCGGCCTCGGCGGCCAACCGGAGGGCCTCGTCGATCCCGCCGGGGTTCTTGCCGCCGGCCATGGCCAGATCCTGGCCCTTGCCGCCGCCCCCACCGATCGCCCGCGCCCCGCCGGCCAAGAGCTCCCCGGCGGTCACCCCGGCGTCGGGCGCGACGGCCGCCACCAGGGCCGCGCCTCCCCCGTCGGGGGCGGAGCCGAGGACCACGGCGCGGACACCGGGGCGGCCCCGGATGGCCACGGCCAGATCCTTCAGGTCGTCGCGGCTGACCCCGTCCACCCGGGACAGGACCACCCCGCCGACGGCGGCCCCGGCCAGTTCGGCGGCCCGCTGCCCGGCGGCCTGGGCCCGCAGGCTCTTCAGCTCGTCGCGCAGGGCCTTGATCTCCTCGACCCGCTTCTCCACCCCGTCGAGCACGTCGCCCCGGGGCACGTTGAGCAGGGCGGCAGCCCGATCGAGGGTGTCCTGTTCGTGGCGGAGCAGTTCGATGGCCCCGGTCCCGGTGACCGCTTCGACCCGGCGCAGGTTGGAGCCGATGGAGCCTTCCGAGATGATCTTGACCGGGCCGATGTCGCCCAAGGCCTTCACATGGGTGCCCCCGCAGAACTCGAGCGACGGGCCCGCCCGCAGGACCCGGACCAGGTCGCCGTACTTGTCGCCGAAGAAGGCGATCGCCCCCATCGATTCGGCCTCCGCCTTGGTGACCTCGGTGTGGTCGGCGGCCGGGTTGGCCAGGATCTCGGCGTTGACGAGATCCTCGATCCGGCCGATCTGCTCGTGGGTCAGGGGCTCGAAATGGCTGAAGTCGAAGCGGAGCCGGTCGGGGGCCACCATCGAACCCTGCTGCTTCACATGGTCGCCCAGGACCTCCCGCAGCGCCCAGTGCAGCAGGTGGGTGCCGGTGTGGTTGCGGCGGATGGCGTCACGCCGGGCCACGTCCACCGACGCCAGGGCGTGCTGGCCGGGGCTGATCACCCCGTGCTCCATGCGGACCACATGACGGTGGATGCCGGGGGCGGCGTAGACCGTGTCGAGGACCTGAGCGGTGCCGGTGTCGGTGACGATGGTGCCGGTGTCGCCGATCTGGCCCCCGGACTCGGCGTAGAACGGTGAACGGTCGAGGAAGATCGACAGGGTCGCCTGCCCGGTGGCCGGGTCTCCGTCGACGGGGTCATCGGGGGAGCCGATGGCGGTGTCGGCCGCCGCCGGGCCACCGGTTCCGTCGCCTTCGGGACCGGTGACGGCCAGGACCCGGGCGGCCACGTCGACCAGGTCGTTCCGGCCCACGAAATCGGTGGGGCCGTCGTGTTCGACCAGTCGTTGCACCACCTCGACGTCGGCGGCCTGACCGATGGTGGCCCGGGCCGCCTTGGCCCGGGCCCGTTGGGCGGCCATGTCGGTCTCGTACCCGGCCAGATCGACGGTGAACCCCCGCTCGGTGGCCACCTCGGCGGTGACCTCGACAGGGAAGCCGTAGGTGTCGTGCAACAGGAAGGCCACCGACCCCGCCAGCTCGCCGCCGGGCGGGAGCTCGTCGAGACGGTCGGTGAGGATGGCCGATCCGGTGACCAGGGTCCGGCGGAACTGGAGCTCTTCGCGTTCCACCACCGATCGGATCAGCTCGTGGGACTCGACCAGGTCGGGGTAGGCGTCGCCCATGATCTCCACCACCGCGTCGACCAGGCGGGGGGTGACCAGGCTCTCCACACCGAGCAGGTAGGCGAACCGGATCGCTCGGCGCATGATGCGGCGCAGCACGTAGCCACGGTCCTCGTTGGAGGGGAACACCCCGTCCGCGATGAGGAACGTCATGGTCCGGGCGTGCTCGGCCAGGACCCGCAGGGCCAGGTCGGAGGCGTCGTTGTCGCCCAGCTGGTAGCCGGTGACCGTCTCGGCGGCGGCGATGAGGCGGGCCATCTCGTCGATCTGGAACACGGAGTCCTTGCCCTGCAGCACCGCCAGGATCCGCTCCAGGCCGGCCCCGGTGTCGATCGACGGTTTCGGCAACGGGGTGCTGGTGCCGTCCTCGGCCGTCTCGAACTGCATGAAGACCAGGTTCCAGATCTCGACGAACCGCTCCTCACCCCCGTGGGCGGGCCCGCCGTCGGCGCCGTAGGCGGGTCCCTTGTCCCAGAAGATCTCCGAACACGGCCCGTTGGGACCGGTGTCGGCCATTCGCCACCAGTTGTCCTCGTCGAGCCGCTGGATCCGTTCCGCCGGCACGCCGACGGTGTGCTCCCAGATCCCGGCCGCCTCGTCGTCGCTCAGGTGCACGGTCACCCAGAGGCGGTCGGGGTCGAGGCCGAGGACGCCGGTGACGAACTCCCAGGCGAGGGGGATCGCCCGTTCCTTGAAGTAGTCACCGAAGCTGAAGTTGCCCAACATCTCGAAGAAGGTCAGGTGCCGGGTGGTCCGGCCCACCTCGTCGAGATCGTTGTGCTTGCCGCCGGCCCGGACGCACTTCTGCACCGTGACCGCCCGGGGATGGGATGGGGTCTCCTCGCCGAGGAAGTAGGGCTTGAACGGCACCATGCCCGAGTTGACGAACAGGAGGGTCTGATCGTGCGGGATGAGGCTGGCCGACGGGATGGCCTCGTGGCCCCGTTCCACGAAGAACCGTGTGAAGGCCCGGCGGAGCTCGGCCGCCTTCATACCGGTACCGGACGGGCCCGTACCGGACCCATCGACCGAGTCGTGTGTTGCGGTTGGGCCCTCGACCATAGTCAGACCATGTTATCTGTCACGCTTTCGGTCGCCCCGGGGTCGTCGGCGGGCGCCCCGCCCGGGCTGATCCCTGCCTCGTAGCCCCGGTCGGTGGGCTCGTAGTAGCGGGTCCCGACCAGTTCGTCGGGCAGGTACTGCTGGGCGACCTGCGCCCCGGGATGGTCGTGGGGATACCGGTAGCCGTCGCCGTGACCGATCTCCCGGGCCCCGGCGTAGTGGGCGTCCCGCAGGTGCGGGGGGACCTCCCCGACGGGGCGCCGTTCGAGATCCGCGAGGGCGGCGGCCAGGGCCCGGTAGGCCGAGTTCGATTTGGGCGCGGTGGCCAGGTGGATGGTGGCGTGGGCCAGGTTGAGGCGGGCCTCGGGGAGGCCGACGGTGTCCACGGCCCGGGACGCGGCCTCGGCCACCAGCAGGCTGGTCGGATCGGCCATGCCGATGTCCTCCGACGCGGCGATGACGAGGCGGCGGGCGATGAACCGGGGATCCTCCCCGGCGGTCAACATCCGGGCCAGCCAATGGATGGCGGCATCGGGGGCGGAGCCCCGAATGCTCTTGATGAAGGCGCTGATCACGTCGTAGTGCTCGTCGCGCCCGTAGCGGAGGGCCTTCAGGTCGGTGGCCCCCTCGGCGTCGGCCAGGGTGATCCGGTAGGGCGGCCCGTCCCCCGCCGGGCCGGAGCCACCCACGGCAACCCGGGCCACGGCCAGGGCCACCGCTGCCTCCAGGGTGGTGAGCACCTGGCGGCCGTCGCCCACGGCCCGATGGCTCAGGTGGGCGATGACCTCGGGATCGGCCTCGGCCTGCTCCTCGGCCAGGCCCCGCCGGACCAGGGTCTCGAGGTCGTCGTCACTGAGAGGCTGGAGGCGGAACAGGGTGGAACGGCTCCGCAGAGGGGCATTGACGGTGAAGAACGGGTTCTCGGTCGTCGCCCCGATCAGGGTGAGGATCCCGGTCTCCACCGCGGGGAGGAGGGCGTCCTGCTGGGCCTTGTTGAACCGGTGGACCTCGTCGAGGACCAGGATGGTGCCCTCGTCGTAGGCGCCGAGGCGGTGCTCGGCCTCCGCGATGACCGTCCGGACGTCGCCCACGGTGGCGTTCACCGCGGAGAGCGACACGAACCGCCGTGACGACGCCTCGGCCACCACCCGGGCCAGGGTCGTCTTGCCGACCCCGGGCGGACCCCACAGCAGGGCCGACGACAACCGATCGGCCTCCACCAGGGCCCGCAAGGGTTTCCCGGGGCCGACCAGATGGGCCTGACCGACGACCTCGTCGAGGGTGGTCGGCCGCATCCGGTCGGCCAGCGGGGCCCGGGTGGCGAGACGGGACGCGGCCGCCTGGGTGAAGAGATCGTTGGAGTCCTGGCCCACCGGGCCAGGTTACCGAGCCCGGGTCTAGGTGGCCGGGGGCAGGACCCGCAGACCCAGCTCGGCCAGCTGGCCCGGATCGACCTCGGTGGGGGCACCCGTCATCGGGTCGAGCCCTGATTGGGGTTTGGGGAAGGCGATGACCTCGCGGATGTTGTCCTCACCGGCCAGGATGGCGGCCAGTCGTTCCATCCCGAAGGCGAAGCCGCCGTGGGGGGGCGCCCCGTACCGGAACGGGTTGAGGAAGAACCCGAACCGCTCCGCCGCCTGGGCCTCGTCGATCCCGAGCAGGCTGAACACCCGCTGCTGCAGGTCGGGCTCGTGGATCCGGATACTGCCCGACCCCAGCTCCCAGCCGTTGAGCACCAGATCGTAAGCCCACGCCCGGACGCTCATCGGATCGGACTCCAGCCGGTCGACGTCCTCCGGGTGGGGATGGCAGAAGGCGTGGTGGCCGGGCTTGGGATGACCGGTGGCCTCGTCGACCCCGACGAACAGGGGGAAGTCGACCACCCAGACGTAGCGGTACGGTCCCTCGCTGACCGGGGGCCGGCCGACCCGGTTGCGGAGCTCGCCCAGCACCCCGCAGGTGGTCTCCCACTCGTCGGCCACGATGAGCAGCAGATCACCCGGTTCGGCCTCGAACGCCTTGACCAGGGCGGCCGCCTCGTCGTCGGAGACGAACTTGGCCACCGGCGAATCCAGGGCCCCACCGTCGCCCACCCTGATCCACACCAGACCCTTGGCCCCGAGCGCCTTGGCCTGGTCGGTGAGCCCGTCGAGCTTGTTGCGGCCGTAGTCCCCGGCCGCCCCGTCGGCCTTGATCCCCTTGATCGACGGGGCCGACGCGAACGCTTTGAAGCCGGTACCGGCGAACACTGGGGTGAGCTCCACCAGCTCCATCCCGAATCGCAGATCGGGCTTGTCGACCCCGAACCGGTTCATCGCCTCGAGCCAGCTGATCCGCGGGATGGGACCGGGGCGTTCCCCGGTGACCGCCTCGGCGGCGTCCAGCACCGCCACCTCGACCGCGGCGAGGTCGTCGTCGACGTCGACGAAGCTCATCTCCAGGTCGAGCTGCATGACCTCGTACTGCCGGTCGGCCCGGAGGTCCTCGTCACGCAGGCAGCGGGCGATCTGGAAGTAGCGGTCGACCCCGCCCACCATGAGCAGCTGCTTGTAGAGCTGGGGCGACTGGGGCAGGGCGTAGAACGAACCGGGGCGTTGCCGGGACGGGACCAGGAACTCCCGGGCCCCTTCGGGGGTGGTCGGCATCAGCATCGGGGTTTCCACCTCGACGAAGTCCTGGCCGTGCATGGCGGCCCGCACCGCCGCGTTGACCTGGGACCGGATACGCAGGTTGCGCTGCATCCGGGCCCGGCGCAGATCGAGGTAGCGGTACCGCAGCCGCACCAGTTCGTCCACCTCGTCGGCCCGTTCGTCGAGCGGGAACGGTGGCGGTTCCGCCGCCGACAGTACGACCACGGTGGCGTCGACCACCTCGACGGTGCCGGTGGCCAGGGTCTCGTTGATCGTCCCCTCGGGCCGTTCGGCCACCGTGCCGGTGATGGACACCACGTACTCGTTGCGCACGTCCACCGAGGTGTCGACGACACACTGGACGATGCCGGTGTGGTCCCGGAGGTCGATGAAGGCCAGGTGCTCCCCGTGCTCTCGGCGGCGGTTGACCCAGCCGGCCACGGTGACGGTGGAACCAATGTCGTCGGGGCGGATCTCGCCGCACAGGTGGGTGCGCATCATGGGACATGACCCTAACCGGGTCCCCGCCGCGGCCCGGCGCGATTATCGCCTTTCTCGCCCGGTACCGGCAGTGGTGCTCAGCCGGACCGGCCGGGTACCGCCCGGTACACGTCGTAGACCCCGTCGACCTGGCGGATGGCCCGGGTCAACCAGTCGAGGTGGGACGGATCCATGATCTCGAAATCGAAGTTGAGGCTGGCGATCCGCTCGTCGGAGGTGGACGACGCCGACGACAGCACGTTGACGTGCTGGTCGGACACCGCCCGGTACACATCGGCCAGCAGGTGGGTCCGGTCGTACGCCTTGACGTCGAGCGACACCACGAAGCTGTCGGCCGGCCCTTCCAGATCCCAGTCGGCGTCGATCAACCGGTCGACCTGGGTGGTGGCGAGCGAGGTGGCGTTGGCGCAGTCGCTGCGATGCACCGACACGCCCCGGCCCCGGGTCACGAACCCCATGATCTCGTCGCCCGGCACCGGGGTGCAGCACCGGGACAAGCGGACGAACACGTCGTCGAACCCCTCGACCCGGACCCCCACCGACCCGGGTTCGCGGGCCCGGCGGGACCGGGCGGCCGGGATGGTCGGGGCCGCCGCGGCCTCCAGGGTGATGGCCAGTTCGCGGGCGATCTTGGCCGCGGCGCTCTCCGCCGAGAGCTGTTGTTCGCCGATGGCGGCGTAGAGCGAGTCGAGATCGACGAAGTTGAGGTGTTGGGCGATCACCTCGAGGGGTTTGCGGTCGCTGGAATGCTCATCCACCCGGCGGGCGATCCGGCCCAGATCGGCCTTGGTCAGGCCCTCGCGGCGCAGGGCCCGGTCGAGCCGTTCGGTGCCCTCACGGATCGCCCCTTCACGCCTCTCCCGGGTGAACCACTGCTTGATCTTCGACGAGGCCCGGTGGGACGACACGAAGCTGAGCCAGTCCCGCGACGGGCCCGCGCCTTCCACCTTCGAGGTGAAGATCTCCACCGTCTGCCCCGACTGGAGGGGCTCGGACAGGGGCACCAGGCGCCCGTCCACCTTGGCCCCCACACAGCGGTGACCGACGTCGGTGTGGATCGCGTAGGCGAAGTCGATCGGGGTCGACCCGGCGGGCAGGGTGTTGACCGCCCCCTGTGGGGTGAAGACGTAGACCTCGCCGGAGTCGAGATCGACCTTGAGGGAGTTGAGGAACTCGTTCGGATCCGACGACTCCCGCTCCAGGTCCATGATCCGGGTGAGCCAGGGCAGGTCGAGCTGGTCGTCGCCGTCCTTGTACACATAGTGGGCGGCCACCCCCCGCTCCGCCCGCTGGTGCATCTCCCCGGTGCGGATCTGGAACTCGATCGCCTTGCCCTGGGGCCCCATCACCGTTGTGTGCAGAGACTGGTAGAGGTTGAACTTGGGCATGGCCACGTAGTCCTTGAACCGGCCCGGCACCGGGCTCCAGGCCGAGTGGACCAGGCCGAGCACGGCGTAGCAGTCCCGCACCGATTCGACGATGACCCGGATGCCGACGAGGTCGTGGATCTCGTCGAACTCCTTGTTCTTGACCATCATCTTCTCGTAGATCGAGTAGAGATTCTTGTCCCGGCCGACCACGGTGGCGGCGATCGCCTGCTCCTCCATCCGGTCCCGGACGTCCTCCAGGACCTGGGTGAGGTAGAAGTTCCGCTCCGGGGCCCGGATCGACACCATGTGTTCGATCTCGGCGTACCGCTTGGGGTGGATGGCCGCGAAACAGAGGTCCTCGAGCTGGTTCTTCAGGTCCTGCATGCCGAAGCGGTGGGCCAGGGGGACATAGATGTCGAGCGTTTCCCGGGCAGTGCGTTCTTGCTTCCAGGACGGCAGGGCGGCGATGGTCCGCATGTTGTGGAGGCGGTCGGCCAGCTTGATGACCAGGACCCGGATGTCCTTGGCCATGGCCACCAGCATCTTGCGGAAACTGGCCGCCTGCTGGGCCTCCTTCGAGTCGAACCGGAGCCGCTCCAGCTTGGTGACCCCGTCGACGATGGCCGCCACCTCGGGACCGAACGCCCGGTGCAGGTCGTCGATCTCGATACGGGTGTCCTCGATCGCGTCGTGGAGCAGGGCGGAGGCGATGGTGACCTCGTCCATCCCCATCTGGGCCACGATCCGGGCCACCGCCAGCGGGTGGACGATATAGGGCTCACCGGACCGGCGCCGCTGCCCGGCGTGGGCCTTGGCCGCCATCCGGTAGGCCCGGGAGACCACGTCGATCTGCTGTTCCCGGTCTCGCCCGGTGAACCGTTCCACCAGTGGGGCGACCTGATCCTCGGTCTGGCGCCGTTCCCGCCGCCACGGCAGGACCCGCTCCACGGTCACCATCGGCCGTCCACCAGGGGCGCGGCGCCGACGAACGACCGTTGGTCTGGGTTACGGACCGAGCCGGGGTCCCACGGACGGAAGGGGGCCATCCCCCAACGGTATCCAAGCCGGGGTCCGATTGGGGAGACCGGACGCGGCACCGGGGCGGCCGGTTACCGGCGGCGACGGCGGGGCTTGCGGGGTTTCGGGGTGATGACGTCGTCGGTGCGTCCGGCGCCGCTGGGCACCGGTTGTTCGCCCCCGTCGCCGGCCGCGGCACCCCGGGCGTCATCGCCGTCGGTGGCGGCCCCGTCCGCCTCGCCACCTCCGGACCCGGACGGAGCGGCATCGTCGGTTGCCGCCCGGGTGGATTCCTTGGCCCCCCGGCGCCGGGGCGTGCCGGTGCCCGCACCGGCGGTCGCGGCGGCCCGCGCCGCCTGGGCCGATCGCCGCACCCGGCGTTTGTAGGCCTCGTCCTCGGGGCTGTGGTTCTTCAGGACGACCAGGATCGGGGCCGCGATGAAGATCGACGAGTAGGCGCCGAGCAGGAGCCCGATGAACAGGGCGAGGGCGAAGTCCCGGAGTGACGCCCCGCCGAGGAAGAAGCCACCCACCACCAGCATCGACGCCACCGGCAGGACGGTGGTCAGGGTGGTGTTGATCGAACGCATCAGCACCTGGTTCATCGACAGGTTGATGAGTTCCTGGTGGGTCAGGTCGTCGGCCACCGGGCTGTGCTCGTTCTCCAACACCTTGTCGTAGACGACCACGGTGTCGTACAGGGAGTAGCCGAGGATGGTGAGCAGGGCGATGACGGTGCCGGGCGTCACCTCGAACCCGAACAGGGAGTACACCCCGACGGTGAGGGCGAGATCGTGAACGACCGCCACCAACGCACCGGCCGCCATCTGCCACTCGAGCCGCCACGCCAGGTAGAGGGCGACGGCCACGAAGAAGAGGCCGAGGGCCCGGAGGGCCTTGCCGGTGATCTCGTCGCCCCAGGTGGGGCTGACGGTGGAGACCGCCACCTGGTCGGGGGGGACACCGGCCAGGCTCGACAGGCCCTCGACGATCTGGTCACTCCGGTCGAGGTCGGCCGCGCCGGACTGGACCCGGATGTACTGCTCGCCGCCGGCGTCCTCCACCAGCTGGACCCGGGCGTCGGTGGACGCCCCGGCGGCCGCCCGGGCGTCGGCCACCGAGACGGTCGAGTCGGCGGACAGGGGAACCTCCCACACCCCGCCACCCTCGAAGTCGATCGAGAGGTTCAGGCCGTGGACGAGCACCAGGATCAGGGAGGCGACCGCGAGCACCGTGGAGGCGACCACCGAGCGGCG
>JBKDZN010000037.1:0-10518 GCA_047971245.1 Acidimicrobiales bacterium
GGTGGTCGGCGGTTTGGTCGCCGGCGGTTCGGTGGTCGTGGTGGCCAGCTGGGTGGTGGTGGGCCCAGTCGTTGACGGCTCGGTCATCGATGGCTCGGTCGTCGATGGGTCGGTTGTCGACGGGGCCGTGGTGGGCGGACCCACGATGGAACCGTTGGTCGGGGCGGTGGTCGTGGTGCCGGGACGGCCCGGGCGCTCGGGTTTCACCGGCCGTTCGGGCTTGGTCGGTTTCGTACGGGTCCCGTCGGCGGTCCGGAAACGGACCCCGGTCACCCGGTAGTGGGCCCAGCCCCAGACCCAGCCGCGGCCGTGGCGCCATGTCTCGCTCGCCTGTCCGCCCGGGGCATGGTCGGCGTTGACCTCCTGGGCGGCGGCCTCTGTTCCCGAGGTCACCCCTATCAGGGCGACGGCGCCGCCGATGGCGACCACCATCAGGGCCGCC
This sequence comes from Acidimicrobiales bacterium, assembly GCA_047971245.1. Taxonomy (GTDB): domain Bacteria; phylum Actinomycetota; class Acidimicrobiia; order Acidimicrobiales; family SZUA-35; genus CADEDH01. Next base: position 443 of record JBKDZN010000037.1, read on the forward strand.
ATGAGGGCGCGAACGGGGGCGAGACGGGTGATTCTGCTCCACAGCATCTGGACACGTTACGCACATTTGCCTACGCTGATGGTGACAGGCAGCGAAGAATTCTTGGCCGGGGCCGCGGGCGGATCGGGATCAGCCGATGAGGTTGCCGTAGCGGTGCATGGTCTGGCTCACGGCCTGCTCCCGGAGGTAGTGGAGAAGCTCGACCCGCCCGGCCCGGGTGATCGGGTCGTCGGCGAGGTGGATTCCGAGCCGGTCCGCCGCGGCCCGGATCGCTGGTTCGGCCGGGCCCACGGCGCGGATCCGCTCCACCCCGAGATTCCCGAGGCGGCGGACGAGCGTCTCGGCGGGTTCGTCTCCGGCCCGCGAGAGCACGGTGGGGACGTCGCAGCGCCGGGCCGCGGCGATCACCCGTTCGACCCGGATCTCCGTTTCCGAACGGTCCCTATCGTCATTGACGCGGATGAGGACGCCATGGAGGGGGCGGTAGCGGAAGCGATTGGCCTCGCACCGCAGGCCGACCGGGTCGTGGTCGCGGTCGAACTCGGTCCGCCAGGCGTGGTTGTCGTCGGCGCGGGCGGCCTCGAGCCAGGCCGCGTCGATGGGTTCCTCGTCGGGCCGCCATCGACCGAGCTGGGGGACATAGTTCGGACCGCCCGCCTTGGCGCCGGGTCCGACACCGGATCGTTTCCATCCGCCGAAGGGTTGACGGGCCACCACGGCACCGGTGATACCGCGGTTGACGTAGGCGTTGCCGACCTCGACCCGTTTCACCCAGTCGTCGATCTCGGTCGGGTCGAGGCTGTGGATCCCCCCGGTCAGGCCGAACCCGGTGCCGTTCTGGGCGTCGAGGGCGGCGTCGAGGTCGGCCGCCGCCATGAGGCCGAGCACGGGGCCGAAGCACTCGGTCCGGTGGAACCAGCTTCCCGGGCGGACGCCGAGGCGGACCCCGGGGCGCCACAGGCGCGGCCCGTACCGGATCGGCGCGACCAACCATTCCTCTCCCGGTTCGAGGGTGGTGAGCGCCCGTTCCAGCTTCTCGCTCAGGTCGGTGGTGAGCGGGCCCACCTCGCTGGCGAGCTCGTCGGCCGGGCCCACCACGAGGCTGTTGACGGCGTCGACCAGTTGTCGCCGGAACCGGTCGGAGTGGTAGATCGAACCGACACAGATCCCGAGGCTGGCCGCCGAGCACTTCTGGCCGGCGTGTCCGAACGCCGAGCGGACGAGATCCTCGACGGCGAGGTCGATATCGGCGTTCGGGGTGATGACCAGGGCGTTCTTGCCGGAGGTTTCGGCGAGGAGCCGGATGCCGGGGCGCCAGCGGCGGAACAACTCGGCGGTGTCGTACCCGCCGGTGAGGATGACGGCGTCGACGCCCGGGTGGGTGATGAGGCGTTGGCCCACCTCGTTCTCGGGTACGGCGACGAGCTGAAGGGCGTCCGTGGGGACCCCGGCCGCCCAGATGCACTCGGCCACGACCCGGGCGCAACGGGTGGCCTCGGGCGCCGGTTTCAGGATGACGGTGTTGCCCGCGGCGAGGGAGGCCAGCACACCACCGGCCGGGATGGCCACCGGGAAGTTCCACGGTGGGGCCACGACGATCACCCCGAACGGTTCGAACCGAGCGCCCGGGATGTCCACGAGCCGGTCCACCCGGTCCCCGTACCAGCGGGCGAAGTCGATCGCCTCCGAGACCTCGGGGTCGGCCTCGGTGATGACCTTGGCCGTCTCGGCGTTCATCACCGCCACCAGATCACCCCGGCGGGCCGCCAGCTCGTCGGCCACCCGGTGGAGGAGCCGGCGACGCTCCGGTCCCGGCCGGCCCGCCCACGATCGGCGGGCGGCCACCGCCCGTTCGACCACGGCGTCGATCCCGCGGGGCCCGTCGATGTGATCGACCGGGTCCGGCGGGTCCGGTACGGTCCCGGCCGCCCGGCTCACGACCTCGGCGGCCCAGGCCCGGTTGGCGGCCAGGGCGGGATCGGTGTCCGGCTCATTGCGGAACGCCGCGTCGAGGGACACCGGGGTCGGCGCCGTGGTGCGATCCTGGCGTCGCCGGGGGCCCGTCGGCGTGTCCCACCGGTGGTCGAGCGCGGCCTGGAAGCGGTCGGCCTGTTCGGTGAACGCCTCACCGTCGGGCGACAGGCGGACCAGATGGCGGATGAAGTTCTCGCGGGTGGCGTTCTCCTCGAGACGCCGGAACAGGTAGCTGATGGCCACATCGAACTCGGATCGGGCGACCACCGGGGTGTACAGCAAGGGGGCGTGCCCCTCCTCCTCGAGAAGCCGGGCGTAGGTGGGCGCCATCCCCTCCAGCATCTCGACCTCCACCCGCTCCCTCACCCCACGACGCTCGGCCAGCAGTGCTGCCCAGGCCAGGGTGAACAGGTTGTGGCTGGCCACGCCGACCCGTACCGAAGCCGTGCGTTCCGGGGTCAGGAGCCAGTCGAGGCATCGGAGGTAGTTGGCGTCGGTCTCGGCCTTGGTGTCGTACGGGGCCTGGGCCCACCCGTGGAGCTCGGCGTCGACCCGTTCCATGGCCAGGTTGGCCCCCTTGACCAGCCGGACCTTGATCCCCGCCCCGCCCCGGCCTCGGCGGGCGATCGCCCAACCGACCAGATCCTGCAGGGCATCGAACGAATCCGGCAGGTAGGCCTGGATGACGATCCCGGCCTCCGCGTCGAGGAGCTCGGGCCGGTCGAGGACGGTGGTGAACGTCTCGATGGTCAGGTCGAGATCGTGGTACTCCTCCATGTCGAGGTTCACGAACGTCGACGGTGTGGTGGCGTTGGCCCGATCGAGCAGGGTGGCGAGCCGGGCGCCGGTGTGGGCCACCGCGCTGGGCCGATCCCAGGCGCTCACCCGGGGGGTGATGGCCGACAGCTTGACCGAGACGTAGTCGATGTCGGGTTCGGCCAGCAGCGCTTGGGCCTGCTCGAACCGTCGGTCGGCCTCGGCACCACCCAGCACGGCCTCGCCGAGCCGGTTGATGTTGAGGGCGAACCCGTCGGCCCGGCGGCCGGCCAGGTGACGCCGGAGGGAGGCGGGATCGGCGTCGAGGACGAGATGGCTGACCATTGATCGCAGGCGGCGTTCGGCCAGGGGCATCACCAACCGGGGCAGGCGCGGGGCCAGCCGGCTCCCGGCCCGGAGCAGCTGCCGGTCGATCGGGCCGAGGAAGTCGGGCAGGGGGCTTTCGGCCACCAGCGCCGACAGCTGCTCGGCGGCCACCGCCGGGTCGGCGGCCCGGATGACCCGATCGACGAACCGCATGGTGAACTCGACCCCGGCAGGGTCGCTGACGATCCGGTGGAGCTGTTCGCCTCGACGTCGTTCTCCCTTCGTTGCCGACCGCGACGCCACCTCCGCCCACGCGGCCACCCGGGTGATCGCCGGTCCAGCCAGGGCGGTGGCGCCCTGGAGATCGTCCGGATCAGGATGAGTCACGACAGCCATGACCCCCAGAATGGCCTCAACCGGCTCGGTGAGGTAGCATCACCGCCCGAAACGGCCAGGTGAGGAGATCCTCAGGGTCTTCACGACGGCAGGGGGACGGTTGATGCGACGCGCCACCGCCCCCACCGGATCACGATGGTCGTGGCCATGATCATCCCCAGCGTTCCGCCCACCAGCAGGGCCGGATCGGTGGCGGTGGCGCCGTACACGGTCCAGATCGCCGCTTCCAGGGCGGCCATGGCCCAGGTGGCCCCGGAGACCCCGGCCAGATCACGGGTCAGCAGCGAGCGGGCGGTGGCCGGGGCGAACTGGAGCCCGTAGCACAGCCCGATGGCCAGACCGGCCGCCCCCCAGCCGCCCACGGCGAGCGGGACGACGGGGATCGACCCGAAGGTGGCCGTTCCCGCCAGCAGGGGACGCCACAGGGCCCGCCCGACGAGCCGGTGGGCCTCGGCGGCGAGGACGAGGTAGAGCACCTCGCTGGCGATCGATACCGGCATGATCACCCACTGGTGGGTGGCCAGCGCGTAGGCCGTCCACCAGAGGTTCATGGCGACGCCCACCCCGACCCATCCGAAGGACATCCCCTCGACGGTGCCGTGGCGGCGGACCCGGAGGATCTGGGGGGCGATCATGGCTGCGCCCATGATGTTGGCCACCACCAGGGCAGCGGGGAGCAGTACGGCGACAAGCAGGGACAGCACCCCCTGGAGTGTAAGGGGCTAATCGCGTTTTGCTAATCACCAGGGACTCGTGGCCGTCCGCTAGCCTCGGGCCCGTGCACGTGGCGTCGACCTCGGCTTCGGAGATCCGCATCACCCTCGAGGTGCTCGTCGAGCTGGCCAACCGGCTCCGGCGCCGGGCCGCCGACCCGACCCCCGTGTCGGCCGACGGGGTGCGTCAGGTCCTGGCCGAGGCCGGTTTCACCCGGGCCACCTCCGCCCCGGCGGCCGCCCTCGACCGCCTGACCGACCGTCTGGTCGGCCTGGCCGCCCTGGTCGAGCCGTTCCCGGATCTGGCCACCGTCGCGGCCGCGGTCATGGTCAACGAGCAGCTCACGGAGTTGCCGGTGGCCCCGGCGGTGGTGGAGCACGATGGGGTCGGCCCCCACATCCACTGGACGCCGTCCACGGCCCGGTTCGACGATCAGGTGGTCACCGACATGCTCATGGCCCTGGCCCAGGAGCTGTGCGACCACGGGACCGGTCGGTTCGGCCGGTGCGCGGCCACCGGCTGTGACCAGTTGTTCTTCGACGCCACCCGCAACAACTCCCGCCGCTTCTGCGGCGACCCGCGCTGCGCCAGCCGAACCCACACCGCCGACCACCGGGCCCGCCGCGGACGCCCCCCGGCGTGACGGTCGGGCCCGGTGGGCCCGCCACACCAGCCGATCGGGTCGGGCGCCGGGGCCGGCCGGGCAGACTGGACGGTATGGCGCATGACCCCGGCCGACTCGAACCGGCGATCAGGGCGTTCCTGGCCGAACGCCATCTGGGCACCCTGACCACCATGCGGGCCGACCGGTCGCTCCATGCCGTCGCGGTGGGGTTCACGTTCGATCCCGAGGCCGGGTTGGTCAGGGTGATCACGTTCGCGTCGAGTGTGAAGGCGGCCAACGCCGGCCGGGGTGGTCGAGCCGCGGTGGCCCAGGTCGACGGGGGCCGCTGGCTGTCGCTCGAGGGTCCGGTGCGTCTCGTCACCGATCCGGACGGGGTGGCCGCCGCCGTGGTCGGCTACACCGCCCGGTACCGGCGGCCCAAGGATCGAGCCGACCGGGTGGCGTTGGAGATCAGGGTGGAACGGGTGCTGGGCCGGGCCTGAACCGATCCGGCGGGGAGCAGTGCCCGTCCCGATCAGGTCTGCTCGATCGGGCACGACCAGGTGGTTCGGCCCCCGACGGTGGTGCGCACCATCTCGTGGCCGCACCGGGGGCATCGGCCACCGGGCCGGCGGTGGTCGATCATCTCGCCGGTGTGGACGCCGCCGTGCTCCAGGGCGGCATCGGTGGCCGCTTGGAGGGCGTCGTAGAGCCGGTCGAGTTCGTCGTCGGCCAGCCGGTCGACCCGGCGGCCGGGGTCGATCCCGGCTTGCCACAGGGTCTCATCGGCCAGCAGATTACCGACCCCGGCGATCACGCCCTGGTCGAGCAGGCGGGCCTTCACCGGGGCCCGACCCGCGCCCACCCGGGCCGCGAAGGCGGCCCGGTGGACCCGTTGAGCATCAGGGCCGAGCCGGTCGAGGTCGGGATCGAGCACGACCCGCCCCAATCGGCGCTTGTCGAACAGGCGGAGCGAACCGCCGTCGTCGAACCCGAGCCGGAAGCGGACCCACTCGGGGTGCTCGTCGGCCTCGGCGGCGGCCGATCGGCGGCCCGGCCCCAGATAGTCGCCGCCCTCGGTGACCGCCCCGTCGGGCCTGGTGATGAGGATCCGGCCACTCATGCCCAGATGGAGTCCGAGCACCGGCCCCGGGGTCGACGAGCCCGCCGACGGTGAGGTGTCACACCACAGGGCCTTGCCCCGGCGGTGGACCGCGGTGAGCCGCCGGCCCACGAGGGCGGCGGCGATGTCGCCCGGACGGTGGGGCCGGCACTCGTAGGTGTCGGTGTCGTCCACCGAGGTGATCAGACGGTCGAGAGCGGTGGCGGCGATGGCGGCACGAGCGGTCTCCACCTCGGGCAGTTCGGGCATGGTCCCAGTGTGCCCGGGGGGTTCGAGGGCCGCGGGCGTTGGGCGAGAGGGTCGGGCGTCGGCCACACTGGGGCCATGTTCACCGCTATCGACCATGTGGGGATCGCCGTCCCCGATCTCGACGAGGCCCTGGCCTTCTACGCCGAGAACTTCGATCTCCGTTCGGTCCACGAAGAGGTCAACGAGGAGCAGGGCGTCCGCGAAGCCATGCTCTCGGTGGGCGATTCCGGCTCCTGCATCCAACTCCTGGCCCCACTGCGGCCCGACTCCCCCATCGGCAAGTTCCTCGATCGCTCCGGTCCCGGCATCCAGCAGATGGCCTACCGGGTCGATGATCTCGACCAGGTGTGTGAAACCCTGCGGGACCGGGGGGTCCGGCTGCTCTACGAGGAGCCCCGCCGCGGCACGGCGGATTCCCGGATCAACTTCATCCACCCCAAGGACGCCGGCGGGGTCCTGGTCGAGCTGGTGGAACCGGCCGCCGGATCCGGGCACTGAGGATGCGCTCGGGCCACCGGCCGGCGGACCCCGGGCCGGGGCCTGCCGCCACCCCCACCTTCGATCCGGCCCGGGTCGAGGCTGTGGTGTTCGACATCGGCGGGGTGTTCCTGTTCCCCCATCCCGAGCCGGTCCGGGAGCACTTCCGCACCGAGCAGGTGCCCATCCCGGACGACGACGGCGCCTATGTGCGGGCCCATCACGCCGGGGTCCGGGAACTGAGTCGCCATCTGGAGATCAGTGGTGCCCCGGACAACTACGAGCCGGAGTACTGGCAGCACTACGGGCAGGCGTACGGCCGGGAGCTCGGTGTCGAGGACACCGCCGTGCTCGACCGGTTCGCCGTGGCCGCGGTCCGATCGTGGACGTGGGCCCATGACGCCAATATCGCGGCGTTCCACGTCCTGGCCGCCCTCGACCGGTTCCCGCTGGCCATCGTCAGCAACAACGACGGCACCGCGGCCGAGCAACTGGTCGAGCACGGGGTCTGCCAGACCGGCCCCGGGCCGTTGCCGTCCGTCGCCGTGGTGACCGATTCGACCCGGGTCGGGGTGGCCAAGCCCGACCCGGCCATCTTCAGCGACGCGGTCGAGGCCGTCGGTACCTCGCGGGACCGCATCCTGTACGTGGGCGACACCGTCCATGCCGATGTGGTGGGGGCCACCCGGGCCGGACTCCAGGTGGTTCAGCTCGACCCGTTCGATCATCACGCCGATCGCCCCCACAGCCGAGCCACCGATGTGGCCGACGTGGTCGATCGGCTGGTCACGCTCACCGGCCCCTGAGTTCGACGATCCGATCGGCCCGTTCCCGGGCCACCGGCCGGTTGGACGCGGCGAGCACGGTGATCCCGGCCGCGGCCAGGCGGTCCCACAGGTCGGTCTCGGTGTCGACGTCGAGCGCGCTGGTGAGATCGTCTAGCCGGCGAAGGCCCGACGGTGCGGCACCAGGAGCGACGCGACGAACGCCCACGGCGACGGTTGATCACCGGTAGTCACCTCCGAACGGTAGCAACGGGCCCGTCAGCGACCCGACGATTTTCTCGTCCGGCGATCCGGCGGACCCGAGCGGTACGCCCGGGCCACCGCACGGGCGAGTGGCTCGACCACGGCGGGATCGAGGCCGGCGCCCGACGGCAGGGAGACGACCGAGCGGTGGACCCGGGCCGAGACCGGTTGGGGTTCGCCGAGCTCGAGCAGCACGGCCTGGGACGGGAACTGGGCGGCGGCACCGATCCCGCGGCCGACGAGTTCGGCCACGAACTCGTCGCGGGACCACGGGGAATCGGCCGGGACCAGGAACGGGGCGTGGATCCGGGTGCCGCGGCCGTGTTCCCGCTGGGGTTCGAAGCCGAGCGGCTCGAGCCGGCGCCGGTAGGTGTCGTAGATCCGGCGCAACCGGGCGATGTTCGGCTCCAGCTGGGGCCAGGCCTCCACCAGATAGGCCCCGTTCACCTCCGGCAACCGGGTCTGGCGGGTCAGGAAACGCGGGTCGGCCCGGAGCCGGGCCACCTGTTCCCTCCGGGCGATCAGGGCGCCCCCCATCCCGGCCGCATGGACCGGTTTGGTGAACGAGAAGCTCAGGGCCACCAGGTCGACCACCTCGGCCACCTTGCGGCCGCCGATGTCGGCCCCCAGGCTCTCGCACGCATCCACCACGAGGGGTACCCCGGCGGCCCGGCACCGGGCGGCCAGACCGTCCCAGTCGCACGGGGAGCCGTAGTTGTCGACCCCGACGACGGCATCGACACCGCCCTCGTCGAGCCGTCGGCCGACCTGGTCGGGATCGATGGTGAAGTCATCGGGTCGGATGTCGACCAGGAGCGGCCGGGCCCCGAGCAACAGCACGCTCGAAGCCACGGCGTGGAAGGCGTGGTCGGGCACGATGACGGTCGAACCGGGACCCACATTGCACAGCTGCAGGCCGCGGACGAGGGCGTCGGTCCCCGACCGCAGCATCACCACCTCCTGATCGTCACCGGCGCCGACCTCGGTGGCCAGGAGCCGCTCCGCCCGGCCCGTCCAACCACCGTCGACCCGGTAGGTCCCGGTCCGGATCAGGCGGTCGATCGCCTCCCGGTAGCCGGCGCGGGCCCCGTCGTCCAGCCCGATCGGGGTCACGAGGGGGGCCGACGGGCCGGCGGTGTGGCCGGCTATGAGCCGGTTGCGTTCGGGGCCGAGCAGGACCCGAACGGGCCGGTAGGCGATCGAGCGGGCGAGGCGGTCGATGCCGGGTTCCAGCGCCCAGCGGTACTCGAAACCTCGTGAGATCAGCAGGGAGGGATCCATCGTGTACGAGGCGTCGTCACCCGCCGTCCCCAGCTCGACGGGCAGCCCGAGACGGTCGCCGATCAGCCGGGCCACGTCGGCCACCCGGCGGTTGCCGTCGGGATGCACCACATTGACCACCGGAGGGACATCCCCGTCCAGGGTGGCAACGAACAGGGCGGCCCGGGCCATGTCGTCGACACCGACGAACGGTCGGGCCGCCTCCCCGTCGGACCCCAGGGCGAGGCGCCCCTCGACCAGGCCGGTGTGAACGAGCTTGTTGACGAGCAGATCGAACCGGGTGGCCGGGCTGAGGCCGAACCCCGAGCCGAACCGCAACGCCACCGGGGTGAACGTTGCGGACCGGAGGGCGAGCACGCCCGCCTCGGCCGCCCGCTTGGTCTCACCGAACAGGTCCCGGGGGGCCGGCAGTGCGGCCTCGTCGACCGGGCCCACGGTACGGCCGTACACCGCGGCGCTCGAGGCGTGGACGAAACGGCCGACGCCGGCCGCCCGGCACCGTCGGGCCAGCTCGACGGTGGCCGAGACGTTCAGATCGGCCGCCTCGGCGGGGAAGGCGGCGCAGGACGCCCGGTCGGGGAAGGCGGCCAGATGGAACACGACCGAGAAGCCGGTCAGATCGGCCGGGGTGAGGTCCTCGAACCGGCCCCCGCTGCCCCGGCCGAACCAGCCACGGTCACAGCCGACCACCTCGTAACCGTGGCGAAGGAGCAATTCGGCGAGTGCGGAGCCGACGTACCCCCGATCGGCGGTCACCAAGGCTCGGCGCCGAGCACGGTGTGGAGCCATGGAAACACTGACCGTAGTCAGGCGGCTATCGTGATGTCCAACGGCAGCTCCCGGAGCGGTCCGGTCCGGGAGACGGCCCGGACCGTCGTCGCCGATCGGGTCGAGGTGGAAGGTGGCAGTCATCCCGGACCCAGTGATCCCGGACCCAGTGATCCCGCACCCGGCACCGTCGGCAGTGTTCGTGTCGAGCGCGGGTGGGGTTCTCCTCGATGCCCTGGCCGTGGCCGGGGTGTGGACCGGCCCGGTCCGGTGGATCGCCGTCGACGCCCCGGACGCCCGGGAACGGCTCCACGGTTGCGAGGTCGAGTGGGTCGGCACCGAACCGGCCGCCGCCGATCTCCGGGCCCTCGCCGTCGAG
>JBKDZN010000038.1:0-23554 GCA_047971245.1 Acidimicrobiales bacterium
CGGGGCGCCGACCTCGTCTACCGCACCTCCCACGTCGATATCGGCTCCAACGAGTAGCCTCCCGCCCGGTCGGTCCGGTCCCCGGTCGCCCGCCCGCCGTCACAGCGTCGGCGGCCCTGGCCGCCCTCAGGGGCGGGCCGGGCGGATCCCCGCTGGTGGCCGGGCCGTGCAGCCGTCATGCTGGTGGCCGGCCCACCCGAGGGCAGAGAAGGGAAACGACGACATGACCGACCGGGGATCCGATCGACCGAGCGATCCGATGCAGGCCATGATGGCCCAGTTCCGTGCCATGGCGGAGCAGTTCGCCGCGTTGAGCACCGGGCGGATACCCACCGGCGGTTCGTCGGCGACCGGGGCCGGTCGGGGTCAGGCCAGATCCGATGACGGCGAGGCCGCCATGCCCAACGGCCTCCGGGGGGTGCCTCCCCTCCCCGGCGCCCTGACCGCGGCCCAGCTCCGATCGGTGTCCTCGGCCATCGCCTCCCAGCGCAGCCAGATCCACTCGATGCGCACCCAGCTCGAAGCCTTCGACCAGCAGTTGGAGGTGCTGGAGTCGATCGTGGCCCCCCTGGTGCGGTGGAGCCAGACGTGGGCCACCACCGAGCAGCTGTTCACCCCCGGTCTCGGGCGGTCCCGGACCGAAGACGGGGCGGCCGACCCCCCGACCGAGCCCGACCCCGGCGCCGCGGCCACACCCGGCGGGGAGACCGGCCCGGGGACCGCCGACGTCGACGGTGACGCCGGGCCCGACGGTGACGACCGGGGTGGCGACCGGTGAGCGCGTCCCGGCCGCCCCTCCGGTTCGGGGTCATGTACGACTGCCGGGAGCACCCCGAGGGCCCGCTCACCACCACCGAGGTCTACCGGCACACCATCGACCAGGCCACCCAGGCCGACCGGCTCGGCTTCGACCATGTCTGGTTCACCGAGCACCATTTCTGCCCCGACGGGTACCTGCCCGCCTTCCAGCCGTTGGCGGGAGCGATCCTGGGTCGCACGGAACGGATCCGGATCTCGACCGATATCGCCCTGATGCCGCTCTACCACCCGATCCGGTTGGCCGAGGAGCTGGCCGTACTCGACCAGATCGGCGACGGCCGGATGGAGATCGGTCTCGGGATGGGGTACGTCCCCTCCGAGTTCGACGCCTTCGGGGTCCCCCTGGTCAACCGGGTGTCGATGACCGAGGAGGGTATCGAGATCCTCCGTCTGGCCTGGGGCGACGAGGCGTTCAGCTATCACGGCAAGCGGTACCGGCTCGACGACGTGAACGTGTTCCCCAAACCGGTCCAGCCGGGCGGCCCACCGGTGTGGGTGGCGGCGATGAGCGAGGCCGGGGCCCAGCGGGCGGCCCGGCTCGGCACCCACCTCCTGCCCCAGGGCCAGCGCGGCGAGGTCCTCGACCCGTGGCGGGACGCCGTCACCGCCCGGGGCGGCAACCCCGATGAGCACCGGGTCGGCATCATCCGTTCGGTGTTCGTCAGCGACGATCCCGAGCGTGACTGGCCGATGATCCGTGACGCCGAGCGCTACCGGATGAGCATCTACGACCGGTTCATGGCCGAGACCCCCGACGACTACGGGTGGGGCGCCGGCGGCGCCATCCCCCAGTCGGTCATCGTGGCCACCCCGGAGGACTGCGTCACCCGCCTGGCCGAGTTCATCACCACCTTCGGGATCACCGACCTCGCCACCTCCGGTCTCCCGCCCGGCGTCGATCCCGGCGTCATGACCACCAACCTCGAACGTCTCGCCGACGAGGTCATCCCGGCGGTCCGCGACCGGATCGGATCCGAGGCCGACCCGGCCGGGGAGGCCCGGTGAGCTGGGAACCGGAGGTCGCCGAGCTCCGGCGACGGGAGACCATGGCCGAGGCCATGGGCGGAGCCGACAAGGTCGGACGGCAGCACCACTTCGGCAAGCTCACCATCCGGGAGCGGATCGACCGGGTCGTCGACCCGGCGTCGTTCCACGAGATCGGCAAGACGGCCGGGGTGGCCTGCTATGACGAGGCCGGCAACCTGGTCTCGTTGACCCCGTCCAACTTCGTGTTCGGCACCGCCCGGCTCGACGGGCGACCGGTGGTGGTGTCCGGCGACGACTTCACGGTCCGGGGCGGGTCGGCCGACGCCAGCATCGCCACCAAACGCCGGGCGTCGGAGTCGATCGCCGCCGAGCTGGAACTACCCCATGTCCGCCTGATCGACGGGATGGGTGGTGGCGGCTCGGTCAAGACGATCGAGACCGCCGGCCGTACCTACATTCCGGAGCTGGCCGGCTGGGAGACGGTGGTGGGCCACCTCACCGTGGCCCCGTCGGTGTCCTTGGCCCTCGGCTCGGTGGCCGGCATCGGGGCCGCCCGGGTGGCCACCTCCCACTATTCGGTGATCGTGGCCGAGACGGCCCAGATGATGATCGCCGGACCGGCCCTGGTCTCCCAGGCCGCCCTCGGTGAGGTGTCCAAGGAGGATCTGGGCCACGCCTCCATCCACACCGGCAACGGGGCCATCGACGACGTGGCGGCCACCGAGGAGGAGGCGTTCGAACGGGCCCGACGGTTCCTGTCCTACCTGCCCACCAATGTCCGCCATCTCCCACCCCGCCACGACGACGGTGACGACCCGGACTTCCGGGATCCGTGGCTGATCGAGGCGGTGCCCCGGGAACCCCGCCAGGCCTACGACATGCGCCGGATCCTGCTCGCGGTGCTGGACGAGGACTCCCTGATGGAGATCGGAAGTGGTTGGGGGCAGTCGATCATCACCGGACTGGCCCGCCTCGACGGATACCCGGTGGCCGTGTTCGCGGAGGACCCCCGGATCTACGGTGGCGGCTGGACCGCGGACGGCTGCCGGAAACTGACCCGCCTGATCGACCTGGCCGCCACCTTCCACCTGCCGCTCATCCACTTCGAGGACTGCCCGGGGTTCGTCATCGGACGCCAGGCCGAGGAGGAGGCCACCATCCGCTACGGCTCGACGGTGCTGGCCGCCCTGGGCCAAGCCCCGGTGCCGTTCGCCAGTGTCATCGTCCGCAAGGCGTTCGGGGTGGCCGGCGCGGCCAACAAGAAGGCGGGCACGCAGAACTTCCGGTTCGCCTGGCCGTCGGGCGATTGGGGGTCGTTACCCATCGAGGGCGGGATCGAGGTGGCCTACAAGGCCGATCTGGCCGCCGCCGACGATCCCGACGGGCTGCTGGCCGAGATCACCGAACGACTCAACCGGGTGCGGTCGCCCCACCGGTCGGCCGAGTTCTTCGAGATCGAGGAGATCATCGACCCCCGCGACACCCGGCCGATGCTGTGCGAATGGGTGGACCTGGTGCAGCACACCCTGGAGCCGGGTCCGGTCCGGTTCGGCTATCGGCCCTGACCGGGTCGGGGCGGTCAGCTCACCGCCCCGGCCTCACCGGCCGCTTCGAGCCGCTGCTGGAGTTTGCGCATCCCGGTCAGCCATTTCTCCAGCTCGGTGGTCTTGAACGTCATCCACTCCTGGGCCACCGGGTCGGTGAGGATCAGGAACTGCTCGTCGGCGAACGCCGCGGTGACCTGATCGGCCACCGTCTCGGGTTCGACGATGGAGCCGGCGGCGGCCCGGGCCCATTCGGAGTCGGCCTGGTCGCCCAGCATCGGGGTGCGCACCCCCAGCGGGGCGAGGAGGTACACCCGGATTCCCCGGTCGTGGTAGGTGATCGACAACCATTCGGCCAGGCCGACCACCGCATGCTTGGTGGTGGCGTACACCGCGTTGCCGTGGGTGGAGAGGATCCCGGCCATCGACGCCGTGTGCAGGATGTGGCCCTCGCCCCGGGCCAGCATGCCGGGCAGCAGGGCACGGACCGCGTGCACGTGGGCCATGACGTTGACGTCCCACTGGCGTTGCCATTCGTCGAGGGGGGCTTCGAGCACCCCACCGCCAGTGGCGATCCCGGCGTTGTTGCACAGGACGTCCACCGGCCCGAACTCGTCCTCGATCCCGGCGAACGCGGCAGCCACGGCCGGGCCGTCCCCGAGGTCGACCGTGACCGCCGACCCGCCGATCCCGGCCGCCACCGCCTTGGCCCCATCACCGTCGCGGTCGACCACCACCACGGTCCGGGCGCCGTCCGCAGCGAACCGCCGGCACAGCGCCCGGCCGATACCGCTGGCCCCGCCCGTCACCACACACACCCGATCAGTCACCTGCATGCGGTGCACGCTACTGCACCGACCTCACCTGGTCAGGTTGGTGGTCAGCCGGTCTCCTCGATGGCCTGGCGGAGGGCCTCCAACTCGTCGACCACGCCCACCAGTTCGTCGTCCAGACTGGCCAGGCGGGGGTCGGAGGGGGACGCCACCGACAGCTCCAGGGCCCGGGCCACCAGCTCGTCGAGACGGGCGTCGAGGACGGTGAGCTGGCCGGTCACCGTGGCGATCGTTTCGTCGAGCCGTTGGGCCGCCGCCCGCTGCGAGCGCAAGGCGGTCAACGCCTGGTCCTGGGAGGATCCGTCCGGGGGTTCACCGGCGGCCGACAGGGCGGCGATGTCGTGATCGAGCCGCCCGGTGTCGATCCCGGTGCGGGCCACCGCGATGGCCTGGCCTCGTTCGGCCAGGGCGTAGGACTGCCGCACACAGTCGTCGATCCGGGCCCGCATCGCGCCCAGCCGGTCGGCGACCGGGCCCGGTTCGGCCCGGGTGACCACCTGCTCGAACCGGGTCTGGGCCGCCACCGCCCGTTCCACCGCGGCGCGCCACGGCCCGGCCAGGCCGGCCAGGTCGATCGACGGGCGTTTCGGGTTCGAGGGAACGGCGAGCAGCACTCGGGCCCCCCAGGCTGCGGCCGCCGCGGCCCCGGCGGCCACGAACGGGAGGCCGGCCACGATGGCGACCGCGGCCGCCGCCCCGGCGCCGAGGCTGGCGCCGGGTGAGGTCATGGCCCGGTACACCTCGGGGGTGAAGAACCGGTCGCGGAAGCTCAGCTCAGAAGTTGGAGATGACATCGGCGAAGACCTGCTGGATGGTGCGCGGATCGGTGGCCTCGTACACCTCGGCCGCGCTGGCGTCGGCGATCGCCTCGAGCACCAGCCGGTCGGCGTCGCCCCCGTAGGCCACGGGGAACACCCGCACCGGGCGGGCTCCGACCCCTTCGCTCGACGCCGACAGGGTCTCGATCAGCGCCTGGAGCTGGGGCGCGTCGTCGTTGAAGTCGCCGTCCTCGTTGAGCCCGTCGGAGAGGACGACGATCCCGTTGATCCGGGCGGGATCGTAGGATGCGCTGGCGGTGGCGAACACGTCGGACAGGGCGATGTAGAGGGGGGTGCCGGCCACCGGGACGAGACCGTCGACCCGTTGCTCGATCACGGCCCGCTGGTCGCCCACCGCCCCGGCCGGCACCAGTTCGGTGATGATCGGCTCGGCTCCGGTGGTGTCGGTGGTGAAGGTCACGATCCGGATCTGGTCGGTGGGGGACACCAGGTCGAGCGAGGACAGGACGGCCTCCTTGGCCAGGTCGAGCTTGGTGGCCCCGGTGTCGGGGTCGGCGATCTCGCCCATCGAACCCGACACGTCGACCAGCAGGGTGATCGTGGAGGGCCGGCGCTGTTGCTCCCAGGCGTCGATCAGGGCGGTGACCACGGCCGGTTCCGGCACCGGGAGGAGGGTGGTCGGCTCGTTGGGGTCGACCCCTTCGGCCGGGTCGATCGGGGCCCCGAGGGGCACCTCCGGGTTCCCGGGCCGGAATCCGTATTCGAGGGCCCGCTCCTGGACGTCGGGTTGCTGGAGGAAGTCGATGTAGACCTGCGCCGCCTCCGCCTGGGCCTCGTCCACCCAGTCGGCGTCCACGATGTAGAGCGGGTTGTCGGAGTAGAGGGTGCCCTCTTCGGGGTAGATGGCCACCAGCTGGTCCCGGGGCGGGCGGGGCTCCTCGCCGGGCTCGGTCACCCCGTCCGGATTCCCGCGGTTGTAGTCGATGACCGACTTCTCCTCGACGGCCACGGCCGACACATAGCTCAGGGCCGCGCCCCGCTGGTCGGCCCGGTACCAGTTGTTGAGGAAGGTCAGGGTGGTCGGCCCGTAGTGGACCACCGACGATTCGACCCCGCGGGCGTACTCGACCACCTCGGGTCGGAGCAGGTCGGAGGCGGCCAGGTCGGTGGTGCTGCCCACCGCGGCGTAGTTCTGGGCGATCAGCGCCGAGAGGCCACTGGTGGAGAAGTTCGGGTTCGTCTTGCCCAGGTGGAACGCCCCCCACTCGGGATGGCCGTAGGCGGCCCAGCCCTCGGGGTTGGTGGCCAGGGCCAGCACGTCACCCCAGCCGAGGGGTTCCTCGGGCCAGCCGAGCGCCTCGGCCATGGGTCGGGGCATGGCGATCACCAGCGGGGTGACCATCATCGGCACCCCGTCGGTGACCAGCGGGGTGCCCCCGGTCCGTTGCCCCAACACGGCCCCCCAGGTGGAGGAGGCCGGCGACCAGATGACCGGGGCCGGGCCATCCGCGTCGATGTCCCACCCCTCGGCCAGGCGGGTGGTGGCCTGGCCCGACGCCATCGTGGCGGTCCACACCTCGATGCAGGAACCATCGGCGGTGGTCGCCCCCGACCGGTTGAACTCCTCGCCGAGGGCGGTCATCAGATCGGTCTTCTCCGACGAGACGACGATGTCGACCGCCACACAGTCACTGGGCGGCCGGTTGCCGCCACCAGCGCTCTCGCCACCGTCGTCGCCGTCGTCACCACTGCCACTGCACGACACCAGCACGGCCATGCCCACCATCAGGGCGAGCCAGCGGATCCCTCTTCTCCTCAACACCTGCATCCCGGGAACGATACGCCACCGGACCACCACTGCCGGGGCACGGGGAACCTCACCTCCCCGGGCCGGACCAGGGGAACCGGCCGGGTCACTCGAGGGGTTGGCGGTCGAGCTCGGCCATCACCTCGGCCGGGGGCAGGCCGGTGCCGTCCTCCCCGGCCCCGGACCGCCAGCCGTCGGCGACGAGGGCGTCGGTCAGTTCGGGACCCAGATCGTCACGATCGACCCCGCCGACCGCGATCACGGCCAAGCGGACGTCGGGTCCCCGATCGGCGGGCACGGCCCGCTCGTAGCCGGGACGGTCGAGGCGATCGGCCTCCGCCCCCACGGCGGGGACCACGTCGAAGGCTCCCCGCCGGGTGAGGTGGGCCTCCAGGGCGGTCTGGCCGGACGGGGCGGGTTCGATCGCCGGCTCGACGGTCTGCACCCAGTCGAAGAAGGCCGGTCCCCGCACCTCGTCGGGGCTGATCGCGGCGGTACCGAAGTGGGCGACGGTGAGCTGCGCCCGGGCCAGCAGACCCACGGTGGTGTCGGGTCCGTCGAGCCCGATGACCGTGCCGGAACCCCCGGTGGCCAGGCAGGCCCAATCCACCGCGGCGCACCCGGCCGGGACTCCCGTCGACACCAGTTCCAGCGGGCTGGAGGCGAGGGCGGACCCGGGCACGTCGACCCCGGCTCCGTCGATGGCGGCCACCTGCACCCACACCGGGTCGGTCACCCAGAGGAAGGCCTCGTCGCCGGACCCGTCGGCCAGGCGGGCCGCCGTCACCCCGGGATCCTCGACCCGGAGCTCGTCGAACGCGAACCCGGCGGCGGCCAGCCGACGGCAGGCGGCGTCGGCCAGCGGATCGCAGACCAGGACCGTGCCCGCTCCGCTGTCGCCGGACCCGCCGGTATCGTCGAGCTGGCGGCGGACCAGGACCGCGCCGACGACGAGGCCGACGGCCACGAGCGCGGAGAGGATGCGGACAGCCACGTCCGCAAGCTAGTCGTCCCCGCGGCCAATTCAGTGGCGATTCGTGGCCTATCGATCGGAAAGGGCTACGATGGAGCCCGGAAGTTCCGATGGAGCTTCCGGTTCCCCACTCCGCACCTGGCCGGTGCCGTGACCCCGCAGTTTCAGGGTCCGATTGCCGCGGCCACGGTCTGCGGATGGGCACGGTGAGGCAGGGCCCACGGCGGGGCAGCCCGGTGACTCGGACGTGTCACCAACCAGCAGTCAGGTAGATCGAGGGACCCACCGAACCAGTAGCAGGCGGCCCACCGGGCCGCCGACGAACGGCACGGGACCATGGCCGCAGCGGTGCGGCCGGCACGTCCTGGGTCGCTGCCCGAACACCCGGGTCCCCGGACCCCGGCCCGGCACCGCGAGAGCACCACCACCCCCGGACACCCCATCAGGTTCGAACCAGGACGGAGCCACCGATTTCTGCCGCGAACACCCCCACCGAGCGGATGGACGCCGCCCACCTCTACGACACGGTCCAGGCCCACCTCGACGGTGTCGCCTCCGACGACGACGTCCGCCGTCTCGAGGCCGACCGCCCGAGCTGGACGGCCGCCCTCTTCCGGCTCTACGACGAGGCCGCGGCCGCCCTCGAGACCGTGACCCAGCGGGTCAAGGGGCCGGAGCGGTCCGTCGTCCTCGCCGACTTCGAGTCCGAGCTGCGCCGCATCGACGACGTGCTCAGCGAACTCGTCGGTCCGGCCGAATCCAAGCCCGAGGAACCCCGGGACCGGGCCGGTGAGGCGACCCCCGAGGGGGGCGAGGCCTCCCTCCAGCTGTCGTGGATCCCCGGCCACGTGGTGGCCTGGTCGGCCGGCCCCAACGCCCAGCCCGAATCGGCCGACGAGGTGGCCACCCGGCTCAAGGCTATCGGCGGCGACACCCTGGTCTGGGAGGCCCACGGACCGGTGAAGGTGCCCGGACGTGGCCGGGCCGACGCCCTCAGCGTCCCGCTCGAATCGAGCCTGGGCTGGTTGGTGGCCCTGCCCCGCACCGTCGGCGACGAACCGGTCGGGGCCAGCGTGACCTGGATCGGGCTGGTCACCAGCCTGGCCGTACGGCTCGTCGCCCAGGGCCGAGTCGTTCCCCAGCTCAAAAAGACCCGCCGCCCCGGTGACGGCAAGCCCGGCAAGGGCGACCGGTCCCCGTTCGCGGTACGGTGGGCGCCGGCCCTGATCGACGAGGCCGAGTTCTCGACCCTGGTGGCCGCCCTGCCCGGATCGGTGTCGGCGGTGGAGAAGCGACCGGACCCGAAGGCCATGACCATGGCCGTCCTCGGTGATCTCGTCACCGCCATCTGCGCCCAGGCCGCCTCCCGGCTCGACGTGCCCGCCGCCCCGCCCGACCCGAGCTCGAAGGCCGACGTGGCCGAGGCGTTCCTGGCCCAGCTCGACGGAGAACCGTTCGACGCGCCCAGCCGCCTGGCGTCCGAACTGGGACGCCGGCTCGACCAGTGGGCCCGGCCGGTGGCCGGCGTGCCCGGTGCGCCGCTCGTGCTGCAGCTCGACCCTCCCGACGACGTCGGCGCCTGGTACCTGGCCGTCCTGGCCCCCAACGCCGACCACCAGCTCCTCCCCGTCGAACAGGTGATCGTCAACTCCCCCTCGGCCCGCCGCAAGGAGGTCGAGCAGGAACTGGTCCGGCTGGAACGCCTGTATCCGGAACTGCTCCGCCCCGGGGCCCGACGCCGGGGAGAGGTCATCCTCAGCCAGGACGAGGCCTGGAAGCTGATGACGGGGAACGGGGCGGTGCTGCAGGCGGCCGGTTTCGAGGTCCGGGCCCCCGCCCTGTCCCGCCGCCGGCCGAGCCCGGCGTTGCGGCTCACCTCCGAACCGACCCACGAATCGAACCTCGGCGCCCAGCAACTGGCCAACGTGCGCTGGTCGGTCGTGTTCGACGACATCGAACTGACGGCCGACGAGATCGCCGAACTGGCCTCCGAGGCCCGGCCCCTGGTCCGCTCACGGGGCCGCTGGGTCGAGCTCGACCAGACCGACCTGGCCGAGGCGGCCGCCGCCCTGGCCGAACGGGCCGACCAGACCCGCCTCACCGGGGCCGACATGCTGCGCCATGTCCTCGGGCTCGACGGTTCACCGTTCTCCGGCGGGATATCCATCGCCGGGCAGGGCTGGGCCGCCGACCTGCTCCACAGCGCCTCCGACCTGCCCGAGCATCCCTCCACCCGCCCCGAGGGGTTCGAGGGGGAGCTGCGCTCCTACCAGGCCGACGCCCGGGCCTGGCTCGGTTTCCTCGACTCGGCCGGCCTGGGCGGTTGCCTGGCCCTCGACATGGGCCTGGGCAAGACCCCCACCGTGCTGGCCCACATCAGCGCCAGTCTCGGCGACGGACCGTCCCTGGTCGTCGCCCCTCCGGCCGTGGTCGGCAACTGGGCCGCCGAGGCCGCCCGTTTCGTGCCTGATCTGGAGGTCGTGGTTCATCACGGTCCCAACCGGTCCGAGGGGGCGGAGATCCCGGCCATGGCCCGCACCGCCGATCTCGTGATCACCACCTACGGCACCGCGGTGCGGGACGTAGAGCAGTTGGCGAAGGTCGGATGGGACAAGGTCGTCCTGGACGAGGCCCAGGCGATCAAGAACCCGACGTCGGAGACGGCCCAGCAGATCCGCCGGATCGAGGCCCGGACCCGGCTCGCCCTGACCGGCACCCCGATCGAGAACGGCCTGGGTGACCTCTGGGCCATCATGGACTACGTCAACCCCGGCCTGGTCGGGCCCCGGGCGGCGTTCATCGCCCAACTGTCCCAGAACGGTGACGCCAAGGCGGGCGCCGAGCGGGCGTTGCGGGCCCTCAACGGGATCCTGGTGTTCCGCCGGACCAAGGCGGAACCGGCCATCGCCGCCGAACTGCCCGATCGGATCGACGAGCTCGATCTCTGCTCGATGACCGCCGAGCAGGTCGGCCTGTACCAGGCGGTCCTCGACCGCCTCCTGGCCGAGACGTCCTCCGAGGACGAACCCAAGCCGAAGGGGGCGGTCCTGGCCGCCATCACCGCCCTCAAACAGATCTGCAACCACCCCGCCGCCTACCAGGCCGACGATCAACCCCTCGACGGTCGCTCCGGCAAACTGTCCCGCCTGAACGAGATCGTCGACAACGTCTTCGCCGCCGACGAGCGGGTCCTGATCTTCACCCACTTCGCGTCGTGGGGTGAACGTCTGGCCCAGTACCTGACCGAGCGGACCGGTCGGCCGATCTCCTGCTACCACGGGGGCCTCAGCCGGGGCGCCCGCGACAAGATGGTGGCCGACTTCCAGGCCACCACCGGCGCCGGGGCCATGGTCCTGTCGCTCAAGGCGGGCGGCACCGGCCTCAACCTCACCGCGGCCAGCCATGTGGTCCTCTACGACCGCTGGTGGAACCCCGCCGTCGAGGACCAGGCCCGTGACCGGGTGTGGCGCATCGGCCAGACCAGCACCGTCATCTGCCACCGCCTGGTCTGCCCGGGCACGGTCGACGAGCGGGTCGAACAGGTGGTGGCCGGCAAGCGGCAGATCGCCGACATGGTGCTCCCCAAGTCGAGCTCCATCGGCGACCTCGACGCCGATCAGCTCCAACAGGCCCTCGGGATCAACCCCGACCAGCTCCTGTCCGACGCCGACGAGCGCGACACCCCCGGACGGCCGGCCGACGGCACCGCCACCGGGTCGGCCAACGGTCGCGCCACCACCGATCACCCGGCCGGCGACACCAACGGCACCGGTCCGACCGGGGCCGAGGATGATCCCGCCGGCAACGCCGACCCGGCCGCCGGCGACCAGCGAGAGCGAGCCCAGGTATGAGCGGGAACAACAACCGGAACGCCGGCAACAGTCAGGGCGGTTCGAACCGGCGGGCCAACCGGAGACGCAAACCCAAACGTCGTTCCGTCGACACCACCGCGTTCTGGGGCGACCCCACCCGGCTACCCCCCGGTGACCAGACGGTCCGGATCGCCCCCGAACCCTCCGCGGTGGTCCGGTCACTGGGCCGGCCCCCCCTGTCGGGTCATCACAATGTGGCCGACCACTACTTCACCGCCGTCTACGACCGGGCCGTCGTCCTGGCCGGGGCCCTGGCCACGGCCGGTGACCTGATCGAACCCGACGAGCTCGCCCTCGAACTGGAGTAACCGGGCCCCGGATCGGCACCGGCACCCGCCTCACACCGGTACTACACCGATACCGCGGCCCGGGTGCGCAGCGCACCGCCGGCTCAGGCACCCATCAGGTGTCGGTAGCTGCCGGCGGCTCCCCGGTCGGTTCGGCCACGAGCACACCGCGGCGCAGCAGACCGTCCACCGCTGCGGTGTCCAGGTCGAGCCAGTCGCGCATCACCTCGTGATTGTGCTCCCCCCGGTGGGGGGCCGGGCCCCGGGGTCCGCTCTCGGCCCCCGAGAACCGGTACGGTGAGCGGATCACCTGGCGGGTGCCGCCTGCCCGATCGTCCAGCTCCACCAGAGTCCCCCGGTGGGCGAGGGTAGGGGAGGCGAACACCTCGGGCCCCTCGGTCACCACCCCCCACGCCAGGTTGGCCCGGTCCAGGGCGGCCAACAGCTCGGCCCGGTCGGTGAACGAGGCCACGTATTCGGCCCACGCCCGGCGCCGGAGGGTGATCTTCTCCTCCAGGGATGCGCCCGCCGGGGTCGGATCGGCGAGGCCGAGCCGTTCGGCGGCGCACTTCCAGACCCAGCGGAAGTCGCCCATGACGATCAGCCGTCCGTCCGGGGTGTCCCACACCTCGCCCCCGCCGGGCCCCACCGGGGCGTCGTCCAGCGCCCAATGGGCGTAATCGTCGGTGGCGACGAAGGCGTCGATCATGGCCAGATCGATGTGCTGGCCCTCGCCGGTGGCGTCACGCACCCGGAGCCCGGCCAGGATGGCCACCAGTCCGTGCAGGCCGGCGTTGGTGTCGGCCACCGACAGGCGGGTGTCGAACGGGGCACCGCCGGTGAGGTCGGCCTGACGGGCCAGCCAGCCGGACTCGGCGTGGATGATCCCGGCGTAGGCCGCCCGGGCCTGCTCCGGGCCCTCCTGACCGAACCCGGAGATCGACAGCATCACCAGGCTCGGATTCGCCGCCGACAGCGCCTCCCAACCCAGGTCGTAGCGGTCGAGGACCCCGGGACGGAAGTTCTCCACCACCACGTCGGCCCGGGTGGCGAGGCGGCGCACCACCTCGGCCCCGTCCGGGGCCCGGAGGTCGATGCTGATGTTCCGCTTGCCGGCGTTCCATTGGGCGTAGTAGCCGGACTGCCCGCCTCGCCGCCGCCCGAAATGGCGGGTGACGTCGCCGTCGGGCGGCTCCACCTTCACCACGTCCGCCCCCAGGTCGCTGAGCATCCGGCCCACGAATGGACCGGCCAATACCCGGCTGAGGTCGAGCACCCGGATCCCTTCGAGTGGCCACATGTGACCCATGTTGCTCCACCCCGGGCCACCGGACCAAGGTGAGGAATGGACTACGGCGTGCACCTACCCCACATCGGCCGGTCGGCCGATCGCCAGAACCTCATCACCTGGGCCACCGAGGCCGACCGCCTCGGCCTCCATTCCGCTTGGGTCAGCGACCATGTGGCCTGGCCCCGCACCGTGACCTCGGAGTATCCCTACACCGAGGACGGGAGCTTTCCCGGTGGGTTCGACATGCCGTGGCTCGACCCGCTGACCACCCTTGGGTTCGTGGCCGCGGTGACCGAACGGATCCGGTTGGCCACCACCGTCCTGATCCTCGGTTACCGCCCGCCCATCCTGACCGCCAAATGGCTGTCCAGCCTGGATGTCCTGTCCGGCGGCCGGGCCATCCTCGGGGTCGGGGTCGGATGGATGCGCGAGGAGTTCGAGGTTCTCGGCATGCCGTACGACCACCGCGGCGCCCGGGCCGACGAGCAGCTCGAACTGTTCGACACCCTGTTCGCCCCCGGCGCCCCGTCCTTCGACGGCCGGTTCACCTCGTTCGGCGAGATCGGGTTCAGCCCCAAACCGGTTCAGGACCCGGTTCCGGTGTGGGTCGGAGGCGCCAGCCCGGCCGCGTTCCGCCGCACCGCCCGCTTCGGTCACGCCTTCCACGCCGCGTTCGAGGACCGCGACACCGTGGCCGCCGAATGGGCCGGCGTGGCCAAGGCCTGTGAGCAGATCGAACGCGACCCGGCCGAGCTGACCCTGTCGGTCCGCCTCTACCTCGACCCCGAGGCCCGGATGAAACCCGACGTGTCGGTCCAGGGATCGGCCGACCAGATGGCCGAGACGGTGGCGGCGTGGGCCGACATCGGCTGCCACCACATCGTCTTGGACGTCGTCGCCCCCGGTGGCGCCGACGGCCGCCTCGACGCCCTCCGCGCCTTCATGGCCGACGTCGCCGCCGCCTGATCCGCCTTCCCGGGCGGGGCGGCATCACCCCGGGCCCCGCCTCCCGGGCGGGGCGGCATTATTCAGGGCTGTACGAGGTCAAGCCGGGGGCGGCGCGGCCGACAGGTACGTGATGGGCGAACGTCGGAGGAGCGAGCATGCGCCGGGCCGGATCAAGCCGGCAGCGGTCGGTGACGAGCCACCGCGGCGCGCCGCGATCATGGTCGCCTGCGCCACCATCGTGGCCGCCCTCGCCGGAATCGTCGGCCTGGTGACGGTCGATCCGGCCGGATGGCGAACCCATCGCCCCGAATCGGCGGATCTCGACCCCGCCGCCGGGTCCGCCGCCGCCGACCTGGGCGCCGCGCTGGCGGTCCGGACCGACCTGGCCCGCTCGTGGGCGGCCCGCACAGACGTGATCGCGGCGGCCGAAGCCGGAGCGGTGGAGGTCACGAACCGGAACCTGGACCGCACCTCGACCGCCGACGCCGAGCGGGCCTATCTGTCCACCGGGAGCCTGGCCACCGCCCCAGCCATCGACCGCATCCTGGCCGAAGCGATGGCCGCCGACCCGGTGATCGCCGGGGTAACGATCACCGAGGCGAGCGGGTTCACGGTGGCGGCCGCCGGGCCGAGCGGAGACCTGGTCCAGAACGACGAAGGCTGGTGGCACGACGCCGTGTACGACGGCGAGGTGTTCGACGACGCCGGGGCCACCGCCGACGGCCAGTCGAAGCCCGGCCTCGCCGCGTCGATCAACAACGCCGCCGGTGACGTGGTGGGTGTGATCCGTCTCGATCTCGACCCGATGGCGCTCGGTCAGGAACTCGCCGGCCACACCGGCGACGGGATCGCGCTCGTGGTCACATCGGCGGAGCGAACCGTGCTCACCGTCAGCCCCGATCCGGCCTTCGATCCCGGTCGGCTCACCGGTCGCGAGCCCCACAGCGTTCCCGCCCCGGTGCCCGACCTGGCAACCGGCCGCCCCGAGGGACCACCCGGCCCCGCCGACGATCAGGCCCCGGCGGCCGCCGACGGCGACACGCCCGGCGTTGTCCCGTGGGCCGTCGTCACCTACCTGGTCGCCACCCCGACCTGGTGGGAGCAGCCGGCGACCCCGGTGACCGCCGTCATCCTGGGCATCTGCACCGTGGGCGCCGTGGCCGGCACCGTCGCCCTGGCCCGACTGGCCCGACAGACCCGGCGGGCCCGGCGGGTGGGTCGGCCCGCTCAGGCGCCCCAGACCGGATCCACGGCCGAGCCCGCCGAGCCCGACGTCGGGCCGACCCGCCACCAGCCGCCCGCCGACTGGGTGATCACCCGGCCCGCAGTGACCGACCGCGACCACCCGGCAACCCGCCCCGCGGTCACCGACCGCGACCACCCGGCAACCCGCCCCACAGTGACCGACCGCGACCACCCGGCCGCAAACGGCACAGCCACCGCATACGGCACAGCCACCGGCCGCGCCCCAGTGACCGGGCCCGGTGCCGCGATCAGGCGTGCCGCCCGGCGGCAGCACCGGCTGGCGTTCGATCAGCGGGCCGTGAGTCATGGCCTGCTGACCGGGGCCGCTGCCGCCCAGGTGAGCCCGCTCGACGAGCTGATCCGCCTCAGCGATGCCCTCGGCCACGACGCCCACCGTCTCGCCACCGCCGGTCCCGGCCGCCACGAGACCGGAGCGGTAGCCGGGCCCGGGCCGGTCGTCCCCCTGGTCGACGTCGTGCGCCGGGTGCGCTCGGGCTCACCCGCTCCGGAGCGGATCGTCATCGGCGGGCTGGGCGCCGTGGCCGTCACGCACGCCGCGGCCGGTGACCTCGCCGTCGTCCTCGCCGACGCCGTTCGCCGTTCGCTCGGACGCACCGGGGAGCGGGGGATCGTGGCCGTGGTGGGCGCCCCGATTCGCCACGGCCACCTGATCTCGGTCAAGTCGCCGCGCCAACCCCCAACGGGGCACGACCCGGCCGCCGACGATCAGGGCGCAGCGCCGCGGCCACCCGACCGGGGTCGGACCGAGGCCGCCGGGGCCGCCGACCGGTGGGGGATCGTGCCGGAACAGACCATCGACCGGCGCGCCAATCCGGTGATCCGGGTCTGGCTGCCGGCCGGGGTAATCGTCCCGGCCGAACCGGCGGGTTCAGAACTGGGCGGTGCTGGTGGGCAGCCCGAACCGCATCCGGCCCAGTGGTTCCCACATGCGGGGTGCGGTCATGGCGTGCTGGGTGGCCACATGGACGTCACGGAACACCCGCTGCAACGGGTTGTCGGCGAACACGGCGGAACCACCCCCCAAGGTGTAGCAACGATCGACCGCCTCGGCTGAGGCGGCCACCGCGTGGTTGGCGGCCTCACGGATCAGGCGCTTGTGCTCGTCCCCGATGACCCCGTCGGCGGCGGCCTCCGAGGCCGAGCCGACCACCTCGGCCATCCAGGCCCGGGCCGACCGGACCGAGGCCTCGGAGCGGGCCAGCTCGGCCTGGACCGGGGCCCGCTCGGCCAGGCTCTTGGTGCTGGCGTCCGGCACCTTGGTACCAAGCCGGATCAGCTCGTCGACCGCCCGGCGGCCCAGGCCCAGCGCCACCGACGCCACCCCCAGGCTCAAGGCCCCGAGGAGGGAGAACCGGTAGACGGGATCGTCCACAGTGGCCGGCACCGCGCCCATGGCCGCCCAGCGGCCCTCGGGCACGAACGCATCCTCCACCCGATAATCCACCGAGGCGGTGCCCTTCAGGCCCATGACGTCCCAGTTGTCGTCCAGGTCGACCTCACCGGCCGGGAAGTACACGAACGGCGCCACCGTCCCGTCGGGCAACCGGATCGGCTCCCCGGCGGCGTCGAACACCCGCGTACCGCCGCCGATCCAGGTGCAGTGCGACGTCCCCGACCCCCACGACCAGTGGCCGCTGACCCGCAGACCGCCGTCGACCACCACCGCTCGACCCACCGGACGGCCGAACCCGCCGGTGACGGCCCGGGGGTCCCCGTAGATCTCCCGGGCGTGATCGGCCCGGAGGTAGCCGGCGTTGAGGGCGGTGGTCCCGCCGATCATCACGCACCAGCCGGTGGAACCGTCGTGGTACGCGGCCAGCTCGATGGCGTCGAGCAGGGCTTGCACCCCGGCCTGGCACCCGCCGTAGGCGCGGGGGATCCAGAGGCGGAACACCCCCGTGTCGACGAGGTCGTCGACCAGGTCGCGGGGGAGCCGGCGCAACTCCTCGATCTCGGCACTGCGGGAACCGGCCGTCGCACACACTGCGGCAAACGCCTTCGGCCGGAACGGGGACTCCGATGGGGAACTCACCGGCTCATAGTGCCCGACGTGCGGTCCCCGTGCGACCCGGCGGGCTGGAACCGGGCCCCCGGTACTGGACCCGGCGGGCAGTTCTCAGGGCCCCCGGTGCGAGACCCGGCGGGCAGTTCTCAGGGCCCCCGGGGTTAGACCCGGCGGGCGATGGCCGAGGCGGTGTGGCGGCCGTTGAGGTCCCAGCCCTCGTGGATACGCACCAGTTCGAGCCCGCCCAGCAGGGAGGGCAGCTCACCGTCGTCGAGCAGGAACGGCTCGGACGGGCGGTCGTGGCGTTCCAGGTTGCGCCGGGTGGCCAGGGTCACCGCCAACATCCCACCGGGCGCCAACGAGTCGATCCATACCGGGAACAGGGCCCGGTCGAGATAGTTGAAACAGGTGATCAGATCCCACGGGCCGGGCGGGAACGGCGCCACGGTGAGATCGAGCTCGAGCAGGGTGAGCTCGACCCGGGCGGTGGCGGCCCGCTCCGCCGCTCGGGCCAGGGCCACGTCGGACACGTCGATCACCGTCATGTCCATACCGCGGGCGGCCAGGATCGCCGCGGCTTCTCCGGCCCCACCGGCCACATCGACCCCGCGTCCCTGCCGCGGGAACTGATGCAGGTCGCGTCCGAGCATGATCGGGGTGCCACCGACGTCGCCGTCGCGGTAGCGGGCGTTCCAGCGGTCACGGTCGGACAACGGTTCGGAGGTCGGGTGTTCGGTGGCCATCGGGCTCCTTGATCGCGTCTGCGGGGCCGTCAGCTCGTGATGGCCAGATTGGTGGCCACCCGGGTGGCCAGGTCGAGGTCACCGTCGAAATCGATGGTCCCGAGCCGGGGCGACAGCTGGGCCGAACGGCCACCGGCCAACCGCATGAACAGGCTCGAGGTCATCGAGATGCTGGCGTCGGCCACGGTGCCGGCGTCCTCACCCACCCGGCTGGTGACCGTGGCGTGGCCCTCGACGACGTCCACCTCGACCCGCCGGCGGATGGGGCCGGTGAGGACGAGCCGGACCACGACCCGCGGCCGCCCACCGGCCTCGGCGGCCACCACCGAACCGAGGGCGTCGGCCGCCGTGTCGAGCGCGGCCCGTGCGCACGGCCCGCTCTCGTGGCCGGGACGGCCGAGGCCCTCGCGGATGTCCTGCTCGTGCATCCAACAGTCGAACAGCCGGAACCGGAGCAGCCGCCGGTAGGGGACGCTGCCCAGCACCGAATCGACCTCGACGTCGAAATCGCCGTCGGTCATGGCGGACAAGGTCCGGATCCGGGCTGCGGTGACCCGCCGGTATCGGTCCAGCAGGGCATCGTCACCGAGATGCGACAGGCTCTCGATCCAGGTCTCGTTGAACACGCCGAGCTCGTTGCGGACATGGTCGAACTTCGACACGTCGATCTTCACGTACGGCAACTCGTAGCCCTCGAGCATCGACTCGACCCCGATGATGTGGGCGTACACGTCGAACACCGACCAGCCGGGCACGGCCGCCGGGGCGTGCCACTCCCGGCTGGTCAGGCTCGAACCGAGGAAATCGAGCGACTTGTACTGCGATTGGAGCAACTCGACCATGGCCTGGGGCGACGATGCCGCTCGGTTGTGGTCGGTGGCCGTCGCCATCGTCGTCATTCCTCGAACGTCGGTCCGGTCCGGCTCGCGGCCGGCATCGGATGACGCCGCGCGCGGTTCGGCTCCACGACACCAGGGTACGGGCCCCGGTGAAGATCTCTGGCCGCCGACGACCCGAACGACGTCAGGGTCTGGGCTTGTGTTATAGCGCAGTTCGGCCCTCGAATGGGTTACCCGCCGGGGGAATCAGACCCGGGGCTCGCGGGGGAGTCCGAGAATCCGCTCACCGATGATCGACCGTTGGATCTCGCTGGATCCGCCGGCGATCCGCATACCGGGCGAGTACAGGAACCGCTCCACGAGCTCGTGATGCCGGGCCGCGGCCTCGGTACCGTCGGCCGACGCCGGCTCGTCGAGCAGCATCCCGTCCGGGCCGAGATCGTCGAGGTCCTGACCGGCGATGGCGAACTCGAGTTCGCTGCGGCCCAGCTTGGCCAACGGTGCCATGGTGGCCTGGCCGTCGCTCCGGCCGAGCATGGCGCCCAGCGCCCACCCCCGGCACACCAGCCGGGCGATCTCGTCGCGGCGGACCGGGTCGGCGTCGGCCAGCTCCGCGACCAGGGGCTGCAACCGCTGATCCAGCGAGATCGCCCCGGCCGAGCCGAACGACCCCCGCTCGTCGGCCAGCACGGCCATGGCCACGGCCCAACCGCCGTTCAGCTCGCCGACCAGGGCATCGGCGGGCATCCGCACGTCGGTGAAGAACACCTCGGAGAACTCGGCGTCACCGGTCATCTGGCGCAGGGGACGGACCTCGGTGCCCGGCAGGCTCATGTCGTAGCAGAAGAACGAGATGCCCCGGTGGCCGGCCTCGTCGGGATCGGTCCGGGCCATGAGGATGCCCCACTGGGCCAGTTCCGCGTTCGACGACCACACCTTCTGACCGTTGACCACGAACACGTCGCCGTCCCTGGTGGCCCGGGTGGTCAGGCTGGCCAGGTCGGACCCGGAACCGGGTTCGCTGAACAGCTGGCACCAGATGATGTCGGCCCGCAGGGTGGGGGGGAGCAGATCCCGCTTCTGCTCCTCGGTGCCGCTGCGGAGGATCGCCTCGGAGGCGAGGATGATGCCCTGCAGGTTCAGGTACGGGGAGACCCGCATCCGGGCGCACTCCTCGTACCACACCGCCGAATGGGCCCGGCTCAGACCTCGACCGCCGTACTCCACGGGCCAGTGGATCCCGGCGTAGCCGTGCTCGGCGCAATACCGCTGCCAGGCGACCGCCGGCTCGACCATGCTCGGCGACAGGATGGCACCGTAGGCCGGGCAGGCGACACCTCGTTCGATCGAGTCGGCCAGGAAGGTGACGACCTCGGCGCGGAACGCGTCCACGGACGGAGCCGGAGACCCTCCGTTGGTGGCGGAGCCGGTGGCTGCGGGCGTGGGGGACGATGGAGCTTCAGACACGGACAGAAAATCTACCGCGCCGGCCCGCCGACGAGCAGGCCGGCATCTCGGGGCGGTCGACGGCCACCCCGGTGGGCCACGGGGCCGACGTCCCCTGCCCGCCCAGCCCCGGACGTTCGTGACGTCCGGGACCGGCGGGACCCGGGCGGACCGAGCCTGCGCCGACCGCCACCGCCGTCGGAAAGCGGTCGGCGCAGGCTCGTGGTCCTGGCTCGTATTGGCCATCGGGACCACGAGCCGTGCGGCGGTGAGGTGGTAGTCGCCCCATTCCGCTTCACCCGCAGGGTCGCACAGGCCGATTGGAATCCCATTGCATCCGTATTGGGAGTTGTTGACTCCGCCACGACCGGCACCCGGATGCGCGGCCGGTACCGGTCACAGCCAGCCCGCCACCCGGGTACGGAGACCGGCCGGATCGAGACTGGCCAGGCCGAGCCGGTTCAGGAGCTGGCGGACATCGTTCGACGCCCCACCCGACGATGGCCGCCCCCGGGCCAGGGTGGTGGCGGCATCCACACACTCGCGGGTCCGGTCCCGGAACTCGACCAGCAGGCGGGCGGCCAGGGACGCCTCGCCGATCGCTTCGGCGGCCAGACAGGCGAACGCGGCGGTCGGCCCGCCGAGGGGTACCGCACCCGCGGCGGTCACCCACTCCGAACCGCGGGCCAGCAGGGGCCCCAGGACGGCCCGGGCGGCCGGCCGGTGCCCGCACTGGGAGGCGGCCAGGGCGACCAGGGCCGGACGCTCGGCGAAACGGTGGCGGACCACGTCCTGGGACCATCCGGGCGAGCCAATGAGGTCGTCGATGTGGCGTCGGGCCACACCGGCTCGTCCCGATTCGGCGGCCAGGACCGCCAACCAGATCCTGCGGTCGACCGGATCCCACCCCTCGGCGAGGGCGGCGGCCCCCTCATGGTCACCCCGGAGGCGGGCCAGGCCGGCCGCCAACCGGCCGAACACCAGGGTGGCGTCGATCCCGGCCGCGCCGGTGACGGCGAAGCCCCGCTCGATACGCGGGGCGGCGTCCCCCGCCCGGCCCCGGACCAGGTCGAGCTCGGCGGCCACCGCGTCGAGCTCGAGACGAACCAGGTCGAGCCGACCGTCGAGTGCGGCGAGGGCCACGTCGACGGTGCGGTCCGCTTCGTCGTGGCGTCCCTCGACGAGCAGGGTCATGACCCGCATCCGGGTGAGGGGGACGAGGTGGGTGGCCCCGGGGCCGGCGGGCACCCGGTCGAGCCGTTCGATGACCGCCGCCGGGGTGGGGGAGGAGCCGAGCCCCACCGGACCCCGCGCCAGTTCGGCCGCCAGTTCGGCGTCGGGCACCGACCGGGTCCACGGGGCGGCGTACCCGCCGCGGAGGTGGTCGAGCCGGCCGGCCAGGAGGGGTTGGGCGGGGTGATCGGCGGGGAGGGCGTCCTGGGCCGTGGCCACCGCCCAGCGGGCGGCACCCGGCTCGACGGGCCCGCCGAGCCAGCCGACCCCGGCCAGGCCCACCGCGAGCGGGACCGGGCCGGAGGCGCTGAGGGCCGCCTCGGCCAGACCGTCGTCGTCGCCGGCCGCCATGGCCAGGGCCACGGCCCGGCGGCCGAGGGCGGCGGCCCGATCGGTGCGCCCGCCGAGCCGGGCCAGGTGGGTGAGGGTGACCACGAGCTCCCGTTCGAGGGCGTCGGTGTGACCGACCTGTTCGATGGCCAGCAGGGCGGCCTCCACCGCCCGGGTGTCGTCGCGCAGGTGTTCGGGCCCCACCGGCCCGGTGAGGGCCTGGAGGGCGATCCGACCGGCCAGGACCGACGTGCCCGTCGAGCCGACATCGGCGAAATGGCGGGCCACCGCGTGGGGCCGGGCCCGGTCGCGCCACAAGGCCTGCCCGAACGCCGAGTGGGCCCGGGACCGCTGACTCGGGGACAGTTCGGCCGCGAGGGTCTCGGCCACCACCGGGTGGACGAACTCGTAGGCGGCGTCGGGTCCGGGGGCGAGCAGCCCGGCCCGGGAGGCGATGTCGAGCACCGGTTCGACCCGGTCGGCGCCGATCGAGGCCACCTCGGCCACCACCGCCGGGTGGACGGCCTGGGGGTCGAGGGCGGCGACGGCGAGGATGAGCACCGCATCGTCGGCCAGGGACTCGACGCGTTCGAGGACGAGCTCACGCACGGTCCGTCCCGGTCCCGATCGGGGCCGGCCGTTGGCCCGCTCGTTGAGGACCGCGACGGCCAGGCGGGCGTTGCCGGCGCTGCCCCGGTGGGCGTCGGTGGCGGTGTCGACGTCGCCGCCGGTCGTGGCGGCCAGCTCGGTAACGTCGGTGACCGACAGTGGCCCCAACTCGACGACACGGATCCCGGGGATGCGGACCAGACCGCGGAGATGGTCACGTCGCGGATCGACGTCGGGCGCGGTGTCCCGCCAGGAAAGGACGAAGCCGAGTGGGGGCCGCCCCGGGGACTGGCGGACCCGGTCGGCGATCAGGCCGACCAGCTCGATGGAGTCCGGATCGGCCCAGTGCAGATCTTCGAGGACGATGACGGTCGGCTCGTCGGGCAGGTTGCCGCACACCGCCGACGCCACCTCCCGGAGGGGCATGGCGTCGCCGAAGGGCATGGCGTCGGTGAACGGCACGGCCGCCGGCAACGTCCCTCCGGGGTTGGGCCGCCGGACCAGCCGTTCGAGGACCGGTGACCAGGTCCACAGCGACTTCTCGGCCAGGCCGGGATGGGCCCGGGCGGCCAGGGTCGTCACCCCCAAGGCGGCCAACCGGACGATGGTGTCCTCGACGACGACCGTCTTGCCGGATCCCGGTTCGCCGGTCACCACCAGCGAGGCCGGGATCCCGGCCGCGAGGGCGTCACCGACGGCGGCCGCGGCGGCCCGTTCCCGGGACCGGCCGACGAACACCGAGCCGGCGGTGACGGGCCGGAGATCGCTGGGCCCGTCCCGGGCCACCGCGTGACCGGGGCCCGCACCGCCGGTCCCGAGCGGACCGAGCGGGATCGGCGCCCGCCCGGGGTCCGGTGGGGCCGCCGGGCCCGGACCGCGATCGGGCATCGGGGCCAGCGACCAGCCGGGCCGACCGACCCGGCCGTCCCTGGTGGCCTCCCCG
>JBKDZN010000039.1:0-8252 GCA_047971245.1 Acidimicrobiales bacterium
GACCGGCAACACCTGGATCGGCGCCTCCGACGCCGCCATCGAAGGCCAATGGCGCTGGATGGACGGCCCCGAGGCCGGCACCCAATTCTGGCAAGGCCTCGGCAGCGGCGCCGCGGTCAACAGCGCATACACCAACTGGTATCCGAACGAGCCGAACGACCAGAACGGCGAAGACTACGCGCACATGTTCAGCCGGACGAGTCCGTACACCCCGGGAACCTGGAACGACTTCCCGAACAGTAATGGGGTGACGGGGTATCTGGTGGAATACGAGGTCGACGACATCGGCACCGTCGCCACCCAGGTCCGGCTCCTCATCGGCGCCGACACCGACGGTGACGGGGTCAGCGACAACCGGGAAACGAGCGACTCCACCGACCCCAATGACCCCACGTCCTTCCTCGACACCGACAGCGACGGGGTGCCCGACTATGTCGAGATCGCCGATGGCACCGACGAGACCGACGCCACTGACTTCACCGACACCGACACCGACACCGACGGCGACGGCGACGGCGACGACGACGGCCAAGAAGTTACCGACAACACCGACCCCAACGACAGCCACGGCTACTTGGACTCCGACGCCGACGGGGTACCCGACGCGGTCGAGCAGGCTGAGGGCACCGACCCCCACGATCCACTGTCGTTCCTGGACTCCGACGGCGACGGTGTCTCCGACTACGACGTGGCCCGTGGGGTGGAACCCAGGCCGCTCCACTGCGGCTATGACTACACCACCTACGCCAACCCGAAGGAGAGCGAGGTGGCCCGGTGCTACATGGCCTTCTTCCGTCGCAGCCCCGACCCTGTCGGTCTCGCCTACTGGGAAGACCGTCTGAACCAGGGGGTGCCCGGCGAAGTCGTCCGCGACTCCTTCCGAGCCAGTGCCGAGTTCCAGATTCTGGCCGCGTCGATGAACAGCACCAACTACGTCACGACCGTCTACCAGAACTTCCTCTGCCGGGGCGGTGACCCCGTGGGTATGAACTACTGGATCGAACAGCTCGAATCGGGCCGCGTGACCCGTGACCAGTTGGTGACCTACTTCGCCGAAAGCTCCGAATGGGATCTGATCATCGACTGAGGCAACGGTCGGTCTGAGCCCATCCGGTTCCGCCACCGGGTCGTCACGTATACCACGGTTGACGACCCGGCGGTGGTCCAGCAGACTCCGGACATGTCGAACGCCCCGGTTGTTCACATCGATCCGGCCGGGTTCTGGGCCGACCCGTACCCGACGTTGACTCGGATGCGGGCCGAGACGCCAATCTGCTCGATCCCCGAACTGGGGGCTACCGTCCTGACCCGGCGCGACGACATCCATGGGTGCGAGAAGAACGTGGCCGTGTTCTCCTCGGACCAACCCAATGGTCTCATGAACGTGCTGATGGGCAAGAACATGATGCGGAGCGATGGTGAGGAGCACCGCCGGGAGCGTTTCGTGTACTACCCGGCCATCTCGCCCCGGAAGGTGGACGCCCATTGGTCCGCCCTGTTCCGGCAACTGGCCGACGACCTGCTCGACAAGCTCGAACCGCGGGGCGCCGCCGACCTGGTTCCCGCCTACGCGACGGTGCTGAGCGGTGAGGCCCTCAAGGCGATGACCGGGCTGACGCAGGTGTCCTTCGCCGATCTCGACCGGTGGAGCCAGGCCATGATCGACGGGGTGGCCAACTATGTCGGCGACCCCACCGTCGAGGCCCGCTGCCGGACCGCGGTGGACGAGATCGATCGGGCCATCGACGAGCGTCTTCCCGAGCTGGAAGCTGCGGCCGCGGCCGGGCGGCCCGACCCAAGCCTCCTGGCCGTGATGCTCGGCGCCGGCATGCCGATGGCGAACGTCCGGGCCAATATCAAACTGACCATCTCCGGAGGCCAGAACGAACCTCGGGACGCGATCGCCGGAGCGGTATGGGCCCTCCTCACCCATCCGGACCAGCTCGAGGCGGTCCGCCGGGGTCGCGTCAGCTGGTTGCAGGCGTTCGAGGAGTACTGCCGCTGGATCGCTCCGATCGGTATGTCGCCCCGCCGAACCACGGCCGCGTTCGCCTACCGCTGTGTGCCCGCCCCCGAGCATGAGGTCACGTTCGAACCCGACGACCGGGTGTTCCTCATGTTCTCCTCGGCCAACCGGGACGAAGCCCACTTCGAGCACCCGGACCGCTTCGACGTCAGCCGCGACACCTCCCCGGCTCTTACCTTCGGCGCCGGCCCGCACTTCTGCGCCGGGGCGGCGGCTTCCCGCAGCCTCGTGGGGCAGGTTGCCCTGCCCCGTCTGTTCGACCGGCTCGGCCCCGGCCTCCGACTCGACCCGGACGGAGTCTCCGAGGGTGAGGAACCGTTCCGCTTCGGCGGGTGGGCCTTCCGTGGCCCGCTCAATCTTCCCGCCCGCTGGTAGGCGGCGAACGAGGGTGCGGGGTGTTCAGTAGCCGGGCCGCACCACGGTCAGCTGCCCACCGTCGAGGCGATAGATCGTCGCCTGATCGAACCGAACCAGGACCTCGGGGTCATTGGTGGCGATGATGGCCGCCCGTTCGCTGCCGACGATGTCGAGCACGACCTGCTCCAAGAGATCGTAGGCGTCGCTGTCCAGGTACGCCGTCGGCGAGTCGAGCAGGATGATCCTGGCCGGGCTGTTGGCCGCCGTTGACAGGGCCAACCGCTGCCGCTCCCCGGAGGACAGGCCGGCGATCGGCCGGTCCGTCGGCACCCCGAACCGGCGGACGTCATCGGCGCTCAACCAGTCGGCCCCGGTTGCCTCGGTGAGATCGTCGAACGCCTCCATGGCCACCAGGCACGGGAGATCCTGACCCGCTGCATCGATCCGGCCCTCATCGGGGGTGATCGATCCGGCGAGGATCCGCAGCAGCTGACTCTTGCCGCTGCCGTTCGGGCCGGTGATACAGACGATTTCCCCCGGCAGCACACACAGCGACACGCCACCCATCCCGGATCGACCGTCCGGGGCGTACCGGATCGGCTTGACCACCTTCAGGAGGTAGGGATCATTGGTTCGGCGACGGCTCACGACATAGAGAGCGGCGAAGCCCCGCCCGTGATTCACCTCGACCAGAATATCCAGCGGTCGATCAGGGGATAGAGATCGCGACCAGGCCGTCAGGCGTGTACTGCGGCCCGCAACCGGGAGAGGCACCGTTGCCGGCGGGCCCCGATGGTGCCCACCGCGATACCGAGCGCGGCAGAGATCTCCTTGTAACTCATCGGCGGATCACACAGCACCAGCCGCAGCAATTGTCGACAATCGGGACCGAGATTCTGGACGGCTTCAAGCAGCTGCCGCGCCTCGGCCCGGTCGGCCTGTTCATGCTCGATGTCGTCCCGGGAAGGCAGGCGCCCGAAACCAGCCTCGGGCTCGGTGGGAATGACTCGGCTCTGCTTCTCGATCAGCCGCATGCACTCGCGACGCGAGGTGGTGGCGATCCACAGTCCGAGACGCTCCGGATCTCGCACCTTGTGCAAACCCTCCAGAACCCGGAGCCACACCATCTGTGCCGCGTCGTTCGAGTCGGCATCGGACAGTCGAAAGCTCCGCACCACCGACCACACCATGTTGTCCATGGCGTCGACGATCTGGTTCCAGGCCTCATGATCACCGTCCACCGCTGCCGCAACGAGAACGGTCAAGTTCCGGTCACTATACGTCACCCCGATTCACCCTCCGCGTCGGCCACGTTCGCGCCTCCCCTCACAGAATCTGCAACCGCCCGGGCCACCAATTCAGGGACCGGGGTCACACTACTCTCTTCCTCCTGTGAGCGGCGAGCACGCGAGAAATCGGCCGAAGCCCCGCTCCCGAATGCCGCGAACAACGCCACCGACGGATCGCTGCGAAGTCTGGCCGTCTGCGCCTCCCGCAACGCCCGCCCCAACGCTTTGCCTGCCGCCAGGCCTCGATGCAGATCCGACATCAAACGCATGGAGGCCTCGTCGCCCACCGGGCCACTGCTGACCACCAGCTCCCGGCAACCACGACCGATGAGCACGGAGGCGAGACCGAGCGATGACACCACGCTCCCCCGCCCCACATCGCACGACGAGAAGATCAACCGTTCGGGCGGCGGACCAGATAACAGATCGAAGAACGTGAGGGGCCCGTCGGCCAACAGGATCGAGCTGTACAGGGGATTGTCGGCCCGGAACATCCCGTGGGCGGCGAAGTGGACGAGACCGGCCCGGCCGAACCAGTCGACTGCGTGGGAGGCATCGGCTTCATCGGCGCGGAACGCCTGGGCGCCGGGATGAGCGCCGAGCACCGCGTCGACTTCTGCCTCGGCGTACCGCAGGTCGGGGCCGGCGAACGCCACCACAGGCCGCGCCGGCTCACCGATCTCCCTTGCGGCGACCGGCTGGAGGGTCGGCGAAGGGTGCAGTATCACCGCAGTGTCGGTCAATAGCGACCAGGGAACGGGCCCGAGGCTCGGCTCGGGCACGACAACGACGTCGTCCCGCCCGTCGAAATGACGGAGCAGGCCGGCGAACTCCGTGCGCAGATCGTCGACGAGCCGGTCGACGGCCACCGGCGACCCTCCGCCGGCGAGTGACCCGAGGGTGAGCGCCAGCCCGGCCAGGGTCCGCCGCAGCCGATCGAGCCGGCCGAGTTCGATGACCCTGAGCCTGCCGTCGTCTGGCACGATCGCCTGGAGGCGATCCGCTTTCCGGTGAAGTAACACCGTGTCCGGCGCCAGCGTGGCGCCGCGCCGCGAGTTGCGGGTCGGTTTACCGCTGGGGCGTTCCCCGCCGGAACGGTGCAGCCGGCTGATCGCCTGCTCCAGTTCTCGACGTTGGCTGAGGAGGCGGAACGTGGCCGGCGACTCGTCGGCTACGCCGGCCAGTGAGCGGGACACCGAGCGCAGGTTGGCGCTGAGCGCTCGCTCCTGTTCCGTGAGGTCGGGTTCAGGCAGCAGGCCGAGCGCCCGTTCGGCCTCCAGCACCTCGATCACCAGACCCAACCGGCGTTGGCGGTGCCCGATGGTCACCCCTATCTCGGCGAGTTGTCGGGCCCGTCGCTGGGTGGTGGCCCGCAGTTCGGCCACGCCGAGGGCGATCCCATGGGTGTGGGCATGGGCCAGACCCGCCCACACCGCGTCGAGCGCCACCTCTTCGTCGCCCTCCAGCTGGGCCAGGGCAGCCCGCGCCACCAGCGCGTGCAGGTAGGTGACCTGCCGTTCCGGATCGTCGAGCGGGGCCACGGTCCGCAATAGCCGCCGCGCCTCGTCCGACCGGTCGTGTTCGATCAGCAGCAGACCGGCGTCGACGGCGACGTCGGGCTGGTAGGCATCGATGGTGCTCAGCGCCGGCAGCTCCGGTCGGCCGACCTGGTCACCCTCACCCCCGATCCACGCGATGGTCCGGTACAGGGCCAGCCGGCCGTCGATCAGGTCGCCGATCGTCGGGTCAAGTCGGGCCGCCCCCACCTCGCGGCGTGCGGCGCTCAGGGTGTCACAGGCTTCGACCCATCGGCCCTGGGTGGCCAGCACCTGGGCCATGGTGACCTGGGCCATGGCGGTCCGCACGCCCGAACCGATACTACGGAACAACTCCGCCGCCCGGGTGACCGCCGCCAGGGCCTCGGCGAGCAGACCTACGTCATGCAGCATCTCGGCCCGGTCCAAAAGAGCGTGGGCGAGGGACACCCGATCACCGGTGTCGTCGAACGACGCCGCCGCCTGTTCGAACAGCCCGATCGCGGTGGGGATCCGGCCGAGACGGGCGGCGCACACGCCGAGGTTGTGGGTGGCAATCGCCCACGGATACCGGTCGCGGTCGTCAGGTCCCGCCCTCAGGACGCCTTCCAAGCGGGCTCGAGCCTCGACGAACCGACCCAGTTCGAGATCGACCAGGGCCTCGTTGTTCTCCAGGATGGAACGCGACGGTCGATCATCGAACCGTTCGGCTTCGGCCACGCCGCGGCGGTAGCACGCCCTGGCCCGGTCGAAATCCCGGAGCGATGCGTGCACGCTGCCCAAACCGGACCACAACCGGGCCCGGTTGAAGCCGATGCACTCGGCGATCGTGGCCGTCAGGGAGCCAATGGCCTCCTCGGGCCGGCTCTGCTCCAGGAGGGCGGCTACCTCAAGATGAGTGGACTCGATCAGCTGCTCGGGGCCGGTTCCGGCGAGTCCCTGCGCGTGACGGGCCGCCTCCAACGCAGTGGCCGTATCGCCAAGGGTGAACGCGGCCCACCCACGGGCCACGTGCAGTACCGCGAGGAGTCCACGGTCGGATGTTCCTGCCTCGATCCGGGCCGCCACCTGTTGGCGGGTGTCTCGGGGAGCCTGTCGGGCCCTGGCCAGCAGGGCACGGGCTTCGAGCACGTCCGCACCGTCCCCCGGCGGTCGCCGCGTCAGCCCGCCCAGTTCGTCGCCCAGGTGCGACCGGGCTGGCCGACCACAAGACGGTAGGCACCCGGCGGGGTTCTGAACTCGAACGCCCGGGTGCCGTCATCGAGATCGACGTCGGTGGTCGCACCCGTGGTCTGGACCGCCAGGGTCACTTCGACACCGGAGTGGAGCACCCCGCTGACGGCACCGTCGGCTTCGGACCAGATCAGGGTGGCTTCGTCGGTGGAGGCGCGCACGGTGCCGCCCCGGGTCGACCGGACACCCAGCAGTTCACTGCTGTCGGCAGATTCGATCGTCTCGATATCGCGGAACGCGTAGGCCATTTTGGCCAGCTCGGTGACGTCGGCGGGCACGGGATCAACCAGGGATACCACCGTCCGCGCCCGGGCCAGGAAGGCCTCCATCGATGGGTCGTCCGCCGGGATGTCGACCTCGTTGCCCGGATCGCCGTCGGTCATGTCATCGGGTGAGTAGTCGGTCATGGGATCGCTCCGGAGCGTAGCAGAAGGTTCGCGGCGACCTGAACGAGCATACGCACCGCTCGCAGGTGACAGGCCACCGTCGCTAAGAATAGAGAACGGTTGGTCCGGCGGGTGATTCTCGATAGTCATGCCGACGCCAGCAGCCAAACCAGGGTCGTGGTGCCCAGCGGCACGGCACAACCAGCCAAACCGTAGGCGGCCCGGACCCACGAGAACCCGGGAGCCTGTCGTCGTCGGCTGGGCCTGAACAGCAGCCAAGCGTCTCGTCTCGCCGTAGGCAGAAGGCTCGGTTCCCGGAGCCAGTGAGCAATCATCCAGTAGGTGTCGGTCCGAAGGAACGGTGATGAGTTGATCAGCAACATCGCCAGGTTTGACATGATCAGAAGACGCAACCACGCGGCGTTGCAGCCAGAGCATCGGAGCAGACCAAGAACCCCCCCGATGACGAGATTCACGGCCGGGCCGGCTGCGCTGACTGCCATCCGGCCGACGCGGTCGGGGATCCGCCACACATCGGAGACATCGCAGTAGGCGGCGGGAAGGAACCACATAAGCATCAAACCCACGCCCCCCGGCCGGCCGCCGCGCCGGCTGAGTTCGAGCGCATGGCCAAGTTCGTGGAGGAAGGCCGCAGCGAGCGTGGCCCCGATCACTCCGATCGTGGTACCCCACCCGGAACCCGCCCGGAGCAGACCCCACGATGCGATCAGCTCCCGGACGGCCACGACAAGACCCAACACGGCGATCAGGCCGGCGGGTACCAGCGCCCACCGGCGGGTCAGAGCGGCCCAGACCGGAGCAAGCGCGGCCACCAGCCGATCGGGCCGGCCGAGATGGAGGCGGACCATGGCGACCCGCCGGAACTGCAATCGCCGGTTGGTCGGCGCCGGCCCAACCGGCGCCCGGGCCCCGGCGGGAACCAGGAGGCCAGCGGCCACGAGCGACTCCCGGATGCCCCCCACTCGGCCTGCGTCGACCACGCCGGGTGCCGACTCGAGGCCGGTCCCGGCGGCGCGGAGAACCGCCACCGCCGCGTCGGACAACCGGAAGTGGCGGGCGTCCCCGGTGATGGCAACGTTCCCGCCGGTGGCCTCCCGAAC
The DNA here is from genome assembly GCA_047971245.1 of Acidimicrobiales bacterium. Lineage (GTDB taxonomy): Bacteria > Actinomycetota > Acidimicrobiia > Acidimicrobiales > SZUA-35 > CADEDH01. Next base: position 7,948 of record JBKDZN010000039.1, read on the forward strand.
GATGTCGAGGCCACCGGCGGGAACAAACGCTACGGTCATCTTCAGACCCCTCCGCCGCTCACAGCAGGAACCGGGGCGGCGGGATGATGGGCAGCCGCGGCAGGCGGGGGAACGGGAACGGAATCGGGACCGGCACCGGGGGGATCGGCAGGATCATCGGGGCGGAGACGTCCTCCAACTCAACGACGTCATCCTCGAAGGACTCGGGGGCGTTGTCTTCGATGTTGTGGTTCACGGCAAACTCTCTTTCGTCAGTGAATTACGCTAGTAAACCGGACATTCCTACTCCGGTTTCATTTAAAGAG
>JBKDZN010000040.1:0-19314 GCA_047971245.1 Acidimicrobiales bacterium
CAAAACCTCGCCCCCCTCTGCCGCCACGACCACCAGGTCAAACACACCCCCGGCTGGACCCTCACCACCCAACCCCACGGATACACCTGGACCACCCCCCACCACCACACCTACACCACCCACCGAGACAACACCGACGGTGACACCGACCACGGGCACGGCGGGGGCAGCGGAGACGGCAGCGACGGCAGGGACGGCAGGGACAGCGGGAACGACACCGGCCACCGGGACCGCGGCAGCAACGGACACGAACCGGGCCCAACCGACAACCCCTGACCAACCACGGGCCACGGGCCTGCCGGCCACTCCACTACCCAGCCGGCAGTTCGCCCGCGGTCCGGCGCCGAGAGAACCCAGCCGCGTTCCTCGGCTTAGGCCAGGCTTAGGCCGCTACAGCGGCGCGCCCGACGGCCCAGGGCTGCGTTGGGCCTGTAGAACCTCGGATCGCCATCAACCGGCTGCCGCTCCCCGGGTCGGCCGGATCGATGGTGGGCGTCCTCGGTCGGTTCAGCGGCCGGTCCATTGGGGTCGCTCGCCGGAGGCCGCCGCGGCTCGGAACGCGGCGGCGTCCTCGGTGGCGCCGGCAACCTTGCGCATGGTCTCGCCGAAGCGGATGGCCTCAGCGAAGGGCATCTCCTGGCCCCGGCGGGCAATCTCCTTGGTGGCTCGCACCGCGAGCGGGGCACACCGGTCGATCAGGCGTTGGGCCGCCGCTTCGGCCTCCTTCATCAGATCGTCGTGGGGTACCACCCGGGCCACCAGGCCGATCTCCTTGGCCCGCTGGGCGTCGATGCGATCCCCCCACAGCAGCAACTCCATGGCCCCCTGCCAACCGACCATGCGGGGCATCCGCACCGCCCCCTGAACCGTGGGGACCCCGAGCTGCACCTCCGGGAAACCGAACTCGGCCCGCTCGCTGGCGATCACCAGATCGCACGAGGCCACCATGGTCAGGCCGAAGCCGATGGCGTAGCCGTTCACCGCCGCGATCACCGGCTTCCAGATCTCCTTGCCGCTCTCGAGGGACGTGAAGCTGGGCACCTCCCAGAACGAGTGGTCGTCGTTGCCCACCGCTGACCCCGGCGATTTCAGGTCGGCCCCGGCACAGAACGCCCGTCCCGCCCCGGTCACGATCGCCACCCAGGCCTCGTCGTCGGTGCGGAGCTGCTCCCAGGCCGCATTGAGGTCCTGGCGCAGCTCACCATTGATGGCGTTGAGGGCCTCCGGCCGGTTGTAGGTGATGGTGGCGATATGGTCCCGACGCTCGTAGGTCACGGTTCCGGTCATGGTGGGTCCCCCTGTGGTGCCCGGCGGCGCCTCCGCCGCCGGAGCCATCCTGACCGGATCGGGGGAGCGGGCTCAACGTCCCGACGGGATTCTCCCGCCCCGGCGACTAGCCTCGGGCCGTGCTGCGCCCCGTCAACCCCGAGGGCCTCGCCCCACCGGCCGCCCGCTACGCCCACGCCGTGGTGACCACCAACCCGTCGCGGTGGCTGCACACCTCCGGGGTGGTGCCGGCCCGGCCCGACGGATCGGTTCCGGCTGGTCTGGCCGACCAGGCCGAGCAGGTGTGGGCCAATCTGGCCGTCATGCTGGACGACGCCGGGCTCGGCCCCGCCGATCTGGTGTCGGTCACCACCTATGTGGTGCCCGGCCAGGACCTGGCCGTGGTCATGGCCGCCCGTGATCGGCTTCTCGGCGATCACCGGGCCGCCTCCACCCTGGTCGTCGTGGCCGAGCTCGCCCAGCCGACCTGGCTGGTCGAGGTGAGCGTTATCGCGGCCCGATGAGTATCGGAGGCCCCCGCCCGACCGGCCGGTCCGACGCCGAGGTGATCGTGGTCGGCGGAGGCCACAACGGGCTCATCACCGCCGCTTACCTGGCTCGGGCCGGGATCGACACCCTGCTGGTCGAAGCCCGGGCCGCGGTCGGGGGCTGCGCGGCCACCGTGAGCGACCTGGGGGCCCGTTTCAACGTCTGTCACTGTGACCACACCCTGATCCGGGCCACCCCGATCGCCGACGAACTGGAGCTCGCCCGACACGGCCTCCACTACCTGGAGCCACCCACCGGCAATGTGCACCTGTTCCACGACGGTTCGCCGCCCTGGGTCCAGTTCCACGAACCGGAAGCAATGCTGGAGGGGCTTGCCCGCACCCACCCGGCCCAGGTGGACGGCTACCGGCGCTACCTCGACGACGCCCTCCCCGTGGCCGAACTGGTGTTGGCCATGCTGACCACGCCGCCCACGACGGCCCGCATGGCACGAACCGTTGCCGACCGGCGCGCCGTCGGTGCCGCTCGCCTGCTCGACTGGAGCCGCCGGAGCGCCACCGCGGTCCTCCGCCGCTACTTCGACGACTGGCGATTCATCACCCCGGCGGCATCGCTCGGGCCCACGGTGTGGGGGGTATCTCCCGATCGGGTCGGCACCGGGATGGCTGCCCTCGCCTACGCCACCCGCCACCTGGTGCGCTCCGGACGCCCAGTCGGGGGCAGCGGGGCCCTGACCGACGCGGTTCGGTCGTGCCTCGTCGCCGCCGGTGGCCGGGTTCGTGCCGGCGCCCGGGTCGACGAGCTGACCGTCGCCGACGGTGGGGTGACCGGGGTCAGGCTCGACGACGGCACCGAGCTCCGGTCGTCGGTGGTCGTGGCCGCCACCGATCCCCGGACCGTGCTGGTGCAGTGGCTGACCGCGCCGCCACCGGCCGCCCGGCGGTTGGTGGAACGGTGGCGGGCCACCCCGGTGCCCGAGGGCTACGAGTCGAAGCTGGACGCCGTGCTGACCCGCCCCCCACGGTTCGCCGCCCTCGGTGAGCTGGAACGGGAGTTCCCCGGGGTCGACTTCCTGGCTGCCACCACGGTGGTCAACCCCCATCCGACCGACCTGGCCATCGCCCATTCCCGGCGGGAACGGGGGCAGGTGGCACCCCGCCCCACTCTCCTGGTCAACGCGCCGACCGTGCTCGACCCGACGATGGCCCCTGGGCCCGGCCGGCACGTGCTCAGCCTCGAGGTGCTGTTCACGCCGTACCACCATCCCGGCGGCTGGCCGGATTCGCCGGAGCCAGCCCGATGGCTCGAGGTGTGGGGTGCGCTGGCCGAACCGGGCTTCGCCGACTCCGTCGACCGTTGGCGGGTCATGACCCCGGATCGCTACGAACGGGAGTTCCTGCTCGGGCGGGGCCACCCCCCCGCTTATGCCGCCCACCCGCTGGCCACCCTGATCGGCCGGCGGCCGGAGCTGAGCCGGTACCGCACCCCGATCACCGGTCTCTACCTGTCGGGGGCGGGAACGTACCCCGGGGCCGGGGTGAGCGGGGCCCCGGGCCGGAACGCGGCCGCCGCCGTGCTGGCCGATCTCCAAACGCCGCGTCGTCGTACGGCCCGGGCCCGCCGGCTCTGCTCACGGGCCGGTGGTGGCGTGCCGCTCCGTCCCGGCGATCGTTCCCCGGCCCCATGACCGGCCCCGGCGTCCTCGGGCGAGCGAACCGGACCTAGCCGTCGGCCGGCAGGGTGGCGACGAGCGGCGGTGGGATCCGGAGCCGGGCCCACACCGCCACATGGTCGGTGTCGGCCACGGTCACCGTGCCGGCGTCGACGGTGGTGACCCCGCGGCTCACCACATGGTCGATCTGGACGAATCCCGAGCCGAGAAGGCCGCCGTCGGGCCAGGTCCGGACCCAGCCGGCGCCGACCGCCCGGTGGGCGTCGGTCATCCCGGCGGTCAGCTCCCGAAAGCCGGGGTGGGCCGCCGATGCGTTGAAGTCGCCGGCGATCACCAGTCGATCAGTGTCCTGCCGAGCCCGCCACTGGGTCAGCTCGTCCAGATCCCCCCGCCAGTGGGTCGACTCGCGGAGCAGGGGCGGGAGGGGGTGCACCGCCAGGAGGGACCACGCCCCGCCGGGGTCGTCGATCTCCACGGCGACCTGATCGAAGGCGAGATGGGGCTGGTCGGCCAGCGGACGTTGGGGATGGCGGGTCAGGATCATCGTGCCCGCCGGGCCGGTCCGGGACCGGCCGTTTCGGAAGGGAAGGCGATCCGAGAGGGTGGAGGCGTCGAGGGCGGCCTCGGCCTCCGGGGTCACCTCGAGGAGGACCAGAACGGTCACGTCGAGCCGGTCGACCGCCGCCTCGACATCGGCGAGCGAACCACCGCCGAACTGGAGGTTGGACGACAGGATCACCAGGTCGCCGTCCTCGTGGGGTTTCGACGAACCCAGAACGAGGGGGAGTGCGGTGGCTGCCATCACCAGCAGAGCGGCCCCGGCCACCCCGGCCAGCGCCCGGCGATGCAGCGCCAACGCGCCTCCCACCACAACCAGCAACGACAACCCGATCAGTGGCGACAGGGCTTGAACGGCCGGGATCGGTCCGGTCAGGTCAACCCAGCGGAGCAGGAACACGGCGATCGCGGTACCGGCCCAGGTCCAGAGCAGACCGCCCCCGAATCGGGCCATTGTTGACATGCCGGTAACCGTAGTGGCGGGCGTCGACCGCGATGAGGCATCAGGAAATAACCAATCGACATAGGGTTGTCATACCCAATCTGGACGGCGTAAGCTCCTGGAGTCGAGTCCAACAGCTCGACAGGGCAATCGCACAATTGCGTTGGCGAAGACGACTCGTAGGCGAGAAATGGCGTTACGAGTTGCGATTGTTCTGAACCAGTCGACAAACAACGGCTGGGTTGGCGAAATCAATAATCTTACGGCCTTATGAAGGCCTGTTTGGTGCTGCATTTACAGACGTAAGTCTGGACGTGCATGGTCCCTGGTCGAGGCTGGGGCCTTGGTTCGGGTAGTCGCCCACCCGATCTGGGGCCCCAACCTCGGTCCGGGACCGTCCCTCTTTTCGCCTAGGATCGCCGGCGGCCATCGCCACCCCGATCCCCCTGTCTGGAGGTTCCCCTGAAGGACCGGCAGCCAACGCCCGGACGGCCCCGACCGCGCCTCGTCGAACTCCGGCACGGTCGCCTCGCCGATGGTCGCCTCGTCGACATCGTCATCTCCGACGGGCTGATCACCAGGGTGGAGAACCATGATCCGGCCCGGCCGTCCCCACCGGCCGGAGGTGATCCGGCCCGGCCGTCCCCACCGGCCGGAGGTGATCCGGCCCGGCCGTCCCCACCGGCCGGAGGTGATCCGGCCCGGCTGTCCCCGGTCGCCGGCGGGGTCGACGTGCACCAGCTCGACGGCTGGTTGTTGCTCCCGGCCTTCGCCGAACCCCACGCCCACCTCGACAAGGCCCTGACCGCCGAGCTGGTGCCCAACCCCGGCGGCGACCTGGCCGGAGCCATCGAGGCCTGGATCGCGGCGTCCCGGCGGGGACAGTTCACCCCCGACTCGGTGACCGAACGGGCCTCGGCCGCCCTCGAGCTGCTGATCAGCCACGGCGTCACGGCGGTGCGGAGCCATGTGAACGCCGTCCCCGAGGTCGGCGCTGGCTTCGTCACCGCGGTACGGGACGCGGCCCGCCGTTACGACGGCCTCATCGATGTCCAGATCGTGGCCCTGCCCCTGTCACCCCTTGTCGGTCCTGGAGGCGCGGACGCCCGGGCCGCTCTCCACCAGGCCATCGCCGCGGGGGTCGACGTCATCGGCGGCTGTCCCCACCTCGACGACGACCCGGTCGGTCAGATCGACTACCTGCTCGATGTGGCCGACGACGCCGGCCTACCCCTGGACCTGCACACCGACGAAACCCTCAACCCCGAGATGCTCAGCCTGGCCGATCTGGCCCGACGGGTGCTGAGCCGCGGTTTCGATCGGGGTGTGACCGCCAGTCACTGTGTCAGCCTCGGCGTCCAGGCGCCACAGGTGCAGGCCGACGTGGCCGCCGCGGTGGCCGACGCCGGGATCGGGGTCGTGGCTCTGCCCCAGACCAACCTCTACCTCCAGGCCCGGGATCGTCCCAGCGCCCCACCCCGTGGTCTCACCGCGGTGTCGGCCCTCGTCGAGGCGGGCGCCACCGTGGCGGCCGGGGCCGACAACGTCCAGGACCCGTTCAATCTCGTGGGCCGGAGCGATCCGCTGGAGACGGCGGCCCTCATGGTCATGGCCGGCCACCGCCTGCCCGGTGAGGCCATGGCCATGATCAGCGGCGCCGCCCGCCGGGTGATGGGCCTGGCCCCGGTGGAGCTCACGCCCGGCCGTCCGGCCGACCTGCTGGCCATCGACGCCCCCTCGGTCCGGGCCGCCATCGCCCAGGGCCCGCTCAACCGGATGGTGTTCCGGGCCGGCCGCCTCACCTCGGCGTCCCGTCAGTCCACGGTGGTGTACCGGGCCTGACCGGGCCCCGGGTGCTCCGGGCCGGGTCGCACGAACCCGGCCCGGAGGCCCTCAACCGCAGGAACTCAGTCGGCGAAGCCGATCGAGTCGTCGATGAACTCGTTGGTGTAGAGGTCGTCGGGGGTGATCCCGTCGGGGACGTCCATCTCGGCGGCGATGAGCTGGTCGATGACGGTCTGGATCCGCTCCGGATCCATGTTGCCGACCACGGCATCGTCACCGTTGCCGGCCAGGCCCAGTTCGAGCTGGGTCGCCACCGAGAAGTCGGCCAGCTCGGGGGAGTACGTCCAGAACGTGTCGTACTCGGTCACCGCTTCCACGATCAAGGCGTTGGTCTCCGCCGGATCCCCGTAGTAGTCCACGGTGGCCTGTTGGATCACCGGGATCAGCAGCTCCAGGCACGGCGCCAGGGCTTCCTTGTCGTCGGGCTTGATGCCGAGGGTCTGGGAGTACACCCGGAACCCGGCGTCGTCGAACAGCTGGTAGGCGACGTCCCGGCCGAAGTCGGTGACCGTGTTCTTGTAGGTCCACGGTTCGGCCGAGGCGAACCCCTGCTGGGCGATGGTGCCGTCGGCGACGAACCGGCCCGGCGAGCCGTCATAGGACGGATCGACCTGGTCGGCGTTCCACAGGCCCATGGCCACGAACACCTCGGCGAACGTGCCGCCGGGGAACACGTTGACCGTCACGTTCGCCTCGCCGAGATCGGCGATCGACTCGATGTCGGGGTAGGTCTCCGGGTCCCAGTAGATGATCTGCGGATTGCGTTCGAGCGGAGCCATGATCGACAGCAGCGGCGTGTCGGCCCGCAGGATCTGCGAGTCGGTGGTGGCGTAGCCGATCTGGATCGAGTCGTCGGTGTACATCTCGCCCGCCACCGTGCCCGACCCGATGGCCGGGCCACCCGCCCGGACCTCGACGTCGATGCCCTGATCGGTGTCGCCGAGCACCATGTTGCCCCGCACCAGCTTGTTGTCGCCGTCGATCTCGTAGTCGTCGCCGACCAGTTCGAACAGGGCGCCGTGCTCGGCCTCGGGGAACCAGTCGGTCTGGATGACCAGGGGTGACGGGCACACCCCGGCCAGAGGGCCGTCGCCGGCCTCGGTCTCACCCGCATCGGCGGTACTGCCGGTGTCCGACCCATCGTCGGTTGCGGTGGTGCTCGACGTGTCATCGCCGGCCGCGGTGTCATCGCCGTCGTCGCTGCCGCAGGCGCCGGCCACCAGGCCGGCGGCCAGCAACAGCGAAAGCAGCCGCCACTTGGTTGTCATCATTGCCTCTCCCAGGGGTAGGGAATAGGGGATAGGAGGGGGTGTGCGGACGACGGGTCAGCGTCCGCGGGCCGGACCCGCCCGGCCGCGGCGGGAGCAGGCGCGGATCGTCATCGACCGTCACCGCCAGCGCCGTCATACCATTTCCCGACGGCCACGTTCTGGAGCAACCCGAACAGCGGGAAGACGGTGACGCCGAGGACCGACGACATGATCACCGCCGTCAGCAGGGCCTCACCGCTCAGATCGGTGGCGAACTTGCGGAGCAGTTGCCCGATGCCCTTGTCGCCCTTGCCGAAGAAGAAAACACCGACGATGGCCCCGATCACCGACAGCCCGGCCGAGATCCTCAACCCGGCGAAGACGGCGGGCAGGGCGGCCGGGAACATCAGCTTCCTGAGCCGGGTGAGCCGGCTCGCGTGGTGGAGGGTGAACAGGTCGTGCTGGCCCCGGGCCGCGGATTGCAGTCCGAACAGGGTGTTCACGATGATCGGGAACACCGAGATGATGATGCACACCACCACCCGGGAGGTCTGGCCACTGCCCCACCAGAACTGGATCAGGGGCACCAGGGCCAGGATGGGAATGGCCTGGAGGGTGACCATGTAGGGGAAAATGGCTCGTTCGGCCAGCTTGGTCTGGCTCATGACGGTGGCCAGGGTGAACCCGAGCAGGATCGAGACGGTCAGGCCGATGATGGCCACCTTGGTGCTCGACCACAGGCCCCGGAGGATCTCGGAGAACACATCCCAGTCGAGGAAGCCCTCCAGGAGCACCTGGTGCGGCGGCTCCAGCAGAAACCGGCGTTTCTCGTCGAGTACCACGTAGGAGACGAAGTACCAGGCCCCGATCAGGATCACGCCGAGCACCAGTGGGGGGAGGATCGTCTCGGCCAGGCGACGACCCCGCGACCCGGGGGAACGCCGGGGCGGGAGGCTGTCGACCACCGCGACCTCGGTGGCCACGTCGAGGAGGGCCGCCTCACCCACGGCGAAGGTGTCCGCCGGGCCGTCGTCGACGCTGATCTCGTCGGCCGGGGTGGGCGCGTCGTCCAGGTTGATCTCGTCGGCCGGGGTGGGCGCGTCGTCGACGCTGAACTCGGTCGATTCGTCGGTGTCGCTCATGTGTGGGCTCCCCGCAACGACTCCGACACCCGGCCGTTCAGATGGGCGAACTCGGCGGTGAACCGGAGTGACGGATCTCTCGGATAGGGGAAGGGGATGGGGTATTCGGCGACGATCCGACCCGGACGGGCCGACATCACCAACACCCGGGTGCTCATGAACACCGCTTCGGGAATGGAGTGGGTGATGAACAGCCCGGCGAACCCCTCAGCGAGGAACAGGCGCTGGGTCTCGTCGTTCAGATGTTCCCGTGTGATCTCGTCGACCGCCCCGAACGGCTCGTCGAACAGGAAGACCGGAGGTTTCAGGGTCAGGGTCCGGGCCAGGGAGGCCCGCATCCTCATGCCGCCCGACAACGATCGCGGGTAGTGATCCTCGAATCCGGCCAGACCGACGGTCTCGATGGCCTGCTGGGCCAGGTCGGCCCGTTCGGCCTTGCTGATGCCGTGCAATTCGGCCAGCAGTTCCACATTGCGTCGCACCGTCCGCCAATCGAGGAGGGTGGCGTCCTGGAAGACGTAGCCGAGGTTCCGCCGGTCGACCGAGACCCGGCCCGTGGTCGGCTTCAGCAGCCCGGACGCGATCTTCAGCAGGGTCGACTTGCCGCAGCCCGAGGGTCCGACGATGGTGACGAACTCGCCCCGGGCCACCGAGAAGCTGACGTCCACCAGGGTCTCGGTGCCGTCGGGGAACACCATCCCGATCCGGTCGAAGCTGAGCGCCCCGGCGCTCGAGGTCGGCGCCCCGCTCGAGGCCGTGACGGCCGGTGCGCCGTCGCTCCTGGTGCTCATTGCGTCGTCCCCTGACCCCTCGTTCGTCCGCGGTCTCAACGTCATCATCGAGGTGGGTTGGCCTTGCACGTTAGCTTGCCCGTTCCCGGCTGGGACACCCGGAGCCGCCCCCGGAGCCCGTCGCCGGCCCTGTTCTCACGCCCGAGATACGCCGTTCACAAACGCCCCGGCGCCGCGACCCGACCGTTCCTCCCCGGTCGCCGGGGCTTCTAGGATGTCGCCATGCGCGTCGGGATCTTCCTGTTCGGCGGCGTGGAGATGGACGATGCCGGGTCCGGCCCGCCCGTCTCCACCGACCGCCGCTACGACAACAAGGTCATCTGGGAGGCCACCGAACGCATCCTCGAGGTCGGGGTCCTCGCCGACCGGCGCGGGTTCGACAGCTTCTGGCTGACCGAGCACCACTTCCAGTACGAGGGCTACGAGGTCGTCCCCAACGGGATCCTCGCCGGCGTCGCCCTGGCCGAACGGACCGAACAACTCCGGATTGGCACCATGTTCAATGTGGTCGGCAACTGGCACCCGTTGCGTCTGGCCGAGGACTTCGCCACCCTCCACAACCTGTCCCGGGGGCGGGCCGTCCTCGGTCTCGGGCGGGGCACCGTCCCCCGGGAGGCGGAACCGCTCGGATCCCGGATCGGCAGCTTCGACAACCCCGATGCGGTCGAGGCCGACCGCTTCAACCGGCGCCAGTTCGACGAGGCCGTCGAGGTCATCCGCCTCGCCCTCGATCAGGAGCGGTTCGCCTTCCACGGGGAGATCTACGACATCCCCCCACCCGGCATCCCCGATCGGGGCGGTCAGGTGGAGGAGCTCAGCCTCATCCCCCGCCCGTTGTACCCCTACGAGACCTGGCAGGCGATCACCTCACCCCCGACCCTCGAGATCGTTCCCCGCAAGGGCTGGGGTGGGGTCATGTGGCTCAAGCACCACGTCCTGCTCGAACGGTTCTGGAACCGCTACGCCGAGATCTACCAGGAGGAGCACGGTCGCGCCCTCGAGCCGGGCGAGAACCGGATGCTGGTCGTCAACACCTGCGTGGCCGACACCAGGGAGGAGGCCGTCGCCCAGGTGCGGCCCGGTCACGACGAGTTCTGGAAGTTCCTCGGTCCGTACGGCTGGAGCCGGGGCTACCTCGGTGCCGACGGCAAACCGGCCCCGGCCGGGCTCATCCCCACCCTGGAGGAGTCGATGGACGGCCAGGTGTGGCTGGTCGGCACGGCCGACGACGTCGCCGAGCAGATCGACCGGCTCGCCGGGCGTCTCGGTGGCCTGCACGACCTGATCCTGTTCCCGGCCATGCCCGGTGATCGTTACGAGATCGTCGAGGACCAGCTCCACCGGCTCGCCGACGGGGTGCTCCCCCGGCTCGGTTGACCCGGCCGGTGACTGGTACCGGGGTGGTCCAGTACCACCCGCTGGAGGCGAGCTTCTCGGCCGCCGTGCGCAACCGGGTGCTGACCGGGCTGGAGCAGGTCGGTGAACCCGTCCGCGCCTGGCGTCTGGCCGCCAGGGAGCAGCCCACCGGGTCCGAACTGGCCCGGATCCGCCGCCTGATCCTGATCTACCCCACCTGGGATGGTGGCCTCCCGGCCGTGGTGCTCGGCTGGATCCACGGTCTGTTGGACGATCCCGCCCCGCTGGTCGGTGTCGAGGAGCTGGTGGCGATGACCACCTGCGGGTCGTCCCGCATGGTCAACCTGCTGCAGGGCCAGTGGGGCAGGCACTACCTCCGGACCCGGCTCGCCCCGGCGTGCCACGGCGGGACCGGGGCCCGGTTCCGGTGGCGTGCGCTCTACCGGGTCGACCGGGCCGACCGGGGCGACATGGCGGCCCACCTCCGGCGGGTCGGGGCCGAGGTCACCAGGTTCGCAGCACCGCCAGGGCAGGAGCCGGATCGTCGGGGGCGGTGATCACGAAATCGGACCGGCAGTGCCGGTTCGACATCAGCCGGAAGGCCCGGGCGAGGGACCGTCCCTGGCCGAGCACGGCCCGGTCGCGCCGGTCGCCGACCCCGTTCGGGGTCGAGGCCACCACCAGGGTGTCACTGAGGTGCTCCAGCGCGCCGGCGATGCGACCCGAAGCCAGGAAGCGGAACCCCACGCCCTCGACCAGGACCCGCTCCTGCCACGACTTGACCCGGACCGGGCAGGTGCCGTGGACGAGCGGGTAGCAGATCACCAGGCGCGTCGCCGCCTTGACCTGGTCGGCGGCCGCCCTGGTCTCCGGCGTCACCAGGGGGTGCCGGGACGGGTAGGCCTCGCGTTCCGCGGGCGACATGGTGCGGTCGAACCCGGCTGCGGCCAGGTCGAGGCGCGACACCTCGTGACCACGTCCCCCCAGTTCGCCGGCCAGCGCGGCCACCATCGGAGCGGGACGGTCCGGGTCGTGCCCGTCGATCAGCAGGGTCCGGATCGACACCGTCGCCCGCGGTGGGGCGTTCAGCCGACGTCGAGCAGGTCGACGGTGAACACGAGGGTCTCATCGGGCCCGATCACCCCGCCGGCCCCCCGGGATCCGTAGGCCTGATCGGGCGGGATGTGCAGGGTTCGCCGACCGCCGACCCGCATCCCGACCACGCCCTGGTCCCACCCGGGGATGACATGACCGGCCCCCAGCGAGAACCGGAACGGGTCGTTGCGGTCCCAGGACGCATCGAACTGGTTGCCGTTCGACCAGGCCACGCCCACATAGTGGACGGTCACCTGGGTGCCGGGGGTGGCTTCGGCACCGTCGCCCTCCCACTCGTCGATCACCACCAGCTCGGTGGGGGGCGGCGTCTCGGGTACGGACACGTCGGGCTTGTCGGCCATCCGGTGCACCGTAGCCGGGTTGGACGGTGCGGCCGTGCCGCCCCCGGTTCGCCCCGCGGTGCTGCGGGTGCTGGAATGATCCGCGTCGGACGTGACAGGACAGGGGATCCGATGGGAGAGCTCGACGGACGGGTGGCGTTGGTGACCGGCGGGGCGCGTGGTCAGGGTGCGGCCGAGGCCCGCATCTTCTCCGAGGCCGGGGCGAGGGTGGTGGTCACCGACGTGCTGGACGAGCAGGGGGAGGAGACGGCCGGCAAGCTCGGTGGGGACTACCACCACCTGGACGTCAGCTCCGAGCAGGAATGGGCCACGGTCGTTGCCGACGTGGTCGGTCGCCACGGCCGCCTGGACATCCTGATGAACAATGCCGGCATCTTCCAGCCGGCCCGGCTGATGAACACGCCGACCGAGCTGTGGGACCGGATGGTGGCGGTCAACCAGACCGGTGTCTTCCTCGGGATGCGGACCGCGGGCCAGGCCATGATCGACGCCGGCAACGGCGGGTCGATCATCAACACCTCGTCGGTGGCCGGGCTCGACGGGGTGTTCGGCGCCACCGCCTACGGGGCCACCAAGTGGGCGGTGCGGGGGATGACCCGGACCGCGGCGAAGGAACTCGGCCGCTACGGGATCCGGGTCAACTCGATCCACCCTGGGGTCATCGTCACCGACATGACCGAGCAGATGGTCGAGGGCAAGGCCGAGGAGATGGCGAGCCGTCAGCCGATCCGGCGGCTCGGGACCTCCGAGGACATCGCCGAGATGGCCCTGTTCCTGGCCGCCGACCGGTCGAGTTACTGCACCGGCCAGGCGTTCACCGTCGACGGGGGCCTGCACGGTTGAATACGGGCGCCCGGAGCAGCCAACCCCACCGACACAGATGATGCGTCAACCAGTGTCGTGCTAGGGTGACCACATCATGACGCGCGTCAACTGGTTGAACGAGCGGGAGGCTCGGGCCTGGCGAGGCCTACAGGCGATGCACAACCGGATCGACGGGGAACTCGCCCGTCGCCTGGCGTCGGAGTCCAACCTGTCCTACCAGGACTATGTGGTGCTCGTCGCCCTCACCGACCGGCCCGACGGTCGGCTCCGGCTGTTCGAGCTCGGTGATCAGCTCAGCTGGGAGAAGAGCCGACTGTCCCATCACATCACCCGGATGGTGTCGCGCGGTCTGGTCGACAAGGAGCAGTGCCCGTCCGACCGCCGTGGGGCCTTCGTGGTCATCACCGATCTGGGTCGATCCGAGATCGCGGCGGCTGCCCCCGGCCACCTCGACGCCGTTCGTTCGCTCTTCGTGGACCATCTGGACGATGATCAGCTCGACACCCTGGCCGAGGTGGCCGAGACGGTGTTGGCCGCCCTGGACGGCCCCCGAGTCTGAACGTCCCGAGGAGCATCAGCATGACCAATGAACCCCCCTTCGCCGGCCTGCCCGCCGACCTGGTGGCGTTGGGCGCCACCTGTGGTCGTCTGCTCGCCGATCGGGACGAGACCGTGGCCGTGGGGGAGGGCAGCGCCGGCGGACTGATGTCGGCCGCCCTCCTGGCCGCCCCCGGCGCGTCGGGGTGGTACCGGGGGGGATCGGTGGTCTACACGATGGCAGCGTTCCGGGGCCTGCTCGACGGGCAGGTCACACCCCCCGAGCGTCTCCAGGGGGCATCCGAGCCGTGGGCCCTGCACCTGGCCCGATCGATGGCGGTGCAGCTCGACGCCACCTGGGGGATCGGTGAGGGTGGGGCCGCCGGCCCGACCGGCAACCGCTACGGCGATCCCGCCGGCCACGCCTGGGTGGCGGTGGCCGGCCCGGTGGAGCAGGCCCGTCGGGTCGGCACCGACGACAACCGTCGGGAGGCCAACATGATCGCCTTCGCCGCGGCCGGTCTGGAACTCCTGATCGAACAGCTTCGAAGCTGACCCCGGGGGCCGGGGACGGCGGCTACCGTTCCCCGGCGTGTCCCCCAGCCGACCAGGCGATCCCATCCACCCGGTGGGGATCGGCGCCACCCCACTGCCGGCCGCGCTTCCGGTGCCGGTGATGGTTCTGGTGCCGGTTCTGGTGATGGTGGTGGTTGCGTTCGTGGCGGCCACGGCGGCCCCATCACCGGCGGCCGCCCGCACCACGGCGGGGGCCCAGGACCCGACGGTCCCCCCGGGGGCGTCCGGCGACGTTCCCGTGGTCTGCCCCGACCGGTTGGAGCCCTTCGGGGACGACGCCGCCGAACCGGCGGAGGGCCCGACGGGCCCGGACCCCACCGTCGGGTCCGATCCGACGGAGGGCACCCGAGTCGCCGCCGAGCTGCCACCCGCCGCCTCCGAGGTCGGCGGGGCCCGTCTGGCCACCCCCGGGATCCACTACGAGGCCGACACCGGGGTGCCACCCCCGCCGGTCGACCGGGTCACGGCCTGGATCGTCGCCGATCTCGACACCGGCGCGGTGGTGGCCGCCTGCAACGCCCATGTGCCCCTGGCCCCGGCCAGCACCCTGAAGGTGCTCACCGCGCTGGCCCTGTTCGACGACGTCCCGTTCGACACCCCCTATGTGGCCACCGACGCCGCGGCCGGGGTCGACGGCAGCCGGGCCGGGCTCGTGCCGGGCCTGAGCTACCGCGGTGAGGACCTGTGGTACGGCCTGTTGCTCGGATCCGGCAACGATTGTGCTGTCGCCCTGGCCGAACTGACCGGCGGCCCGGAGATCGCCGCCGCCCAGCTCAACCGGACCGCGGCCGACCTGGGCGCGCTGGACACCCGGGCCGTCAACACCTCGGGCCTCGACGCGCCGGGCCAGGTGTCCAGCGCCTACGACCTGGCCCTGCTGGGCCGGGCGGCCCTGGCCGACCCCGGCGTGGCCCCGATCCTGGGTGCCACCGCCTACGCCTTCCCGGGCGCACCGGTGGACGAGGCGGGCGCCGGCGCCCCGGCCACGACCCCGGGAGCCGCAGGGGAGCGTGGGACCTTCCAGATCCAGAACCACAACCGGTTGCTCCGCAACTACGACGGGGCCACCGGGGTGAAGAACGGCTGGACCTCCGCCGCGGGGGGCAGCTTCGTCGGATCGGCCGAACGTGACGGCCGGCGCTATGTGGTCGCCCTGCTCCGGGCGGACACCAGCACCTGGCGGGCCGCCGCCGCCCTTCTCGACTGGGCGTTCACCCACGGTCCCCGGCTCCAACCCGTGGGCGAGCTGGTGTCGGGCCGCCCCGACCCCGAACCGGTCGATGCAACCGGGACCGTCGCGGCGGAGCGCCCCGAGCCTCGGCCGGCCGCGGCGCCGGAGTCGACCGGACCCGGGCCCGGCGTCGCGCCCGCCGAACCGGACGGACCGGCCGGGCTCCTGGGCTCGAGTGAGCTCGTCGCCGCCGGTGGTGCGGTGGCGGCCCTGGCGGCTGGCCTGGTGCTGATGCGCCGAGGCCGACCCTGAGATCAGGGTTCGGGACGGAACTCGATCACCAGGCGGCCCCGGGTACCGCCGGCCTCGAGGCGGGCGTGGGCGTCGCCGGCCCGATCGGGGGGATAGACCGCAGCCACCCGCAGGCTGACGAGGCCCTCCTCCACCTGCCGGCCGAGACGGTCCAGCTTGGCCTGTTCCTCCGCGTAGTCTCGGACCCACACCATGTGGTGGACGACCCCACGATCGGCGCCGGTTTCGGCGTCGCCGCCGCTGAACGGCCGGACCGAGGCCAGACCCCCACCGTCGCGCACCGCGGGGACGACCAGGGCGTGTTGGATGGCCCCATCGGCCAGCCCGTCGACCCCGTCGGGGGCCTCCGATCGGAACCGATCGGCCACGTCGTCACCCCGCGTGATCACCGTATCCGCGCCCAGCGCGGCCACCAGGGCCTCGTCGGCCGGGGCCGCATCGGCGATCACGGTCAGGCCGTCCGCCTTGGCGAGCTGGGTGACGTAGCCGCCGAACGCGCCGGCGGCGCCGGTCACCCCCAGCACGGCCCCGGCCCGGAGGGCGAGACGATCGAGGGCGAGGCGGGCGGTGAGGGCATTCATGGGCAGGGTGGCCGCCTCGACCAGGGTGGCACCGGCCGGGGCCCGGGCCACCGAACCGGCGGGAAGCACGATCTCGTCGGCGTAGCCGCCGTGCCGGCCGTGTGGCACCACGATCGCCATGGCCCGGTCACCGACGGCCAGGTCGGTGACCACGTCAGGCCCGATCTCCTCCACGATGCCGGCCACATCCATGCCGGGCACGTACGGCGGCTCCAACGCCTGCAGCTGCTTGTGCCGGGAGCCGTTGCGGGTGAAGGTGTCGGTCGGGTTGACCGTGGCGGCGTGGACCCGGAGGCGGATCTCGCCCGGGCCGGCCGGGCGGTCCGGCACCTCGTAGATCTGCAGGGCCTGGGGCCCACCGTAGGTGTCGGGCGTGACGCCGATGACGCGCATGGTTCCTGGCCTAGCACCCTGGCGGTCACCGGGTCGAGCCGTGGCCTTTCGGGATCAGCCCCCGGAGATCGAGGGCAGGAAGTGGATCTCGGCCCCGTCCGGTACGGGCTCGAAGTCGGCGTCGGGCATGATGTCACCGTCGATGGCCACGGAGGTCCCCGCCGCCAGTCGCTCGGCCATCCCGGGGAACCGTTCGTCGAGGGCGCGGATCACGCCGCGGACCGTGGCCGCCTCCACCTCGACGTCGGCGACCCCGCCGGTCAGGTCCCGCAAGGTCGACGCCAGATGAACCGACACGGTCACGGTCGGCCGGTCAATCCGGTCGGCCGTCGATGGCGTCGAGGATCCGCATCGGGGTCATGGGGAGATCACGGACCCGGGCCCCGACCGTCGCGGCGACGGCGTTGGCCACCGCGGCCAGCGGCGGCACGATGCCCACCTCGCCGACACCACGGACGCCGTACGGGTGCCCCGGGTTCGGTACCTCGACAATCACCGTGTCGATCATGGGCAGGTCGGAGGCCACCGGCATCCGGTAGTCGAGGAAGCTGGGGTTCTCCATCCGGCCGTCGGCGTCGTAGACGTACTCCTCGTTCAGGGCCCAGCCGATCCCCTGGGCCACCCCGCCCTGCATCTGACCCTCCACATACGACGGGTGGATCGCCGTGCCGGCGTCCTGGGCGGTGGTGTAGCGCAGGACGGTGACCACCCCGGTGTCGGGATCGACCTCGACGTCGCACACCTGGGTCGAGAACGCCGGGCCGACCCCCCGCGCCGTCAGCGCCGCCCCGGCCGAGATCGGGCCACCGGTCCGCCCCATGGCGGCGGCGAGCTCGACCATGGTCAGTGGGGCTTCGCGGCCTGCGGTGTGCTGGGCCTGCCCGTCCACCCACTCCACCTCGTCGACGTCGACGTCCCAGGTCTTGGCGGCTCGGGCCCGCAATTCGTCCCGCACCTGGCCGCACGCCTGGACCACGGCGGCGCCGGTGGCCAGGGTGACCCGGCTACCGCCGGTGACGTCGTTGAACCCGACGGTGTCGGTATCGGCGATCACGGGCTGGACCCGGGCCACGTCGATACCCAACTCCTCGGCGGCGAACAGGGCCATCGACGCCCTCGATCCGCCGATGTCGGGTGAGCCGGTGACGACGGTGAGCGTGCCGTCCTCGTTGACGATGGCCGACGCGCTGGAGTTCATCCCGCCGTTGAACCAGAACCCGGAGGCCACCCCCCGACCCTGGTTGGGGCCCAGCGGGGTGCGGTAGTGGTCGTGGTCGCGGATCGCCTCCAGGGTCTCGACGAAGCCGATCCGGCGGAACGTCGGCCCATAGCTGGCCCGGGTGCCCTCCACCGCGGCGTTCCGGAGCCGGAGTTCGATCGGGTCGAGACCGATCTGCCCGGCCAGCTCGTCGATCACGCTCTCCACCGCGAACGACGCCATCGGAGCTCCCGGCGCCCGGTAGGCGGCCACCTTCGGCTTGTTGACCACCACATCGAAACCTTCGATGACGAAGTGGGGGATGTCGTAGGGGGCGAGGACGGTCATCCCGGCGGCGCCCACCGGTGAGCCGGGGTAGGCGCCGGCCTCATAGGCCATCCACACCTCGGCCGCGGTCAGTGCTCCCTGCCGGGTCACCCCGAGCCGGGCCCGGATGCGGGTTCCCGAGGTCGGTCCGCTGGCCCGGAACACCTCGTCGCGGCGCATGACCAGCCGGACCGGTCGGCCGGCCCGGACCGAGAGGGCCACGGCCAGCGGTTCCAGATAGATGGTGGTCTTGCCGCCGAAACCCCCGCCGATCTCGGCCGGGATCACCTTCAGCCGGGACGGTTCCCAGCCCAGCACGGTGGCGGTCATGGTCCGCATGGCGAAATGGCCCTGGGAGGAGACCCACAGGGACGCCCGGCCGTTAGCGTCGGCCCGGGCCACCGCGGCGTGGGGCTCGATGTAGCCCTGGTGGACGGGTTTGGTGGTGAACTCCCGCTCGATCACGACGTCGGCGGCGGCGAATCCCTCATCAAGGTCGCCCCGGTCGGACACGGTGCGGGACGCCACGTTGGACGGTTCGTCGGGTGCCGGGTCGGCTCCCCGGGTGATCATGGTGGGATGGAGCAGCGGGGCCCCATCGGCCATGGCCTCGTCGACGGTGAGGACATGGGGCAGGACCTCGTAGGTGACCTCGACCGCGTCGGCCGCGGCCCGCGCCTCCCGACGGGTGGTGGCGGCCACGGCGGCGACCACATGGCCCTCGTAGAGCACCTTGTCACGGGCGATCACGTTGTGGGACAAATCGACGTCGGGTGGCTTGGCCCCGGTGGCGGCCAGGTCGGGAAAGTCGGCCCCGGTGATCACGGCCTTGACGCCGGGCATGGCCTCGGCGGCGGTGGTGTCGATGGCCACGATCCGGGCGTGGGCGTGGGGGGATCGGACGATCGCTCCCTCGAGGAGTTCGGCCGGGTGGTCGTCGGCACCGAACCGGGCCCGGCCCGTGACCTTGTCGTAGCCGTCGGGACGGATCGGGCGTGTCCCCACCCACTTGTAGCCGGGGCGGGCGTCGCCGTTGGCCGGCGACCGGTTCTCGATGGTGGTCATGCCGTGACCTCCTGATCGGCAGCCTGCTCCGCCTCAGCCC
>JBKDZN010000041.1:0-2316 GCA_047971245.1 Acidimicrobiales bacterium
GGTGTCCTGTGGGGCCGGGGTGAGCTGTTGGCGGCGATGCCCCCCTTCCTCGGCGGTGGGGGCATGATCCTCGACGTCACCACCGACGGGTTCAAACCCGACGCCCCGCCGGCCCGTTTCGAGGCCGGGACGCCCCCGATCGCCGAGGCGGTCGGCCTGGCCGCCGCCATCGACTACCTCGACACCCTCGGCATGGACCTGGTCCGCCAGCACGAGGTGGAGTTGACCGCCTACGCCCTGCGCCGCCTCCGTGACGCCCTGGGCGACGACCTCACCATCTTCGGGCCGAGCGAACCGGCGGCCCGGGGTGGGGTCCTGTCGTTCGAGCTGGCCGGGGTCCACCCCCACGACGTCAGCCAGATCCTCGACGACCGGGGCGTCTGCATCCGCCCCGGTCACCATTGCGCCAAACCCCTGATGCGACGCCTCGGGGTGAACGCGACCGCCCGGGCCAGCCTCTACGTCTACAACGCCGAGGACGACGTCGACGCCCTGGCCGACGCCCTCGTCGACGCCCGCTCGTTCTTCGGTTTCTGACCCACCCGCCATCGCCAGTACGTCCCCCGATCACCACGAAAGGTCCCGAGCCAGTGTCACAACTGGAAGACCTCTACCGCGAAATCATCCTCGACCATTACCGCAGCCCCCGGAACCGGGGCGAGTTGGAGTGCCCGCCCGCCCACCGGACCGAAGGATTCAATCCCCTGTGCGGCGACGAGATCGTCGTCTACGTCGACGTCGACGACGACGGCCTGATCAACGACATCAAGATCGGTGGTCAGGGCTGCTCGATCTCCCAGTCCTCGGCCTCGATGATGTCGGCCGCGGTCCGGGGGCGCACCGTCGACGAGGTGCGCGAGCTCACCGGCCAGTTCAAGGCCATGATGTCGATCCACGAGGCCGGCCTCGAGGGCGACGCGGACGGGGCCGACAACGCCTCCACGACCGAGGCCCTGAAACTGGGCGACCTCGAAGCCCTCCGGGGTGTGGTCAAATTCCCGGTCCGGATCAAGTGCGCCACCCTGGCCTGGAACACCCTCGGTCAGGCGCTCGACGAGGTCGAATCCGGCGCCGGCTGATTGACTGAGAGGCGTGACCAACCAGGATCCTCCCCTCTCCCCCATCGACCAGGCGTTCCTCACCCGTGACCCCGACGCCGGCCAGCTGATCCTGGTCCGCCACGGCCAGCAACAGTGGCCCGACCCGGAGACCTCGACGACCGGAGACTGGGTCGACCCTCCCCTGTCGGAGACCGGTCGCCGTCAGGCCGCGTCGGTCGGCGAGTACCTGGCCGGGGAACCGATCTCCGCTGTGTACAGCTCGCGGCTGCTCCGGGCCCACGACACGGGCCTGGCCGTGGCCGGGCACCACGGCCACGACGTCGAGATCATCGACGAGCTGGCCGAGTTCCATCTCTTCGGCGAGCTCGATCCGACGACTCGGGCCGTGGAGGTCCTCGGGTCGCTCCGCCTCGAGGGCATCCGGCGCCGGTTCGCCCAGACCCGCCGGTGGGACGTCTACCCCTACAGCGAATCGGCGTTGTCGTTCCGGCGCCGGGTCGGCTACGCCGTCGAGGGCATCATGGCCGAACATCCGGGTGAGACCGTGGTGGTGGCCTGCCACGGCGGCGTGATCAATGTGGTGGTGGCCGAGATCATCGGGATCGAGATCGACTTCGTGTTCCGTCCCGGTCACGCCTCGGTCCACCGGATCCGGTTCAACGACCACCGGCGCGTGATCGAATCGCTCAACGAGCACGCGTTCCTTCGTGCCGGTGACCTGCTCACCTACTGAGCGGCTCACCTACAGAGCGGCTCACCTGCTGGCCGGGGCCACGAACCGGTGGGCCCGGCCAGCAGGGTACGAGCCGGAGCTACTCGTAGTGCAGGGCCCCCTCGTCGAGGTCGATCGCCGGCATGATGTCGCGCTCGGAGACATAGTCCTGGGTGTGGAGCCACGGCTCCCGGTCACCCTGGCGGGGCAGGAGATGCATGCCGCGCGCCAGGTAGCCAGGGTTGAAGTTCTCCGGATCCACCCACGGGCCGAGGGGCATGTCGGCGTCGGCTTCGGGGACCACCGGGACCACCATCTCGGCCCCGACACCGTCCATGTGATCGAGGAGTCGGCACACGAAGTCGGCGATGATGTCGGCCCGGAGCGTCCAGCTGGCCCGGAAATAGCCGAACACCCAGGCCATGTTGGGCACGCCGGTGAACATGGTGCCGTGGTACGTGATGCTCTCGGAGAAATCGAGGGGGCGCCCGTCCACGGCCATATCGATGTCGCCCAACACGTTCAGATTGAACCCGGTGGCGG
>JBKDZN010000042.1:0-4267 GCA_047971245.1 Acidimicrobiales bacterium
TCGCCGTTCCCGGAGGGTGACGCCGCTCAGGCCCGGCCCGAACGGTCCCGCCGGAACCGCCCGAAGAGCCCGCGCCGGTGAGGCCGCGGGGTGTCCTCCGCCTCCCCCGGGGTCGGGGTCCCGTTGGTCGACCGGGCGTAGATGTGGAGCCGGTCGTCGCAACCGGGCCAGCGGGGCAGATCGATGAGGTGGCTCCGCCGCCACAGGGGCGTCACCCCGCAGGTGCAGGCGGTGTCGGCCACACCGTAGGTGCAGTGCAGACACTGGTCGATCTCGCCCAGCAGGGCGTGGAAGCGGTCGTCGCCGGTCCGCCCGCCGGGGCCCTCGCCTACATAGGCCAGGGCGCGGCCGCCCGCCCGGGCGTGGGCCGTGACCGCGTCGGCCGCCCAGGTCTCGTTGCGGGTCGGCCACACCAGGAGCAGCAGCCGGTCGGGGTGTCGTTCGACCACCCGGTGGTCGGCGGCGGCCACCTCGAACCACGGCTCGGCTCCCGCGAACCAGCGATTGGCCGGTGACGGGGCGGGTTCCGGATCGTAGGCGACCACGTCGACCCCGTACCCGGCGAGCTGGGCCGCCCAGTAGCCGGTGCCGGCGCCGATCTCGACCACCCCGGCGGGGGCGCGCTCGGCGATGGCGGCCAGCGCGTCACCGTCGGGAACCGCGAATCCGTAGCGCCTGATGGCGTCGTCGCGGGCCGCTTCGTCCCCGGACGCGGCCTGCCGCAGGGCGTCCAGCAGGGGATTCGCGGATCGGGTCACCCGAGCGCCCCGGCCCCCGCCGCGGCCACCTCGGTGTCCTGCTCTGCGGATCCGCCCGACACGCCGATCGCCCCGACCACCTCACCGTCGACCACGATCGGCAGGCCCCCACCGAAGATGGTGAGTCGGGGCGTCAGCGTCAGACCGTGGAGCAGGGGGCCGTTGTCCTTGACGAGATCCCACCAGCGGTCGGTCGGCATCCCGTTGAAGCCGGCCACGCTGTAGGCCTTGTTGGTGGCGATACCCGCCGACAGCCGGGGTGCCCCGTCCATCCGCGCCGTCACCACCGGCTCACCGGCCGGGTCGGCCACGGTGATGCAGAACGCCAGGTCCATCCGGCCCGCCTGGGCCAGGGCGGCGTCCAGCACGGTGCGCGCGCCGTCGAGGGAGATCTGGTGCGATGGATTGACCGGCGGTGCCGTCATGGTGGTTCTCCTGCGGGGTCGGTGAGCAGAATACGATCCTGGATCATGGTGGCCCGGGCCACATCGGGCACCTTCGGGGGAAGGAACCGGATATGGACGTCGGCATGATCGTGGGCGAGGCCACACCGTTGAGCTGGGACCGGTGGCGTCACATCTGTGGCCTGATCGACGGTCTCGGCTTCCGTTCGTTGTTCCGGTCCGACCATTACTACAACGGCACCCAGAAGGACGCCATCGACGTCTACCTGAGTTTCGTCATGGCGGCCGAGGAGACCCGCCGGGTGCGGTTCGGGCCGCTGGTGTCGCCCGTGACGTTCCGCCGGCCGGTGGACGTTGGACGAATGGCCCAACAACTCGATGCCCTCAGCAACGGGCGGTTCGTGCTCGGTCTCGGAGCCGGCTGGTTTCCCGACGAGCACGAGGCCTACGGCCTCGACTTCCCTCCGCCCACCGAGCGCCATGACCGTTTGGAGGAGGCCATCGCCCTGATGAAGGAGCTCTGGTACTCCGAGGACGGGACGTTCGAGGGAACGTACTATCGGATCGACGGCACCGACTCCCGGCCCCACCCGGCCGCGGGCCGGCCCCCGATCCTGGTGGGCGGAACGGGACCGAAGCGGACCCTGCGGATCGTGGCCGAACACGCGGCGGAGTGGAACGCCACCACCATGAGCCCCGCAGGCTACGCCGCCGCCGTCGACAGCCTCGAGCAGCACTGCGTCACCGTCGGGCGGGACCCGGCCGAGATCCGGCGGTCGATGCTGCTGTTCGCCGCGATTGGACCGGACGAGCGGAGCCGGGATCTGGCCCTCGAGCGGTACCTGGCCATGATGTCGCCGAAGGGCCGGCGCCTGACGCTCGACGACGCGGCGGCGGCCGGTCGGGCCCCGTGGATGGGGTCGGTGGAGGCGCTGGTCGATTATGTCGGCCGGCTCCGCGAGCTCGGCCTCGACGAGATCGTGTTCGAGCATTTCTGCCATGAGGAGGACGTGATTCCCGAGTGGATCGCCGCCGAGGTCACCCCGGCCCTCGACGCCCTGTGAGGCCGGAGGCACCCCGGCCCGGGTGAGGGGTCAGTCCACCTGTTGGCCGAGCCGGCTGCACCATTCGGTCCGGTGGGCCCGCTGCTCGTCGGTGACGGCGGGCCCGAAAAAACGATCCCACATGTCGGAGGGCCGCAGCCTCGTGGGGGGATCGTCTTCCGTGCGTTCACGCAGGCGGGCCGCCATCCGGGCATGGAGCTTGTCGTACGCCGCCATGTCCTCGGCGCTCATCCGACCATCCAACCGTTCGTAGGTGGGCTGGAGTGAAACGATCGGGGCTGGTGGCCACGCCATCCAGCAATACTACCCGACTTCCGGCGAGCCGTCCCGAGGGCCCCGTACCGCTCACTGTCACACCAGTGTTTTAGGCTGTTTTCAGTGCCTACGCCTCTCGACTATGCGCCGCTGGTGGAGACCGAGCTGGAGCACCTCGACGAGGGGCTGCGCCGCGCTCTTCTCGGTGAGATGTTCAACGCGGTCGCGGTGGCCGAGCGCTACTGGCCGGACCTGCCGCTGACCGTTTCGGCCCGTCCCGACATCCGCATCGTGGACGGGGTGATCCTCATGGCCGACGGTGCCCGCCGGTTCTCGGTGGCCCTCCGGGTGCTCGACGGGGCCGACGGACCGGTGCTCATGTGGGTCGACTTCCTGATCGACCTGGACTGAAGGGCGGGCTTGCCGACCGACCGGCGTCGCGTCACCATCGTGGCCGTGACCGTGCCGACGCGCTTCGAGATCAGGGTGAAGCCGGGGTCGTCTGCCGCCTCGGTCGGCGGGACCTGGGGTGAGGGGGATGCGCTCGTGGTCGCCGTCACCGCCCCGGCCGTGGACGGTCGGGCCAACGATGCGGTGCTCAAGTTGCTGGCCTCGGTGCTCGAGGTCCGCAAACGGCAGCTCTCGATCGTGCGGGGGGCCACCCACCGGAGCAAGGTGGTGGAGGTGGACGATCCGCCGCCCGGGCTCCAGGATCGTCTCGCCCGCTGTCGGGCCGGGAGCTAGCTGGTCGAGTCCCAGTAGGCGGGCCGGGAGGTTGGCCGGGCCGGCCGGAGCCGGCCCGGGTGGGCGGATTGCCCCGTCGGGTGGGGGTTGGTTACGGTGCCGACATTCGGCCTACCCAAGGGGAGGGACAGGGATCGTGGACCTGGGGCTCGGGGGGAAGACGGTGGTTGTCACCGGAGGCGCCTCCAACATCGGCAAGGCGATCACCACCGTGTTCGCCGAGGAGGGGGCACGGGTCGCGGTGTTCGACCGGGACGAGCAGATGGCCGAACGAACCGTCGGCGGGCTCCGGGACCGGGGGCTCGACAGTGTCGCGTACCCCGTGGACCTGACCGACGTCGAGGCTACTGCGGCCGCGGTCTCGGCCGCCGAGGCCGACCTGGGTCCCGTGGAGGTCCTGGTCAACAATGTGGGCTGGAACGGTCGGGCCGAGTTCTTCCTCGATCTCACCCCGGAGCGGTGGGATCAGGCCTATCGCCTCAACCTGTTCCCGACCTTCAACGCCACCCGGGCGGTGTTGGGCGGGATGGTGGAGCGCCGGGACGGGGCCATCGTCTCGATCTCCAGCGACGCCGGTTTCGGGGAGTTTCGGATGGGTGACTACGGCCCGATGAAGGCGGGGGTGATGGCGTTCATGCGGGTCATCGCCAAGGAATACGGCCGGTACGGCATCCGGGCCAACACCGTGTGTCCCGGGTTGGTGATCCCGGCCGAGGGCGACATCGGCGAACAGAGCCTCTGGTCCCAGGACATCGGTATGGGGGAGCGGGAGGTGGCCAACATCACCTCGGGTATCCCGCTCCGGCGACGCTCCGAGGCGATCGACATCGCCTGGAGCGTGGCCTTCTTCGCCTCCCGGCCGGCCCGGCAGCTCACCGGGCAGGTGGTGAGCGTGTCCGGCGGTTTCGCCATGCCCCGGTGACGACCGCGGCCACCACGGCCGGGCCGGGGTGCGGAGGGTGACGGGTCAGGTCGGCCGGGCCAGGTCGAGCATTTCGTCGACGTAGCGGTTGGCCAGGGTGCGGTCGTACAGCTGGGTGTG
>JBKDZN010000043.1:0-16517 GCA_047971245.1 Acidimicrobiales bacterium
CCGGGCTCGGTACACTGCGGTCCTCCGGGCGCTTAGCTCAGCTGGCTAGAGCACCTCCCTTACAAGGAGGGGGTCGGGGGTTCGAGCCCCTCAGCGCCCACGCCGTTCGCCTTCGGCTCACTAACCGAGTTTCGGCTTCGCCGAAACGTCGCTGGCTGAGACGCCGTGAGGGTGTGAAAGCGCTCCTATGAGGACCACGCCGTTCGCCTTCGCTGCGCGCGTCCGATCGTCATGAACGATCCTCCAGAGGGAGGATGCGGCTATCGGCCAGGGCGGCGGTGCGGTGCCCGAGGCCGGCGACGTAGGCCGCGTCGTCGGCGAAGGCGAAGAAGTCGTCGATCGACGCCTGGCGGATCAACATCACGAGATCCCACCGCTCGTCGGGCGGGCCGATGAACATGTGGCCGCCCTCCCCGAGGAACATCACCGACCCGCCCGACGCCTCCAGGAACGGGAGGGTGTGCTCGATGTAGCGGTCGTAGGCGTCGCGACCCGAGATCGGGGCGGCCGGGGCCAGGTCGGGAAAGGCGCCGTAGTCGGCCACGGTCCGGAACCGGAGCAGGTTCAGCATCGTGACCGGGCCGGTGAGTCCCCGCTCGAGAAGACGCACCACGTTCTCATGATCGGGATCGATGTACACGGTTTCGGAACCTAACGGGCGGGAACGCCGATCACGTGATGCGCCGCAGGACGAGCCGGAGCCGCCGCGGCGCCTCCGCCCGGTCGAATGCTGCGAGGGTTCGACCGCAACGTCGAACCCGGACCGATCCCTTGGGCCGCCGTCGCGTGCTGCAGTCGGCTGGGCGTGAATATCTCGGCTGCGGCCAGCGAGGCGGTGGCGGTGGCGGTGCGCGCCGCGTTGATCAACTGCGGCGGACTCCATGTGATCGATCAGTGGATGCTCACCCGTCAGGTTGGCTCGGTTGGCGAGGCCGCACTCAGGCGGGTGTGCGTTGCCTTGAGCTACGCGCTCGGCTGTTGAAAACGGGGCCTCGGTGTCGGTGCATCGTTGGCCGCGCCGTCGGGCGGGGTCAGGGGGCGTCGGCCTCCGGCCGGATCCTACGGCCCGTCATCGGTACCGGGGGTGGACGGGTAGTCGGCCAGTACCCCCAGTTGACGGAACCCGGCCCCGGTGTCGACCACCTCCCACACCTCGACGATCCGCGACCCGTCAGAGCGGACGAACAGGGCCTGATCGACCCGAATCTCGTTGCCGGTCGGATCGATCCCCAGGAACCGGCCCCGGTGGACGCCGCCCGCCCGGACCCGGGCCGCCGCGGCCTCGCCGTCACCGACGATGGCCACGATCTCGTGGGTCAGCTCGTCGAGACCGTCATGGGCCGCTCGCCAGGCGGCGATCTGGTCGTCGACGCCCCGGCTGGTGATCCCGCCCGGGGAGTGGGTGACGACATCGGGGTGCAGCACCCGTCGGAGGGCGTCGTAGTCGCCGGCGTCGCCGGCGGCGACGTAGCTGCGGATGAGTTCCCGGGCTTCGCGCATCGGCTCCCCTTCACGCCTTCAACAAGGCTCGTCGCAGGGTCCTGCTCATGACCTCGACGTAATGATCGTCGCTCCACCCGAGTTCGACCACCAGTTCCCGCCAGGTGTCGAAGTGGGTCATGGCGTACAGGGTGGCGGTGGCGTCGTCGACGGTCCAGTGGGGATCGAGCTCACCCCGGCCGGCCAGGTTCTCGATCATCTCCCGGAACGTGGCGTAACGGAACCGCATCCGGTCGCGCCAGGCGGCGGCGAGCGCTTCGTCCTGGTCCTGGGCCGCCTGGAGCACCCGGGCCACGGGGAGCACCTGGGCCCAGAAGACGGTGTTGAGCCGTGCCGTCCCCGCCAGCAGGGCGGCGCCGTCGGGGGCGGCGTGGATGGCGGCCAGGGATGCGCCCAGGTCGAGGGTCTCGTCCATGTGCTGGACCAGGGCCACGAGCAGGCCCGATCGGTCACCGAAGTGCTTGTAAACCGCCTGGCGCGACACCGTGGCCCGGGTGGCGACGTCGACCAGCCGGAGGGCGACACCGTCCTCGGTGATCAGTTCCCAGGCCGCGTCGAGAATCCGGGACCGGGTGACGGGATCGCCGTACGAACTAGTGGTTGGCATGACGTAAACCACGGTCACCATGGGCGGAGCGGATCCCGGGGGGGGGTCGACGATGCGGGACGACAACTTTTTCCAGGCTCAGGCGGCGGCGCTCGACCGCTACGGCGTCCCCGCCGTGTCGCGGTGGGTCGACGCCCCCGTCGTCGGTGGCCGGGCCAACGTGCTCGCGGCCGGTGACGGCCCGCCCGTGGTGCTGCTGAACGGCATCGGGGTTCCGGCGGCCATGTTGGCGCCGATCATGTCGGGACTTCACGGGTTCACCCAGTACGCCATCGACCTGCCAGGGTACGGGTTGACCGACGCCGGCACCGGGTTCGTGGATGACCTCCGGCCCAACGCCGTGCGGTTTCTCGTCGAGGTGTTCGACGGGCTCGGGCGCGAACGGCCCGTCATCGTGGCCAACTCCCTGGGCTCGTTGTGGGCCAGTTGGTTGGCCATCGACCATCCCGACCGGGCGACGGCGCTGGCCCATGTCGGTTGCCCGGCCATCGTGTTCGACACCTCGGCCCCGTTGCCGATGCGGATGCTGTCGGTTCGGGGTCTCCGGCGGTTGCTGATGAAGGTCCAGCCGCCGTCGGCCGGCCAGGTCGAACAGCTGTCGAAGATGGTGCACGAGCATCCACTGCCGCCGGAGATCGCCCGCCTGATCCTGGCCACCGAGCGCCTCGATCACTTCGAGGACGCCTTTCTGGCCATGATCCACCGGCTGCTGCGCGTTGGTGGCAACCGGCCCCGGATGGCGCTGACCGCCGAGCAGTTGGGCCGGATCGACGTTCCCACCCTGCTCTTGTTGGCCCGGGACGACCCCGTGGGCGGCCCCGACGTGGGGCGACGCATGGCGGAGGTCATGTCCGACGCCGAACTCCACATCGTCGACGGGGGTCACGCGCCCTGGCTCCGCCACGCCGACCAGATCGCGGCACCGCTCCACGGGTTCCTCCACCGGGTGAGCCGGTCGCCGCTGGTTTGAGGGTCCGGTGGGCTGCCGGTTGCCGGTTGCCGGTTGCCGGTCGCCGTGGCTGGTGGCCGAACGGCTTGCCGGCGGTGGGCCAACCCCTAACGTCCGGGGTGTCATCCGATGAGGGGAGGGCGACCGGCAACCCGCCACCCGCCCGTGGGTCCCCATCGGTGGGATCAGGGGGAACCATGCGCACGTTGAGGCTGTTGGTCGCGGCCGCGGTGGTCGTCGCCACCACCCTGCTGGGTTCGGTTGGGGTCGCGGCCGAACCCGGGAATCGGGGCTCGGGGGAGCGGCCACCGGTCGAGGTGGCCGACGCCGCCGCGGCGTGCGCCGCCCTGGCCGGCACCGGGATCGACCCGGCCGAGATCGGTCTGCCCACCCGGGACGCCGGCCAGTACCTGATCCGCACCTACTACGGCGACGCCCCCCGTTACCAGTACTACGCCGGTGGGTCGAAGGGCGGCCACGAGGCGGTGGCGGCCGCCCAGCGCTACGGCGACGACTACGACGGGATCATCGCCTACTACCCGGCCAATCAGAATCCGTTCCTGATCTACGGGTGGGACAACCTGCTCCGCCTGGCCTACGACGTGCCCGGCGGGGAGCTGAACGCCGCCGAACAGGCCCTCGTGACCCAGGCGGCGGCCGAGGCCTGCGACGGGCTGGACGGGGTGGTCGACGGGGTCATCGCCGACCGCGCCGGGTGCGACGCCACCTTCGACGTCGGCGCCCTGGTTTGCCCCGGTGGCGTCGACACCGGAGACGACTGCCTGTCGTCGACCCAGATCGCCACCATCGACGCCGGGGCCGCCGTGGCCGATCTGCCGTATCCGACCCGGCCGGGGACACGACGACGGGTCCGTTCCCGGTTCTGCACGGCGGGGACCTGTCGGTGTGGATGAACCCGGCGTTCCGGATCTCCGACTACTTCAACAACGGGGTCATCCGGTACTGGTACCTGCGGGACCCGGCCGCCACCGACGCCCAGGTGCTCGGGTTCGACTTCGCCGCCCACTGGGACCTGGTCGACCGGTACCGGGGCCGGATCAACAACACCGTCCGGTACTACGTCCAGCCCGGCTACGGGCACGGCAACGGGGCGTTCAACCTGTCGACGACTCGTTGAGCGACCTCGACGGCTGGGTGACCAGGGGGCGGGCGCCCCGGGACCCCGTGGCGTACGACGGCAACCCGGCCACCGCGGGGCGGTCCATGCCCCTGTGCGAATATCCGGTGTGGCCCCGCTACGACGGCACCGGGGACGCCACCCTGGCCGCCAGCTACACCTGCGTCGGGGGCTGAGCGCGGGCCCTCCGGGGCCGCCCCCGTCGCCCCCGGCGCCTCAACCCTGGTCGGTCCGGCTGATCCGGACCAGGGTGTCGTTGTAGGCGACGCCTGCCCCCCAGTCGGTGAGGGTGTCGCTGGTCAGGCTGTTGGCTACCGCTCCGTCGGGGCCGCCGTGGTGTTCGCCCCACCACCCCCAAACGACGGCGGCGGTGCCGGTCGTCACCCGGTCGGAGATCCGCACCGGGAGCACCAGTTCGGCCCGGTTGTTGGCCACCACGGCGAGATCGTCGGGACCGAGCCCGACCGAGGCGGCGTCGTCTTCGGTCAGTTCGACGTAGGGGCCGGTCTCCTGCCCCCCGTGTTTGGGGAGATGGGAGTAGCTCGTGTTCAGGAACCGGGTGTGGGTCTTCGGCGTGAGCAGCGTGAACCACCCGTCGCCGTCCGGGGCGGGTGGGGGGACATAGGTCGGTAGTGCCGGGACACCCAGGGAGTCCAGCCCGTCCACCCGGAGCTGGACCCGGCCGGTGGCGGTGGCGAACCGGCCGTCGCCGTAGGGCCGACCGTCGGCCGGGTACGGCACCCGGATCCGGCCCTCGGTCCGCAGAACGTCGAGGTCGACGTCGGGGTAGGTGGCGGCCAGCACGGTGAGGTCGTCGTCGAACAGGGCCGGTTCGGTCAACCCCAGGGCGCCGGCCAGACGGCGGGCCAGCTCACTGTTCGACACCGACTCGCCCACCGGCTCGATGGCCGCCCCGTTCCACCCCAGGTACAGGTGGCCCCACGATTCGGTCATGTCGACCGATTCGATCTGGGTGGTGGCGGGCAGGACCAGATCGGCGTAGCGGGCCGTGTCGGTCAGGAACTGTTCGTGGACCACGGTGAACAGGTCGTCCCGCAGCAGGCCCCGGCGTAACAGTTCGCTGTTGGGCGACGCCACCAGCGGGTTGCCGCCCGAGATCGACAGGACGGTGACCGGCGGGTCGTAGTCCGGGTCGACGAGCACCCGACCGAGATGGGGCATGGGGAACGATCGGGTCGACCGCCCGGCCAACAGGTCCGGCCGGGTCAGGGCGGCCCGGTCCGACACCTCCTCGGCCCAGACCCCGACGCTGCGGGAGAACCCGCCGCCGCGGTCCCGCCACGCCCCGACCAGGGCCGGCAGGCAGGTCAGGGTGCGGAAGAACATGGCCCCGTGCTCCCCGTGCTCGGCGCCGATCAGGGTCCGGATGGCGGCGGGCCGGATCGTCCCGTACCGCCGGGCCAGCTCCTCGATCTCGGCCGCGGCCACGCCGGTGGCCTCCGCCGCCCGGGCCGGGGTCCAGTCGGCCACCGCGACGGCCAGATCGTCGAACCCGTCGGCGTGGGCGGCCAACCAGTCGTGGTCGACGAGATCGTCCCGGATCAGCACGTGCATCATGGCCAGCATGAGGGCCACGTCGGTGCCCGGCCGGGGCTGGATGAACCAGTCGGCCGACTCGGCGGTGAGGGTCCGGACCGGGTCGATGACCACGACCCGGGCCCCGGCGTCGCGGGCCCTGGTGATGAACGGCCACAGGTGCCGGTTGGTGAGGCGGGTGTTGGTCCCCCACAGGATGATCAATCGGGCGTGGACCAGCTCCATCGGGTCGAGTGACCGGCCCGAACCGAGGGTGACGGCACTGCCGGCCCCGGCCACCGCCCCGCACAGGGCACCGGTGATCCGGGTGGCACCCAGGGCGTGCCACAACCGCTGGGGGAAACCGAGGGCCAGGGTGCTCTGGTTGCCGGCACTCTGGTAGCCGACGAGGGTCTCGCCCCCGTGGCGCTCGATCGATCCGGTGATATGGGCCGCGTAGGCGGCCAGGGCGTCGTCCCACGACACCGGCTCGAACCGGCCCTCCCCCTTGGCTCCCACCCGGCGCAGCGGGGTCAGGATCCGGTCCGGGTGGTAGACCCGGTCGAGGAAGTGGTTGACCTTGGGACACAGCTCGCCCCGGCTGAACGGGTGGGTCTTGTCGCCGCGGAGCTTGACCGCGGTCCCGTCGCCGTCGACGGTGACCACCCAACCGCACGAGTCGGGGCAGTCGTGGTGGCAGGTCCCGACGATGGTGGTGGATCGGCTGGCGAGGTCGGTCATGGTCGACCATCATCCCACGCCGGGCCGGGGCCCGTCCGGCGCTTTTCGGACCTGGTCTCCGGGCCGGGCCCGGACGGCCGTAGGGTCGGGAGCCGTGCGCAGCAGACGTTCCGTCACCGTGGCGACCGCGGCCGCCGTCACCTCGGGCGCCATGGCCGGGGTGACGGGCGCGGCCGCTTACGCCGCCCACCGGATCAGCGGGCCCCGCCGCCCATGGCCCGACTACCGGTTCACCCCGTTCGAGGTGGGGGTTCCCTACGAGGACGTGGCGTTCCGGGCCGGGGACGGCCCCGAGCTGGCCGGCTGGTGGCTCGACCGGCCCGGGAGTTCCACCGTGGTGATCGGGTGTCACGGGCATCGGGGGACCAGATCGGATCTGCTCGGGATCGGGCCGGGACTGTGGCGGGCCGGCCACACCGTCGTCCTGTTCGACTGCCGGGGCAACGGCGACTCGGCCGACGGGCTCCAATCGTTGGCGCACCATGAGCGTGAGGATCTCCGGGCCGTCATCGACGGTGTCGGCCGACGGCGGCCTGATGCCGAGATCGTCCTGCTCGGCTTCTCCATGGGGGCTGCGGTCAGCATCATGGTTGCCGCCGAGGACCAACGGGTGCGGGCCCTCGTGCTGGACTCGCCGTTCGCCGACATGGCCGGTGTCATCCGACACGCCATGGGTCGGCTGCGGCTGCCACCGTTCCCGCTCCTGGGGCTGACCGACCTGACCACGCGGATCCGCTACGGGTACCGCTTCCGGGATGTCGAGCCGGTTGCCGTCATCGGGCAGATTGCCCCCCGGCCGCTGCTCCTGCTGCACGGCCAAGATGACCGGGTGACGCCGGTGAGCCCAACGAACTGGTGCTGTACCCGGGGGCGGATCATTGTGGCGGCTACTTCGCCGACCGGACCGCATACATCGACCGGGTCGCCGGCTTTCTGGCCCGAAGATAGACGCCGACCCTCAGCGGCTGTCGGCTCCTCGGTCGGCGCCGCACCACTCGGAGCCCGGTGATCTGTATTGGGTCGGGTGATCTGATCGTGAGAAAGTTGGCATCAAATCGGCTTCAGGTAGTTCTCTTTCGACGTGGTTGATGACGACCACTAAATGTCACTAATGACGGCCATGTCAAGGAGAGAAAATGTTTGCAATGAGTCATGCCCGCAGTGTCGATTTCGATATCGAGGAACTTGACAGTCTCGATGCTCCCGGCTGGGGCTTCTGGCTCGGCGTCGCCGCCGGAGTGCTCACCGTCGGCGGCGCCGTTGCGGGCGGTGTGCTGATCGCGACCTGAGCGCAACCGGAACACGCCATCTGCAAACACATGAACAGGACTCAGATTCAAAGGGAGACATGCTATGCCTATTCAGACACTCAATGATCAGCACATTCTTGACGCCCTCGATTTCAGCATCGATGAACTCGACTCTCTCGAGGCCCCCGGCTTTTGGAGCGACTTCGGTCGCGGATTCGCGGCCGGGTTCACGGTGGCCGTCGGCATCGCGAGCGGCGTCGGTCTCGGCTTGGCGCTTACCTGAGGGCCCTGCCGCCCTTCTTGATCACGACTATATCAACAGATACCAATGAAAAAAGGGGAACAAATAGTGTCGACTCTTACTTGTGATGATCAGAAGATTCTTGATGCGCTTGATTTCAGTATCGATGAACTCGACGCACTGGAATCTCCCGGATTCTGGAGTGATTTCGGGCGGGGTTTCGTCGTTGGAGTCGGGGTCGCCGGCTCCGTGGCCGGAGCCGTCGGCCTCGGTATTGCCCTCACCTGATCTTTGCTCTCACCACCGAGCGCCGTAGGCCCCCGACCGTTGTGTCGGGGGCCTACGGCGTTTTCGGGGAACCGGCGAGGTTTCTGGCCGCTCGTGAGCTGCCGGAACTGTGAATCAAGCCGCTCCGATACCAGGTCTCTTCTCTTGAGCGTCCGAACAACAGTCGGCGCCAGAACGAAAAGGAGACATCGTGCAGCTTCCTGCCGCTATTGCACTTCTCATGATCGGAACCAGTCTGGGCCTGCTGGCGTCGACCGACGTCCTGGGAGGTAGCCCCCTTCGCCTGGTCCTCGGCGCCGTCGCTGTGCTCGCCGCAGTGGCCGGCTCGGTTGGTCTCGGCATGAACATCGGGGAGGCATGATGATTGTTCTCGATGCCCCGGCCTTGGCGCCGAACCCGTCCACAAACCTGGCCCACTCGGACCCCCGGCCGGATACGGCCATCGACATCGCGGGTGTCTCGAAAACGTACCAGGGCCAAGCTGCCCTGGTCGAGGTCTCCTTCTCGGTCCCCACCGGTTCGGTGTGCGGGCTGATCGGTCCGAATGGCGCCGGCAAATCCACCCTGCTCCGGGTCCTCCTCGGGCTGATCCAAGCCGACGAAGGCTCGGCGCGGATCGTCGGACGGACCTACCGTGAATTGGACCGGCCAGCCGAACGGATCGGGGTGGTCATCGACGGTACGGGCGTGAACGGCCGAGACTCGGCTCGCAGCCATCTCCGACGGGTTGCCCGCTACCTCGGCCTCCCCAAGGAACGCGTCGACGAGGTGCTCGAGGGGGTCGGTCTTGCCTACGCCGCCGACCGACGTTCGGGCAAGTACTCCCTCGGCATGGGCCAGCGGCTCGCGTTGGCCAGCGCCCTGCTTCCCCGACCGGGGATCCTGATCCTCGACGAGCCGAGCAACGGCCTCGACCCTGAGGGGATGCACTGGCTCCGGTCGATGCTGCGGCGCTTCGCCAACGACGGGGGAACCGTTCTCGTGTCCAGCCATCACCTTCTCGACCTGCAGCAGGTCGTGGATGACGTAGTGATCCTCAATCAGCACGTCCGTT
The DNA here is from genome assembly GCA_047971245.1 of Acidimicrobiales bacterium. Lineage (GTDB taxonomy): Bacteria > Actinomycetota > Acidimicrobiia > Acidimicrobiales > SZUA-35 > CADEDH01. The sequence continues at coordinate 9,305 of JBKDZN010000043.1, forward strand.
TCACCGGGACCCTTGACGAGCTCGGGGTCGATCGCAACGACGCGGGGGCGCTCGAAGCGCGGTTCCTCACCATCACGGGAGGCAGCAGCTCATGATCCGCGCGTTCCAGCTCGAACTGTCCAAAGTGCAGCGTCGCACCCTCGCCATCGTGGTCGGTGTCGGGGTGTTCATGATCTCCATCAACGTGATCGGCGTGGCCGCCCAGTCGGCGACCGACCTCGACAACGGGGTCGTAACCCTGCCGGACGCTACCCGGCACATCGTGCTCAACGGCTTCGCCGGACTGTTGTTCGCCACCCTGATGGGGGCCTACCTCATCACCGGCGAGGAGAAGGCCAGAACCATGGGTTCCACCTTCCTGCTGAACCCCCGCCGGGGCGAGGTGCTCCGGGCCAAGGCGGCCGTGGCCGCCCTGCTCGGCCTGGTCATCGGCCTCGCGGCCAATGCTTCGGCGATCGGGGCCATGTGGGCCACCCTGCGGATCCACGGCTACTCGCCGACCTTTGACCGGTCCGTGATGATCACCCTCCTGGCCACCACCGCGGTCATGGCCGTTGCGGCGCCGTGGGGTCTCGCGCTGGGCACGTTCCTGCGCCAAAGCGTCATCGCCACCGTGGCGATTGTGGTCTACACGACCATGTTCGAGACGGTCATCATCGAGTTCCTGCCCAGGGTCGGTCGCTACCTGCCCGGTGGGGCCCAGGCCGCCGTCATGGACGACCAGCTGATCCCCGAACGGCTCGGTCGGTTGCCCGGTGGCCTGGTGTTGCTCGGCTACACCGTCGTCGCCCTGATCGCGGCCCAGCAGTACCTCCGGGCCCGTGAGATCCGGGCGTAGCGATGACCGCGGCAACGATCGACCACCCCCAACGCCGGCCCGACCTGGAGTTCGTGGAACCGTCGAGCCCCCGCGGCCGATGGACGGTCCACAACCCGGCCACGGGTCGCTACTTCCGCCTCGGGAGCGGCGCGACGGAGCTGCTGAGCTCGCTGGACGGCACCAGGAGTCGTGAGCAGGTCACCGGCGACCGGCGACCGACTTGCGACACCATCGGCTCTCTGCTCGAGAGCTTCGAGGCCATGGATCTCCTGGTCTCGACCGATCAGGCCGGCCCGGTCCGGGCCGACAGCGGTCGGTTCCGCTTCCGGCCGCCGTTCGTCATCCAGGTCACCGTGGCCGAGAACCCTCGTTGGCTGGGACCCGGCTCGGTGGCGGCTCGGGTGGCCGGCGCCTCGGCGGTGGCGGCGTCGGCCGTCCTCGTGGCCGTCCTCGGCCTGATCGCCCTGGCGCTTCAGTCCGGCGATCTGGCCTCCGGACTGACCGATCCGGTCCAACCGGGCTGGTTGCTGTTCATCCCGGTTGCGCTCGTCCTGCTGAACATGGGTCACGAACTGGCTCACGGGGCGACCCTCGGCGCCGCGGGGGCGACACCTCGACGGCTGGGCGTGATGCTGTTCTATTTCGTGCCCGCGATGTTCTGCGACGTCACGGACGCCTGGCGGGTCCGTGACCGGGCGAAGCGGACGGGGATCCTCCTGGCCGGGCCGTTGTTCCACGCTTTCGCCGGTGGTGTCCTGGCCATCGCGGCACTCGTCGCCCGCGGATCGTCGGGGAGCATGCTGGCGTTCACCGCGGTGGCCAGCTACGGCTTCGCCGTCGGCAACCTCCTGCCCTTCATCCGGCTCGACGGCTATCTGGCCGTGATCTCCTGGTTCGACCTGCCCAAACAACGCGAGAAGTCGCTCGCCGACCTCCGCCTCGTCGCCGCCTGGCTGGTCTTCGGCGGGGTTCGGCCCCACCTGCGGCTACGTCCGATCTGGCTGGTGTTCGCCGTCGCCGCGTTCCTGTTCCCGGCGTACCTGGTGGTGACGGCTCTCGGCTACCTGCGGGTGGTTCTCCTCCCGTTCGGAATCACCGGTGCCGTCGTCTTGCTTATGGTCTGGGCGGGGGTGGGCTACCTGATGGCGCGGGGCCTGATCCGGCTCCACCGCCATGCGGTCCGCCCGTCACCGGGCCGGGCTGCGGGCCTCATCGTCGCCGTCCTGGTCGGCGTGATGGCCATCGGGACACTCGTGGTCCATCGGCCCACCGTGACCGGGGCTGTCGTCACCCGACCCGACGGGACCGTCGAGGTGGCCTTTCAGGACCAGGCGTGGCTCCGCCTGCCGGCGCCCGGTGATCAGGGGACGATGTACCGAGCGGCGCTCGGGCGAGGGCCCGAACTCGGTGTACTCACCATCTCCTCCCCGTCGGTCACCACCGAGGTGTCGGCCGGTGCGTTTCTTCCCATCAGCGGGCTCGACGCCGCGGTGCCGGCGGTCGCCTTCGAAGCCGACGTCCTCCAGCGTTCCCCCAGCTCCGAGACGGCGTCCCACGTCGACGTCCGTCTCGCCGAGGAACCCGTGGTCGCGACGATCTACGACCTCCTGGTCGGCTCGGCGGTCAGGAATCTCGAACGCTGCGATCTGTTCGACTGTGTCCCCGCCGGCAGCTGAGCCGTCACCGCCGAGCCCCCACGTCAACGCCATGTCCACCAGCCGAATCCCCCGAAAGGCGCATCCATGACCAACCATCCCACCATTGAGGCCCAGGGCCGTGCCCTGCCGGAACCCGACGCCGATCAGCTCCGCCCGATCGATCTGACCGACCGGATCGGGGCCCTGCTCACGGGCCGCACCCCCCACACGGACACGACGCATCGGACCCGGAACGTCATCCTGGAGACCGGCGCCTTCCTCGACGCGGTGCTCGACCCCGCCAAGGGCTGGCTCGAACCGTCGTCGGTCGTGTTCGTCCCCGGCGGGGACCATCGAGCCGACGACCGGGTCGTCGAGTACGAGGGCAGCCTGGCCATGGGCGGCGACGAACTCGGCCTCGTCGGATCGTTCCGGATCCAGACACTCGAGTACGCGGTCGGCCCGTTCGTGCCCGTGCTCGGCCCAACCGTGCTGCGGCTCACCTCCGACGAGGACGCCGAACTCTACTTCGAAGACGCGGACCGGGCCCGGGCCACCGGGGAGTTCCCCGACATGCTCATCCACCCGTTGGTCGAACTGGCGGATCACTGTGCCCTGGGCGGCCATCGACCCTGCGTCGGCCTCGGCAACATCCACATCGCCGCCGACGGCCAGGTCGGTATCGCCCCGGGTGGGACGCCGCTCGGCCATGTCGACGATGGCTACCCCAGCATCGCCGAACGGTTCCGGGCCTCATCGTCGGACGGCTGCACCGAGCTGCACCTCGGGGACGTGCTCCACGCCGACCTGGTTCGGGAGGGCTGCCGGGCCCGCCCGTGGTTGTCCCGCTACCTCCAAGCCCTCGGGGTGCTGCGGACCCTGACGTTGCGGGACGGCACCCAGCTCAGCGTGGACGGATTCGGGCCCCCCGTCCGACCCGAACTCGCCGATTCAGCGGGTGCGTCGGGCGAGGCGCTGGTGGTACGGGAGCGGGAACGGGCCTACGTGACCACCCCGGCGGGTCGGTCGTTCTCCATTGGCCACCAGGCCGCCGACTGCCTGACCGTGCTGCAGGCCACCGGTGACCCCGACCGTGTGCTCGCCGCGCTCAATCCCGGCGGCGAACCCGAACTGTCGGCCCGGTTGAACGCCACGATGGTTGAGCTGGTCGGTCGCGGCATCGTGGGCGGGGAGGGTTCCGATGCTCGCCACCGCTGAACTCCACCACACCGCCGCCTCGCTCGTGCGCGATGTCGACGATCTGATGGTCGGCGACCTCTACCGGGACGGGGCAGACACCTACGACGCGGTCTCCGCCACCGACCGGAGTGAGATCAATGAGGTCGTCAGGATGGCCCGCGGGGTTTCCACCCCGATCCTGGAGCTCGCCTGCGGTTCCGGCCGGTTGACGCTCCCACTCCTGGCCGCCGGACACCGGGTGGTCGGGGTTGACAACGCCCCCCGCATGATCGAGCTGCTCGCGGAACGGGTCGCGGGCCGGCCTCGGCTCGTCGACCGCCTCGAGCTCGTCGAAGCGGATATGGCCGGGCTGCGCTGCGAGCAGCGGTTCGATCTCGTCTACTGCGGGATCACGTCGATCACGGTACTTCCCGACGACGCTCGACAGGCGATGTTCACCAACGCCCGCACCCACCTGACCGACCGCGGGCGCTTCGTGTTCTCCGTGCTCGAGATCGACGGCGACGGTGTGGACGAACACGAGACCGTGATCGCCGCCCCGTACCACGGCCAGACCGACCTGTTCGTCTTTCTGGAACGGGTCGACCATGGTGCCGGGATCCGGACCGTGTCGATTCTCCATCAGCCGCTCGGGCCCCGGGGCCGCCGGGCCCTGTACACCACCGAGGTGAAGCTGCTCGATCCCGACCAGCTCGTGGGCGAGTGCGAACAGGCCGGGCTGGAGGTCACCGCGGTACGGACGGTGCAGCAACTGCCAGACCGTGTGGTCCGGGCCGTGGAGACGACGAGGCCGACACCATGACCACGGTGATGAACGCACCGATCGCGGCGACCTCCCGGGGCCGGCTGTGGACCTACCTGGTGCCCCCCTCCCAGTTTGGGCGGCCGGGCGAGACCGTAGTCGACGCCGAGGGCACTCGAGTCCGGTTCGCCGACGGGGTCGAAGCCCAGTGCGGCCGGAGCGGGCTGTGGAACGTGAACTTTGGTTACGGGAACCGGGCTGTGGCCGACGCCGTGGCCGAAGCGACCCGGAGCGTCACCTACCTGCCCCTGTTCAGGACCGCTCACCCCTGGGCGGAACAGGCGGCCGAGGCCCTAACCGGGCTGATGGACCCGATCCACTACGGTCACGTACTGTTCTCGACCTCGGGTAGCGCCGCTAACGACGCGGTGATGAAACTGGCCCGCCAGTGGGCGGCCCTTCGGGGTGAGCCGAGTCGTGACCTCATCGTGGGCCTGCGGAACAGCTACCACGGCCAGACCTACGGCAGCATCGCCGTGTCGGGCGATGATCTTGGGCAGCCGATGTACAAGGTGGATCAGCGCCTGATCCGTCACATTCCCGCCGACGACGTCACTGCCCTGCACCGTCTGCTTGACCGTCAGGGCTCACGGATCGCCGCCTTCGTCATCGAGCCGGTACTCGGCAATGGGACGGTGCCGGTGGCGTCCGACCTGATCGACGCGATCCTGGCCGGACGGGATGACGGCGGCTATCTGGTGGTGGCCGACGAGGTCGCCACCGGATTCCTCCGCACCGGCGACCGGTTCGCCACCGATACCTGGCCGGACCGGCCCGACGCCACCATCGTGTCCAAGGGGTTGACCAACGGGGCGTGTGGCGCGGCGGCCATCGTGCTCGGGCATCGGCTAACCGAACCGTTCGTAACCGCGGACTCGATGTTCGTGCACGGGGAGACCCAGGGTGGCTCTCCCCCGAGTTGTGCGGCGATCATGGCCGTCGTCGACCTGGTCCGCGACCCTGTGGTCGGGGCCGCAGCGCGCCGGGCCGGTGACCACCTGGGCCGTGCCCTCGACGGATTGCAGGGCCATCCGCTCGTCGCCGGTCAGCAGGGCCGAGGCTGCTTCCGGTCGCTGCGGCTCATCGGATCTGACGGCGAGGCGATCGGTCAGGACGCCCGGGCTCGGGTCGTCGAACACATCCGGCAGGCCGGGGCCTGGGTGTACCCGGCTCCCGGTGGGGTACAGCTGATCCCCCCGGTCGTGTCGAGCCTTTCGGACATCGACGTACTGGTCACTGCGGTCGTCGACGGCCTCGACCGGTTCAGCGCCGAGGACGCGAGGGGAGCGGTGCCGTGCTTCGCTGGCGTACCAACGCCGAGCTGATCGCCGGGCGGGGCCAGGCCTTCGAGTGGATTCGCCACCTGCCCCGCCGGGACCGTTCCACCCTGGCGGTGGTGTTCGACCGGGCCCTCGCCTCGGTCGACCCCGTGGCCCGGGTCCTGGACGCAGCGACCGGGGTCGGGTTGACCGTTCCGGTCGGGCCCGGCGACGACGACTGGTTCGGCCTCCTCGCGCTCGGTGACCGGCTCCGCCACGCCGGTACCGAACGGGTCGTCGTCGTGGGCGGAGGTACCGCCACCGACATCGCCCGTCTGGCGTCGCTGATCGCGGCCAATGAACGTCGACGGCTACGGTGCCTTGAGGGCCGGGCAGCGGCCGGGTTCCGGCCCCTGCCCGACCGACATCTCCGCCGCCTTCGCGTGGTGGCGATGTCCACCACGCTGGGCACCGGTGTGGAGGTCAGCCCGGTGGCGTGCATGGTCCGCGACGGGACCAAGCGGATCGTGCTCGGCGAACGGCTCGTTCCCGATGTGGCCGTCCTCGACCCTGATCTCACCGCATCGCTTCCGGCCGGACTGGTCGAAGCCGGAATCGTGGAGGTCATGCTCCGCTACCTCGGCCCGCTACTGCGGGGGAACCCTGGGGTGGCCATGACCGACGAGGTGATCCTGGATGAACTCCGCCACCTCGACCGGTTGCTGCGTACTGGCCGTGAACGGCCGCTTCGCGGGGAGGAGCGGCTGGAGGTATCGCTGCGGAGCGCATCCACCCGGTTGGGGTTCGGTCTGGCCGGACGCGACCCCTATTCGAGCCGACTCTGGTACCTGGCGACTGCCTTGACCGACCGGGTTCCGGTCTCGAAGATCGACGCCAATCTGATGCTGCTTCCCGCGATACTCTTGGCGATCGATGCCGGCGACCAGCGGGTCGGCCAACGCTCCATCATCCAGCGGGTCAACCGATCGCTCGGCTTGCTCCCCGGCGACCCTCTCGCCATCGCCCGCCATCTCCGTGGCGAACGACCACCTCCTGATGTGGTTCGCCCCGACCCGTTCGACGTGGCCGCTCATGCCCAGCGGACCTGGGGCGCCGGGCAGCCCATGCTCGGCGATTTCGACCTCGACGAACTGGCAGGTATCTACAATTCGGTGCGGTATGGCGCATTGTCCGGCGCGACGGACCCTTCGCCGTCGCCATCGTAGCCATATCCTCTCTCATCGTTTCCCAAAAGAATGGACCTTCTCGTGACTGATCATGTGCGAAAAGAACACACTTCGGTGCTCATCCGGTGCAAGGGTTTCGGAAGGAACCCAGCGAACAACCAGGTGGTCGAAGCCGGAGCAGGGGTTGACCTGGACGAGGGAACGTCGATGCTCGATGCCCTCGACCAGGCATCGGCCCAAGGATGGGACCTGGTGTCGAGCTACAACATCGGCAACGACGGCCATCTCACCCTGATACTCGCCCGGGC